>WOYV01000078.1 GCA_011620585.1 Draconibacterium sp.
TACGCCGGACCGGATACAACGATCGGAGCGTGTCAAACCTATCCGTTTAACGAAGTTTATCCGACCGATAATAACTTGTTGTACCAATGGGAACCGGTTAACGGATTAAACGACCCTACTATTCCAAACCCCGTATTTACGCCCGGCGAAACCACATCGTATGTTCTAACGGTTACTACTTTGCTGGGTTATAAGTACAGGGATACCGTTACCATCGCTGTGTCGGAAATTCAGGCAAACGCCGGAAACGATGTAATGATGGAAGCCGGAAATACGCTAATACTGAATGGATCAGAAAGTATTGGCGAAGCCTTAAATTATAGTTGGACAACCAACAACGGACAGATTGAAGAGGGCGCAAACACTGCCTTTCCGGTAGTGGGCCAACCCGGAACCTATTACCTGGTTGTGAACGACATTTTTGGTTGCTCTGATACCGATTCGGTAGTAGTTAGCTTGTTTGCCAATGCGCCCGTTGCTAACGACGATTACGATACCACAGCCTATATAACGGCGGTTACAATTAATGCATTAGCCAACGATTACGATCCGGACGATGATTTGGTGCCGGCTTCGTTAAACATTGTGGATTACCCGCAAAACGGGGTGGTGGAAATCGACCCGTTCGATCAAACCATAATTTACACTCCGAATGAAAACTTTACCGGAACAGATATTTTTGAATACCAGGTTTGCGATGTAACACAACTTTGCGACAATGCCAGGGTATATGTACTGGTTACCGCAACAAACTTCCTGATTCCGCAAGCCTTTACACCAAACGGCGATAATATTAACGATTTCTTCCAGATACTTGGCATCGAATATTATCCAAATAATTCAATACAGATTATTAACCGCTGGGGTAAAAAAGTATACGAAGCCAGGGCTTACGGCATCGAAACAAATCCACGTTTCTGGGACGGAAAAGTCAATGTGGGAGGAACAAACGGGAACCTTCCAACCGGAACATATTATTATATAATCGATTTGGGCAACGGTGAAAAACCATTAGCCGGTTCAATTTATATCGACAGGTAAATGAGAAGAGCAAATAAAATAGCGGTTTATGTAATTGTTGCACTAACAATTCTTCTGACGGCCAATCGAACGCTTGCACAGCAGGATCCTTTGTACACGCAGTACATGGACAATTTGCTGGTTATAAATCCTGGTTATGCCGGTTCAAAAAGTATCGGGAATGCCATGGTGGTTGCCCGCAGCCAGTGGGTTTCGTTCGACGGGGCCCCTGCAACACGTTCGTTTGCCTATAATACTCCCATCGAAGGCAAAAATGTTGGAATAGGATTTTCTGTGCTTTCAGATAAAATAGGACCCATGAAACAAACCGGAGTCTACATCGATTATTCCTATTTTCTTCAGGTTTCTGATAAATACCGGCTTGGGATGGGATTAAAAGCAGGTGTGAGTTTTTTCCGTGCCAACCTTACCGACCTCATAACCATTACACCCGATCCGATTTTTGACAACGATATTTACGAAAACTTCCTGCCAAACGTAGGTATTGGTTTTTACCTGTATTCTGCTGATTCCTATTTTGGATTATCGGTTCCACGCCTTATTGAAAACCGTATCACCCGCGAAGAAGTGAGTACCGAGTATGTGAATAAACAACAAATGCACCTGTATTTTGTGGGAGGTAGCTTGTACAGGCTTAACGACGATTTCCAGCTCAAAATCAGTGGACTGATGAAATGGGTACATAATGCCCCGGTTTCATTCGATGCGACTGCTTTGTTCGGTTTTAAAGAAAAATTCTGGGTCGGGGGCATGTACCGGCTGGATGCCGCTTATGGCGTAATTGCACAATTTAGCCCCATCCCCGAACTAACTATCGGTTACTCTTACGACATCACTATAACTAAATTAGGTGGCTACCAAAGTGGTTCGCACGAAGTAATGTTAAGTTATGGGTTCAGCCTCTTTTGACGTAGGCCTTCGGGTGAATCGACAGCCACAAAATAGAAGCTAATTATCAATTTCTTTAACCGAATTATTTGATTATGATCTTCTGAGTCGAGATATTGTCGTTAAATACGGTCCGCAAAAAATAAATTCCCGGAACACATTCCCGAACATCCAATTGAGCCTTATCCTGGTTTATTTCAACACGTTGCTGAATCATTTTTCCCTGTAACGAATACAATTGTATTTGCTGAATTTTTTTGCCTGCTTCAACAACCAGAACTTCACTGGCAGGATTAGGGTAAATGTTCACTTTGGCTTGTTTTTCCTGAATTGTTTCAATATCCGTAATTACTTTTGGATTGTCAAATTTACGGGTCGAATACAAACGGTACTCGCCAGGTTCAAGGTTCAGAACCTGCGCAGCATTTGTGATTTCAATCGAATCGCGGCTAAAAAATTCGTACCATTTGCCAGTTGTTGGAAATACGACGCTAGACGATTGTAACCCGATATCGAAATTACCTGTGGCAAGCACATGATTTTCTCCTGTTGAAAGGGTGTACCACTTGGCTGCACCTTCCAGTTGATAAAACAGGCTGTCGGGCGAAAACTCTTCGTAAGTTTGTTTCAACTCATTTAGTTTTGCCATCACCTGGAAAAGATCAGTGCGGTCGGGATTATCGAGATAATGCCAGTATGGAGGTTTGGGTGCCGTCCGGCAGTCGTTGCTGATTGTACCGTCTTCGCAACGGTTGATCGACAGGTCGTAGCCGCGTTCTCCAAACTGCCAGATCATTTTTGGTCCGGGAAGCAACAGGTTAAAAACAGAATTCAGTTCAATTCTTTTGAGCGCTGTAGCCTGATTTTTTATGTTATAACTGTCGGAGGCAAGCCCGGTTTTCTTAATGTCGTACATAATCCGTTCTTCGTCGTGGCTTTCGGGGTACGAAACCAGGTTGGCGCTGTTCCAGCCACGTTCCTTGTAAACCGCCCAGCTCAAATCCGATTCGTTGTAATTTCCACGGGCAGCCTGCAGATAAGTGTTGTGCATGTTTCCCCATAACAAAATGCCGTGGTTGGCCAGCACAGTTTCCTCGCTGTTATCGCTTAAATGCTCGAAAATGACTATGTTGTCGGGGTCGCGTTTCCGGATTTCGTTCGCCATGCGTTCCAATATCGCCATGCGCGAGGCATCGTAAGCCCAGCCATCGCCTGTTTTTTGGGTAAAACCCTTGGTGAAGTCGAAACGGAATCCATCTACTTTGTATTCGTTTATCCAAAAGCTGTTAACGCTATCTACCAGCTCTTTAACAACATCTCTTTCGTGGTTAAAATCGTAACCCCACGAATAGGTCGTATTCGGAGAAGAGACATTGTACCATGGATTTTCGGGCAAAATAGTCCAGTTGTCCATGTACATTTGCACAAACGGGCTTTGCCCGTAACTGTGGTTCAGTACCATGTCGATAAGCACGGCGATTCCACGTTTGTGGCATTCGTCGATCAGTTCTTTCAGTTTGTTTTTAGGGCCGTAAGCTTTGTCGGGAGCAAAGTAAAACGAAGGGTTGTAACCCCAGCTGTTGTTTCCTTCAAATTCGTTTACCGGCATCAACTCAAGCACATTTATCCGCAGGTCTTCAAGGTAATCCAGTTGGTCGATCACTCCCTGAAAACTTTGATCGGCAGTAAAATCGCGAACCAGTAATTCGTAAATTACGAGTTTGTTTTTATCAGGAGCGTGAAAATCACTGACCTGCCAGTTGTAGGCTATTTGTCCGGTTTGCAGAACGGCGGCTACACCTTCAGTTTTCCCGGTGGGATAAGTCATCAGGTTGGGATAAATAGCTGAAGAAATGTACTGATCGTTCCATGGGTCCAGGATTTTTTCGGCATACGGATCAGCAATCCGAATTTCGCCATCGATGAAATATTGAAACGCATATTCTTTTCCTTTTTCAAGGTTTGGAATTTCGAGCCAGAAGTAATCGCCGTCTTTTTTCATCTGGTAGTTTGCATCCACTTCCCAGTTATTGAAATCGCCGATCACAAATACAAAGTTTTTAAGCGGTGCAAACAGCGCCAGTGCAACTGTGTTATCGTCGATATAATTAATGCCTTTTTTGTATGCAGCCGGTATTGGTTCGCTAACAATTTCGCTGCGTACGAATATTTTCATCGAATCAAAAACGGTCTCATTGTTGGCGGTGGCCCCGGCAATCAACCAATACGGTCCACCTTCGGTAAATGTATAATTGGTATTGATTTGGGTTCCGGTAGTTTCAGCCAGCAAAGCATCGTTGAGGTGCAACTTTAGCGCAGCTTCCACCGATGAGCGTGCACTGATTGAAACAGCCTGGTTAATTTCAAGAATTGATGTTCCGGCAGGTTCGGTAATATCAACCACCAAGCCTTCTTCAAATACGCTAACAAACAGGTCGTTGGTTTGTGCACTATTATCCGCTGCGCGAAAAACAAAGCACAGTTCGGTAACTTTATCGCCTGCTGCAACGCTGTAAAAAGTATTAATGTCGGGAGAAATTTCAAGTTCGTAAATTCCGCCTCCCTTGTTGGTTAGTTTGGGTTGAGTGGTATTGTTACCCCACGATTCGATTACATTTTGCCACTGTCCTTTTCCTTCGATGGTAACGCCGGTGTGTGCATACAAATCGCCCGTAAAATAACCGAGCCGGCTTTCTTTCGACGAATCGAAAGTGATTACAACTTTGCCACTGGCCACTGGCAATTCAGGATTGGTGGTAATTTGTGCCGAAAGGTTTAATACAAATAAACCACTTAGGAGAAGGGTAAAGAAACGTAACATATTGTTCAAATTTTAGAAAACAGAAACCCCTCCAAAAAATCGAAGAGGTTTCTGATCAAATCAATTAATTCTAACTAATTTTTAGTAACAGTAGCAGTCAATCCCCAGGGATCGAAAGTTATTGTATAGTTACCGGTTTCTGCCACGGCAATGTTGTCGCCACCAGCAGAAAGTGCATTAACATCGCTTCCATAGTTAATATCCCAGGCATCGTTTGCACGGAATTTAAATGATCCGGCAACCAGGTCAATCGTGACGGTGAAAATGCCATTATCGGCATCCCAGGTCATGTTGGTGTCGTTGTCCCAGCCACCCGGAGTAGCATCGCCAATTACGCCCCAACGATTAGCGCTGTATGTGTACTCATTTGGTGTACTGAAATCAAGAGTTATCGCATAATCAGCTTCCAGGTCAACAGGAATATTTGCACCGCCAGCCTGAAGTATTCCGTCAGCAGCATCGCTGCCATAGTTGAAACCCCAGTCGTGGTTGGCGCGGAACTTAATTTCGGCAGCCGTTAAGTGCATCCCGCCTTGCCATTTTGCGTCTTCAGGAGAATATGCCAATGGCGTTTCATCGTCCCATCCGCTTGGCGATGCACTTCCAATTACACCCCAAACCGTTGGTATTGCAGTGAATGTTCCGGCATCAGCATCAGCATTTAGTTTGTAATAACCGGCAGGTGAGTGAACGTTGTCAGCACCTGCATCGAGTACTCCTCCACCGCCGTCGCCGTAGTTAGGGCCGTCCCAGTTTGGTTGAGTAGCAAATTTCCATTGGTTATCAGAATTCGCCATATAAACATAACCTTCAAGGCTGCTGCCGTTTTCGATAGTACTCATGATGTACGGTGAGTTTTCCGGCGACCAGTTTGACAATCCCGAGCCTGGGTAACTTGCCTCAACATAATCGCCCGGAATGTACCAGGTAAGAATATCAGCAAGCGTAGTGAATTCAATGTTTTCGCCATAACCTGTACCAGTGCTGTTTGTGGCAAATGCACGGACATAATAAGTAGTATTTATTTCCAGATTGGTAATGTCGATAACAAACGAATCCATTTCCATAGTGGCTTCAATAACATTGTCCGTCGTGGTTGGTTCCGGGCTCATTCCCCAAACAATACCATAAGTCGTAATCTCGTCACCACCGTTATTTGTTACCGCTCCGCCGGCAACAGTAGAAGTTTTTGTAATTCCGGTAACCGTTGCTGTTGTAACCTTTGGTAAATCAACTAAAGTAGTAAATGTTACCTGCGGGCCATAACCTGTTCCAGCAACATTTGTAGCATAAGCACGCACATAATAGGTCGTGTTTCCCTGTAATTCAGAAAGAGTACTTTCAAATGCACCTGTTCCTTCGCCATCAGTAGTTTTACTGTCAGCTACTGTTGGATTTTCTGAAGCGCCAAAACAAATACCACGTGCGCTAACATCAGCCCCGCCGCTTCCGGTAACTTCGCCTCCCCCACTTGCTGAATTACCTGTAATGTTGGTAATTGTTGCAGTAGTCAGGAACGGAACAACCGGTAAAGTGGTGAAGCTTAATTCTTCACCATAAACTGTTCCGGCTTCACCTGTTGCGTAAGCCCGTGCGTAATATTTTGTGGCATAACTGAGCCCCGACAATGTGACATAAAATGTTGCATTGGGGGAGTTTTTTGTATACATCGTTTTGCTGTCGTCAATGGTTGGGCCTTCTGTTGTGCTATAGCAAATGCCGCGTTCGGCAAAGCCATCCCCTTCGGCAATTATATAACCAACAACTGTTGCAGAGTCGGATGTTACATTTAAGGTATTAGCCGTTGAGAGTGTTGGTTCCAATCGAACATCTGCAGTATCTTCGGTACAGGCTGAAAACATTGCAACAGCCAGGATTAATGAAGCAAATATGGTGAATATTCTATTTCGTTTCATTTTCTTAGTTTTTAGTAATTGTGGCACTGTAAGCGCTTCCAATCGATAGTGTTATGGTGTAGTTTCCGGCTTCGTTAATTGGAATGTTCTGGCTGCTTCCACTATTCCAAAGATTATCAAGTGTGTACTCCGGGTGGTCGTCGTTGCCAAGTCCCAGGTTTATACTTCCACTCCAGTCGTCGTTTATCCTGAATTTTACTGTTCCAGTAACCAAATTAAGAGTAATACTCCATAAGCCAGTTTGTGGATCGTATTCCATTTTTTGGTCAGGGGCATCCCATCCGTTTGGTGTTGCATCGCCAATTAAACCAATTCTGAAATCCAATAGCTCGTAAGTCATGTCGTTCAGGCTAACTGATAATTTGTGCCAGCCGGTAGATATTGGCGAAATTGCTGCACCGTTTTCTTCAAGAACACCACCACTACCTCCATAGGTAAGGGCATTGTCAGGTTCATATAAATTAAACGGCTTGGTTTCGTTGAGTTTCACATAGCCGGTGTATTCGCCGTTTCCTAATGCCGACTCAATTTTCTGGTCGATACCGGAGTTTAATATGTCTATGCGTGGTAAACCGTAAAGTGCGACATTTGCAGTTTCTGTTTCAGAGCTGTAATCGAATGAATCATCAGCTGCTCCCGGGGCGCCGGTCCCTGCATCAACAACTAACTGCGAACGAATTCTGAAGTCAACAGAGGAAACTTCATCGGCCGGGAATTTTTTCAATAACATCCCGTTTAAATCGCTAACTGTGATTTTGAATGAAGTACCCGAGGTGTTGCTTTGAATGGAAGTTACATCGCTAAAATTATTTCCGCTGGCACAGGCTTCGAGGAAATATTTTGTGGAAGCAACAAATCCCGGATCAACAGGAGTTCCAACAAATTCCAGTGTATCTGTTCCATTGTTTCGCTCCAAAGTTAAATCGGGCATAGAAACAATTGTTGGTGCAACAGGGCTTTCCGGCAGGAATATCTGGTCCCCGTCTTTTTCGCAGGAGAAAAGCGTGCCCAGCAGCCCTATGAAAGTTATAACTATTAATTTTTTCATTTTATATGCTTTTTACGATTAGTAACCGGTGTTTTGTGTGATGTTGCTGTTGGCCGAAACTTCGTCTCCCGGAATCGGGAAAAGATCGAGATGACTACTGGTTGAAGTGCCTTCAAAAACGCCACCTTTCCATTGCCAGTTGTAAGTTCCGCTGGTGTATTGTCCAAAACGGACTAAATCAGTCCGGCGTTGAGCTTCGTAGTAAAACTCACGGGCGCGTTCGTCCAAAATAAACTGCGAAGTAAGTTCGCCGACAGTAATATTTCCATCGGTATTTCCGTAAGCACGTTCTCTTATGATATTGATATCAGCAACCGCGTTATCCGGATTTCCCAGGTTGAATTCCGATTCTGCGCGCATTAAATAGGCATCAGCTAAACGGAAAACAGGAAAATCGGTAGAAGCATGCTCTGCGTTATAATTTGCGGCCTGAGAACCATCGGCATTTTTAGCGGTAAATTTATAAACGCCAATGCCATAGTCTCCGCTTGATGAAGCACTTGGAATATCAATACTTCTTTTCATTTTCATAAAAACCCGTTTGTCTTTCGCTTGCGAGAAATCTACATCCGTCATATCAATTGGGCCACCATAAGTAGCTAAAGTGTCCACTAAAATATTCATGAAGTCTTTTCTTGCACGGTTGCCGTTCCAGTTGGTGTTCGATGTTAACCCGTGGTAATCTTCAGCCCTGATATAGGTAGCATCGCTACACGATTCGATAATAAAAGTAGTTCCTACGGCGCCTTGCGTATTAATACCATCTTGTTCCCAGGCAAAAATCATTTCAGGATTGGCCCCATAATGGTTATCAGCGGTAAAGTTGTGACGGTAATCGTTGTTTAATGCATAGGCCCCGCTGTTAATTGCTTTGTTGCAATAGGTTATACAATCGTCCCAATGTGCAGTTCCGGTGTAAACTTCGGCATTCAAATACACCCTGGCCAATAACATCCATGCAGCGCCTTTATCGGCTTGCGGATATGAATTCCCGGGGTCAGGAAGAATAGTTTCTATATCTTTTAGTTCCGAAACAACATACTCGAATAACTTTGCACGCTGAATTTGTTCAGGATAGAATTTCCCAACACCGTCTTCTTCGGTTGTAAACGGAGGATTTCCGAATAAATCCATAAACCAGTAATAGGCCAAAGCTCTCAGGAACCGGGCTTCAGCATTGTACTGGACTACTTCAGGATCGGTATCGTCTTTTGTTAAGGCAATAAAATCGTTGGCATAAGTAATACTTAACCCCAAACGCTGGTAAAGAGCAGTAAGAAAAGGGTTGCTTGGGCTCCAGGTTTGTGTATTCAAATCAGAAATACCTACATCGCCCCAACCACAAATCGCTTCATCGGTAGTAATTTCCTGCAAATTCCAAAGTGCCCTCATCGTGGTAAAGAAGTTCTCGTCAGAAGCGCTAATATCGGCTCCTCCGTTTGCTCCCTGCCCTGCAATAATGAAACTGGCATAAATTTTACCTAAAACCTGTTGCATGTACACAGGATCGTCTCCCAGGTTTCCGGCCATAATCACATCCGGGTCTTTTGGGCTAACGTCCAAATCATCAACGCACGATGTAATCAACAGCGCTGATAGAAATATGATAAAAATTGATTTTAACTTATTCATTTTTGAAATTGTTTTAATGGATTAATAGGTGAAACCAATACCTACCATAAAGGTACGTGGCCTTGGGTAGAAATTGTTATCTATACCACCCGATACT
The DNA here is from genome assembly GCA_011620585.1 of Draconibacterium sp. Taxonomy (GTDB): domain Bacteria; phylum Bacteroidota; class Bacteroidia; order Bacteroidales; family Prolixibacteraceae; genus Draconibacterium. The sequence goes on from WOYV01000078.1 coordinate 9,444, forward strand.
TCGGGGTCGAGCCCTTCGTAATTGGTAATTGTAAATACGTTTTGAACAGTGAAACTGATACGTGGGACCATTTTCCCGTTCCGTTCATTTAATGTATAGCCTACACTTACGTTATCGAGTTTGAAGAATGAAGCATTGCTTACAAAATGGTCGCTTGTGAATTGACGTTTTACAAACTGGGTTTCATCCAAAAATTTTGGCATATTTTTCCAGTAGCCAATCTGGTACATTTGGTCGTACGACGAACCTGATGCAACCTGGTTGTAAACATAGTTTCCGAGGCTTATGCGCGATGAAAACGATGCATCGAAGTTTTTATAACTAAAACTGGCTGAAAGCCCCAGCAATACATCGGCCACCGGATTGTGGTAAATGTATTTGTCGTTGTTGTCTCCGTTTACAGTTCCGCCTGCCCCCGATAAATCAACATACATTCCTTCAATAGGCGTTCCATTTGGGTAATAAACCTGTTGGTTTACAAAGAATGAGTAGCCCGGATATCCAACTCTTGTTACCTGTTTTGCCCCTGTCATCCCGTCTCCATAGAGAATTCCAATATAATCAGGGTTGTCGTTCAACAACAATTTTGTAATTTCATTGTCGTTGTACGAAATGTTAAATCCGATGTTTAACATGAGGTCCTGTTGGGAAATAGCCCGCCAGTCAATCGAAAATTCAACCCCTTTGTTTTCAAGGCTGCCAACGTTGGTTAGCAAGGTATTCGAGAAGTTGCTCCCGGTAGGTACGGTAACAGTATTTAAAAGGTCGTCGGTTACACGCTTGTAAACGTCAATTGAACCGGAGATTTTGTCATCCATAAATCCAAAATCAAGTCCAATGTTCTGGGTTGTGGTTTCTTCCCATTTTATGTCCGGATCGTATGCATTTGGGCGTAAGGTTGGAAGGTATTGGCCGTTAATCATATAGTAAGAACCTCCTGAAGATGCAACATAAGTTGCTTGTGCCGGATAATCGTTACCAATATCTTGCTGGCCGGTAACACCCCAGCCGAACCTTAATTTTAAGTTTGAAACAAAATCAACATCTTTTAGGAAATTTTCGTTTTTAATTTTCCAGGCAAATGCTGCCGACGGGAACAAACCCCATTGATTGTCTCCCTGGAAACGGGAAGATCCGTCGTTACGAACAGTAGCGGTTAACAGGTACTTATCGGCTAAAGTGTAGTTTACGCGGCCAAAGAACGAAACCAAATAGTTTTCTGTGATATAAGAAGTTGTTGGTTGGCTAATGCCTTCTCTGTAATTTCCACCTTCGCGTTGAAAATGCTGCCAGGAATAACCGGCTGTTGCATCCAAGATACTGTTAATCGATTCGAAATCAGCCTTGTAGTTTAAATAAAATTCAAGAAGGTCGTTCGAGTTTTCAGACCAATAAGTGCTGGTCATTCCAACTGTTTCACCTGTTAATGTCGATGGAGAAGTTACCGGCCGGTTATTGTGCCCGTCACCTTTCGACTGATCGGTTGCTAAATTCAGGTTAGCGCGTAACCCTTTAACAAATGGGATTTTATAATCGAATTGTGCATTGGCAACAACCCGGTTAACTTCCGATTTATTATCGACTGCCATTAGCTGCTCGACAGGGTTTGGAGTTCCAAGGTTGGCGCCATAGTTTTCCCACTGGAAGTAACCCGCCGAACCGGTTTGAGAAGCGTCGTAAACCGGTTTTGTGGGGTCCATGCTAACTGCTGAACCAATAGCGCCGGAATCGCCAAAATTGTTATCGGATGTCATTCCTTTAACGTTCAGGTTAACCCTTAAATCGCCGTCAAGCAAAATGGGGTCAACACTAATTGTTCCGGTAAGCCTTTTCATCGATGTATTTTTAAGAATACCACTTTGGTTTGAATAACCAATTGAAGCACGGTAAGGAACGTTTTTCACCGAACCTGAAATGCTAAGGTTGTTATCCTGTGAAACCGAAGTGTGGAAGATTTCATCCTGCCAGTTTGTATTTTCGCTCCATAATTTGTCATAAGATTCAACTGGAAACAATGTAGGCCTGCTACGTGCAATTTGCCGGAGTTCGTCACCGGAATATACATCAACATATTTAATGGGTGTTGATATCGATGTGTTCATATCATAATTAATCTGTAAAGGCCTTCCTGCTTTTCCTTTTTTGGTCGTAATAATAATTACTCCATTAGAAGCGCGCGAACCATAAATGGCGGTTGCCGAAGCATCTTTCAATACACTCATCGATTCAATATCGTTAGGATTGACAAAGCCAAGGAAGTTGTTTCCCCCGGAAACATCGTTATTGGCAATCGGAATACCGTCGATAATAATTAAAGGGTCGTTTGAAGCGTTAAGCGAAGAACCACCACGAATACGTATTGTTGATCCCGAACCAGGAGCGCCACCAGATGATGTGATAACTACACCTGATGCTTTTCCTACCAACAGGTCTTGCGGAGATGTAATGTTGCCTTTGTTAAAGTCTTCGGCTCTAACAGATGCAACCGAACCGGTGGCATCGTCTTTTTTAACCTGGCCATAACCAATTACTACAACTTCTTCAAGATTCTCCATCGACGGGGCCAGTTGAAGGTTGATCACATTGGATGAACCTACAACAACTTCTTGAGTTGTGTAACCGATAAATGAGTATGAAAGAGTTTGTCCCTCTTCCACGCTGATACTATAATCTCCATCGAAATTGGTAATGGTACCGTTTGTAGTACCTTTAACCACGATGGTCACACCAGGTAAAGCTTCGCCGTTTCCGGCATCGTTTACTTTACCTGTAACTGTTTTCAATTGCGCATAACTCAAACCATAGCTAAGCATCGCAACTAAAAACAAGGCTACTTTAAGGTTTTTAAGAATAATCCTCATTTTAAATGTTATTAGTTTATGAATTTTTGTTGTTTTAGTTAAATATGTTTCAACAATTAAGTGGCAAAAAATCAACGATTTATAGTCTACTTCATATTCAGTAAAAGCAAATTCGCGCTACGAAAGTATAATAAATGTTAAGATTCGTTTAAGCTTTTTAACACGGCCTTAACCGCAAACGTTTGCGGTGTCGTTTGCGACAAACATGTTATATAACAGGTAGTTACTGGTGGGTTCAAATCATTTGCCTATCAATGGCTTAATATTTGGGCGAAATATGTATTTTTACAACAACAAGAAGTGATTGATTTTCGTGTACAAACACTCAAAAAGCTCTTGTTGAAAGGAACATATGAACAGCGGACTTGTTACCATAAAAGATTTAGCCCGTGAATTAAAAATTTCGGCCTCTACTGTTTCCCGTGCACTAAAAAATCATCCCGACATTAGTGAGGAAACAAAACGTGCGGTGCACGAGTTAGCCGAAAAGCTGAACTACCAACCCAACGCAGTCGCATTAAGTTTAAAACAACGGCGCAGCAATACCATTGGCGTTATCATTCCCGAGATTGTGCATTACTTTTTTTCATCGGTTATCAGCGGAATCGAAGATGTTGCCTACGATGCGGGATTTAATGTCATCATTTGCCAATCGAACGAACGATACGAACGGGAAGTGGCCAATGTTAAAACATTAATGGCCAGTCGTGTCGACGGGATACTGATCTCGATATCAAAAGAAACCACCGACTACAAACATCTTTACAACCTTCGGAACAACAATATACCAACAGTTTTTTACGACCGAATTGTTCCCGGCCTGCAAGCGGACCACGTGATAATCGATGATTTTGACGCTTCGTATCGCGTAACCAAACATCTTATCGATAGTGGACGTAAACATATCGCGCATTTTGCGGGGCCGTTAAACCTGCTGATCAGCCAACACCGCAAAAACGGTTATTTAAAAGCGTTGAACGAAGCGGGTATTCCTGAAGACAGGCACCTGATTTTTGAAGCCGACACTTTCGAAAAAGCCCGTTTGTTTGCTATGCGGTTAATCAATGAAAAAAGAAGTTTCGACGGGATTTTTGCAGTAAACGACCTGACAGCAATTGGTGCGATGCAAACCTTGCAAAAGCGTGGTATTAAAATCCCTGAAGACGTTGCAATAGTCGGTTTTTCTGACGGACGCTTTTCGGGGATTACCGATCCAAGACTGACTTCGGTTGATCAGCACGGTTATGAAATGGGAACTATTGCCACCGAAATGCTGCTAAAGCGAATATTGGCCGACGACAAAGAATATCCCTTCGAAACAAAAGTATTGAATGCGAACCTGATTATTCGGGGTTCTTCCTTGTAGTATGCTGTGTTTTTCTTCAGTTTAACCTGAAGAATTCCCCGCAGCTTTGTCGCGGGGTTCCGCTTTTTTTCCCCTGGCGGGGGGAGATGTCAGCTTTTATGGCTGACAGAGGGATGAAATAAAGAAAAATTGGTTTTCAGCAATTGAGCAGAAATAAAGTTGGCGGAATACCCCTTGCCTTGTCACGGGGATAGTCAAGGTTAAGAATTTTCTTTATTTAATTTAAGGTTCAATTCCCGGTTATGTTAAAATATGTTTTAAAAAACATTGGGCTTTCCGCAAACGTTTGCAACAAGGCTTTCCGACTTAAACTTTCTTATCTTTAGGTCCATACGCTGCTTCAGGATTTGGTTTTATCGAAGATTGTCGCTTATATTTGTTTCGGCAAAAACAACGATCACACACACTTCATTTCAGCAGCAACATTCGTATGCTGTTATTTTTTTTCGGATTACTGCTCTTAACTATTAAAACTGTATGTCATGAGTAAAAAACCTAGGCTTAGCTTTTGGCAAATATGGAATATGAGCTTTGGCTTTTTGGGAATCCAGTTCGGATTTGCCCTTCAAAATGCCAATGTCAGCCGTATTTTCGAAACGCTTGGTGCCAATGTAGAAGACATTCCTATTCTTTGGATCGCCGCTCCGGTAACCGGGTTGATCATTCAACCTATTATCGGACATATGAGTGATAAAACCTGGAACCGTTTGGGACGACGGCGCCCCTACTTTTTGTTTGGGGCAATCTTTGCTTCGCTTGCCCTTTTGCTGATGCCCAATTCTCCGGCACTTTGGGTAGCTGCCGGAACACTTTGGATAATGGATGCTTCGATTAATATTTCGATGGAACCTTTCAGGGCATTTGTGGGCGACATGTTACCAAGCGATCAGCGGACACAGGGTTTTGCCATGCAAAGTTTCTTCATTGGCACAGGTGCAGTAGTTGGCTCTCTTCTTCCTTATGTAATGACCAATTGGCTCAACATTCCCAACACGGCACCCGAAGGAATTATTCCACCTTCGGTGCGATGGTCGTTTTATATGGGTGGAATTGTTTTCTTTTCAGCTATTCTCTGGACTATTTTCTCGACTAAAGAATACTCTCCCGAAAAATTGAAAGAATACGAGGAAGCCGAAAAAAAATCGGGAGAACAGCAAAACGCCATCGATGAGGCGCCACTGAAAAGCAAAAATTTTGTGAAAGCCGGAAGTTTTTTCGGATTGGTAGGTCTTGTGATTGTAGTGGTTACGCAATTGATGAACCTGGAAAAAGAACTCTACATTTTGGGCGGCATCCTGCTTCTGTTTTTTGTGCTGATGCTTTTGGCTGCAGCTTTCAAATCGAAACAGGCAGAAGATAACGCACTGGTCGAAATATTTAGCGATATGATGCGCATGCCACTTACAATGAAACAGTTGGCCATTGTTCAGTTTTTTACCTGGATAGGATTGTTCTCGATGTGGATTTACACCACTTCGGCAGTAACCAGCCATATTTACGGAGCCACAGATCCCACCAGCCAATTGTACAACGATGGAGCCGATTGGGTAAATGTGTTGTTTGCGGTTTACAACGGGGTAGCTGCACTCGTGGCTTTTGCTTTGCCGGTACTGGCAAAATACACCAGCCGAAAAACAACCCACTTTATAAGCCTGGTAATCGGGGGGGCCGGCCTGGCATCCATCTATCTTATTAAAGATCCACATTTGCTGATTGTTCCAATGATTGGTGTTGGAATTGCATGGGCAAGCATTCTGTCGATGCCTTACGCCATCCTTACCGGGTCCTTACCCGCGAAGAAAATGGGGATATACATGGGTATTTTCAACTTTTTTATTGTCATTCCACAAATTTTGGCGGCTACCATACTCGGGTTTATGGTGAAAGATCTTTTTGGGGGAGAATCGGTTCTGGCATTGGTTTTTGGAGGTGTTTCCATGATCATTGCCGCGGTGCTGATATTGTTTGTTGAAGACGTTTCGGCACAGAATTAATAACGAATTAAAGGAGACGAGATGAAGGATTTTATAATTCATCATGATTGGAAGATAATTGAAGAAGGATTTAACCCCAGGCTGAATCGCATTTCCGAAAGTATATTTAGCATCGGAAACGGGAAAATGGGGCAAAGGGCCAATTTTGAAGAAAAATATTCGGGCGATACTTTGAACGGCACTTATGTAGCCGGAATTTATTACCCGGATAAAACACGTGTTGGCTGGTGGAAAAACGGATATCCCGAGTACTTTGCCAAAATTATTAACTCAACTAACTGGATCGGCATCCACATCAAAATCAACGGACAGGAACTTGACCTGGCAAAGGTTAAAGTCCATTCTTTTACACGCGAACTCGATATGCAACACGGTTTGCTTTCGCGCAGGTTTGTGGCCGAAATGAAAAATGGCGACCAGGTTGAAGTGAGTTCACACCGCTTTGTGAGCATGACCGCTTCCGAGATTGGCGCCATCCGGTACACCGTTAAAGCGCTCAATTTTTCAGGAAAAATCAAAGTAACCCCTTTTCTCGATGGCGACGTGGTGAACGAGGATTCGAACTACGACGAGAAATTCTGGGTCGAAATTGCGGGCGCTGTAGGCGGAAACGAGGCTTATCTTACCCTTGAAACCCTTAAAACACAGTTTCAACTGTGCACCGGAATGTGGTTTCAGGTAGAAAAGAATGGGAAGAAAGTGGAAGAAAAAATTTCACATGCCAATCGCGAAAAATATGTAGAGGCATCACAAACTCTCGATGTATCCCCTGGAGATGAAGTGGTGGTTGAAAAACTTGCTGCCACAGTATCCTCCCTGTATTATAGCAAAGAGGTTTTAGTCGAAAAAACAAAGGAAGCGATTGATTTGGCAGCTACCGCCGGATACGATCTTCTTTTTGAAAGCCACAAGAATTACTGGCTCAGGAAGTGGGAAACGAGCGACATTAAAATTGAAGGAGACGTGGCAGCGCAGCAGGGAATCCGTTTCAATATTTTTCAACTGAACCAAACTTACACCGGCGAAGATGAACGTATGAACATCGGGCCAAAAGGGTTTACAGGCGAAAAATATGGCGGGGTTACTTACTGGGATACAGAAGCTTATTGTTTACCTTTTTACCTGAGTACCGCTCCTCAAAAAGTTTCAAAAAATCTGCTGGTTTACCGGCATAAACAATTGACGAAAGCCATCGAAAATGCCGGAAAACTTGGGTTTAACAACGGAGCCGCGCTTTATCCAATGGTTACCATCAACGGCGAAGAATGTCACAACGAATGGGAGATTACCTTTGAAGAAGTGCACCGAAACGGTGCGATTGCCTATGCTATTTACAATTATGTGAATTACACCGGCGATCGCGAATATCTTGCTCCCTATGGTTTTGAAGTTTTGCTGGCTATCAGCCGTTTCTGGAGCCAGCGTGTAAACTGGTCGGAAGCAAAACAAAAATATGTGATGTTGGGAGTAACCGGCCCGAACGAGTACGAAAACAATGTCAACAATAATTTCCATACAAACTACATTACGGTTTGGACTTTAAAATATACACTGGAAGTAATTGATTATCTGAAAACCGAGCATGCTTATCTTTTCGAGGAACTCATAATGAAGTGGAAATTTAACGAATTGCAGGAAACAGAACGTTGGCAGCACATCATTGAAAACATGTATTTTCCTTATGACAAGGAAAAAGGAGTTTATCTTCAGCAAGATGGTTTTCTCGACAAAGACTTGACGCCAACTGCCAAACTTTCTGAGGAAGAACGTCCGATCAATCAAAATTGGTCGTGGGACCGTATTCTGCGTTCGCCCTATATCAAGCAGGCCGATACCTTACAGAGTTTCTTTCTTTTTGAGGAAGACTTTTCGGACGAAGAGTTAAAACGGCATTTCGATTTTTACGAACCTTTAACGGTGCACGAATCTTCGCTTTCGCCCTGTGTACATTCGATTCTCGCGGCGCGGATTGGTTACCAGGATAAATCGTACGAAATGTATTTGCGAACCGCACGGCTCGATCTCGACGATTATAATAACGACACCGAAGACGGTTTGCATATTACCAGCATGGGCGGTACCTGGATGTCGTTTGTAATGGGCCTTGGAGGCATGCACGTTGAAGATGGGAAACTTACATTCAACCCATTTCTTCCCGAAAAATGGAATTCCTATTCTTTCCGAATCGATTTCGGGGGTGCTCATCTCGAACTACGTCACGAACGAAAATCATTTACGGTCGTAAACCATTCTGACACAAAAGTGCCTGTTTGTGTTTGGACCATCGAATGTGATATACCTGGAAATACTTCCAAAGTGTTTGACGTAAATATCAATCAACCGGCACATTAAAAGTTGGTCAAAAAAATATAATTCTATAAAAACTAAAAAATGAAACACATAATCGCATTATTTATGTTTTTGCTGGCCCTTAATGTAGCCGCGCAAAATCTCGAACGGGTGGAACCACCCAACTGGTGGGCAGGAATGAAAACTACCGATTTGCAATTGTTGGTTCATGGCAAGAATATTTCGCTTGCCGACGTTTCGCTCGATTATCCGGGGGTCGACCTTGAAGCAGTAACCAAAGTCGAAAATCCAAACTATCTTTTTATTGATCTTAAGCTGGCCGAGGATGTTCGGCCAGGTAAATTCGACATTCATTTTAATGTTGGGAAAAAAGAAGTGGCAAACTATTCATACGAATTACGCGAACGACAACCCAATTCAGCGCAACGCGAAGGATATAATTCATCCGACGTAATTTGTTTAATCACACCCGACCGTTTTGCCAACGGCGATCCTTCTAACGACGAAGTGGAGGGGATGAGAGAAGGGCCTAATCGCAGCGATAAATGGGGCCGTCACGGTGGCGATATTCGTGGAATCATCAACTCGCTCGATTATTTGCAGAGTTTGGGATATACCGCTGTTTGGCTGAATCCGGTTTTGGAGAACGACATGGCAAAGGAATCTTACCACGGTTATGCCTGCACCGATTTTTACAAAGTAGATGCTCGTTTTGGCACCAATGATGAATACCGGGAACTAAATGAGGAATTGGATAAACGGGGGATGAAACTAATCATGGATATGATTTTTAACCACTGTGGTTCGGAACATTGGTGGATGCACGATATGCCAATGAAAGACTGGATCAACAACTATCCCAACATGAAAATCACAACCCACCGCCACACAGTGAATGAAGATCCGCATGCTTCAGAAGTGGATAAAAAAGCTATGGTGGAAGGTTGGTTTGTTCCTACTATGCCTGATATGAACCAGAATAATCCTTTTTTGGCGAAGTACCTGATCCAGAACAGTATTTGGTGGATTGAGTATGTTGGATTGGAAGGAATCAGACAAGATACCTGGCCATATCCCGACAAATACATGATGAGCAACTGGACAAAAGAACTGATGTCAGAATACCCGCATTTTAATGTAGTTGGGGAGGAATGGACCACTAATCCGGCCATCGTTTCGTACTGGCAAAAAGGAAAACTTAACCAGGACGGTTATAAGAACTATGCTCCAAGCATGATGGATTTTCCATTACAGAATGCAGTTTCTGAGGGTTTACGGAACGATGAGAGCTGGGGGGGTGGTTTAATTCAAATTTACGAAGCGCTGGCTAACGATTTTTTGTATCCCAATCCAAATTACCTGACAATTTTCCCGGATAATCATGACATGTCGCGCTTTTATGTTCAAATGGGAGAAGATGTTAATCTTTTGAAAATGGGCGTTGCCTTCTTTCTTACAACCCGAGGAATTCCACAAATTTATTACGGAACAGAAATCCTGATGCGCCACGATGGAAGTGAACACGGCGATATCCGGGCAGATTTTCCGGGCGGTTGGGCTGGCGACAAAGTAAATGCTTTTACCGGAGAAGGGTTGAGCAACGCTGCCAAAGACATGCAGAAATATGTATCAACGATTCAGAATTGGCGGAAAAATGCGGTGGTGGTGCATCATGGAAAACTAAAACACTTTGTTCCGGTAGATGGAACCTACACCTATTTTCGATGTACTGAAGATGCAGCAGTGATGATAGTTCTTAATAAGAATCTTGAAGAAAAAAACATCGAAACACATCGTTTTATGGAAGTGACTAACGGTTACAAAACTGGCAAAGAAATCATTTCAGGAAAACAGTTGAGCGACATCTCAAAAATTACAGTTCCCGCTCGCTCGGCAGTGATCGTTGAACTAAGTAAATAAGAAATATCAATTCGGCGACACAGATTAAACGGTATATATGTTGGTCTGCGTTTCCTTTTGTATAAATACTGTACTCATGAAAAAACCAGCCATTTTGATCATTCTGTTAGGATTGATTTCATGTCAACCTCAAATAAAAACTAACGAAAACAAATCAGAATCAGAGGGTAAATTAGTGGTTTACCAGGTCTTCACCCGTTTGTTTGGAAATACCAACACTACCAACAAACCCTGGGGAACAATCGAAGAAAACGGGGTGGGCAAGTTCAACGATTTTACAGATCGTGCACTCGACGAAATCAAATCGATGGGGGTAACGCACATTTGGTACACCGGCGTGCCACATCACGATGTGATCCGCGATTACACACAATACGGAATTTCAAACGACGATCCCGATGTGGTAAAAGGTCGCGCGGGTTCGCCATACGCAGTAAAGGATTATTACAATGTCGACCCCGACCTGGCAGTTGATCCTGCAACGCGAATGGAAGAGTTCGAAGCGCTGATCGAACGTACACACAACCACGGAATGAAAGTCATCATCGATATCGTGCCCAATCATGTAGCACGCAATTATCAGTCGATTTCAAGGCCTGAAGGAGTGGCTGATTTTGGTGAAAACGACGATACCCAGGTAGAATACAAACGGGATAACAATTTCTATTATATCCCGGGAGAAGCTTTTAAGGTACCTCAAAGCGAGAAAGGATATCAACCACTGGGAGGCGGACCCAATCCCCTTTCGGACGGGAAATTTGATGAAAATCCTGCCAAATGGACAGGTAACGGAGCCCGTAAAGCGCAACCAGGGTTTTACGACTGGTACGAAACCGTGAAAGTAAATTATGGTGTCCGCCCTGATGGATCTTATGATTTTGACTTACTCCCGGAAGGTTTTGATAAAAAAGACATCCAGGCTCACTTCGATTTTTGGAAAGATAAAGATGTACCCGATTCGTGGATTAAATTTCGCGACATTGCTTTGTTCTGGATCGAAAAGGGAGTAGATGGCTTCCGGTACGACATGGCAGAAATGGTTCCCGTTGAATTTTGGAGTTATATGAATTCGGCGCTAAAAATGAAAAATCCGGATGCTTTTCTTTTAGCCGAGGTTTATAATCCTGGCTTGTATCGCGATTATATTTTTAAAGGGAAAATGGATTATTTGTACGACAAGGTGCAGTTGTACGATACTTTGAAACACATCATACAGGGCCACGGAAGCGCCGACAATCTTCCGGCCATTGCCGATGACCTCGCGGATATCGAACATCACATGTTGCATTTTCTCGAAAATCATGATGAACAACGAATTGCCAGCGCAGGATTTGCCGGTAATGCCGAAAATGGGAAACCAGCCATGGTGGTCTCCACTTGCTTGACTACCTCGCCAACCATGCTCTACTTTGGGCAAAATGTTGGAGAACCCGGCGACGGAAATCCGGGATTTGGATCCGAAACGCGAACTACTATATTCGATTACTGGGGAGTACCTGCGCACCAACGTTGGATGAACAATGGACGTTTCGATGGCGGACTGCTTTCTCCAGCGGAAAAAGAGTTGAATGAATTTTACAGGACCTTGCTGACTTTTTCAGCTCAATCGAGCGCCCTGGCGGGAAAGTACCACGAAATACATTCGTATAACCGCGCAAATACTGAAGATTATTCAGATAAAGTATTCTCATTTGTTCGTTGGAAAGACGACGACCGGTTAATTATAGTTAGCAATTTTGCGGAAGGCAGGCAGGTATTCAACCTATTACTCGATCCGGTAACAATTAGTGAATGGAAACTGGTAACCGGAACATACCAACTGGTTGATCAGCTTGGCGGGGAAAAGAATTTTGACCTTGTAGTACAGGATGGAATTGCGTCGGTTACTATGATTTTGGATGCGCATGGTTCAGTAATCTTAAAAGTGAAGTAAAATTTTATCCTGGCTTGAACTTTCTTTTCAACGTCTTGTTTCAGTGATACAAAGATTTGAAAATACTCACTATAAAGATGGTTTGGTTTTTGGTTTAGTTTAGGTTTAGGTTGATTGAGAAAAGGTTGGTAGTTCACCAACCTTTCTTTTTTTATTTCAGTCCCAATTTCTTTTTCTCAAGTAACATATTAATAGATTCACTGATACGTCGTTCACGGGTTTCCTGGCGTTTCGCCGTTTTTATCCACATTAGAAATTCTTTTTTGTGCGATTTTGTAAGGGCATCAAAATAAGTGACAGCTTGCGGATGATTTTTTAAAGCTTTTTCAAAATCTTCAGGAATCGACAGATCAATTTCAGGTGGAGTAATAATTTTGTCCCAGTTGCCACTCAGTTTGGCAGCTTCAACCAGTTTTAGCCCGGCGGGCTTCATTTTTCCGGCTTTTATTAACTCCGCAATACGTTGTTTATTCGATTCAGACCATACACTTTTGCCTTTTCGTGGTGTAAATCTTCGTACGTAACTATCTTCATTCAATTTTTTAAGCAAACCATCAATCCAGCCGTAACACAAGGCCGTTCGCACCGAATCTTCATAAGAAACAGTAGGTTTGCCAGTGTGTTTTTTATAGTACACCAGCCACAATTCATTTTCTTTATCAAAGTGGTTTTCGAGCCAAACTTCCCAATCCTCTTTTGTTTCAAAATGTTTTGTATTCATGAAATCAGTTTTTTGGAATAAACAAGTTACTAAAAAATCACCCGCTAATCAATTAAGAAAAGCGGGTGAATCAATACGATAGTTCTCTGTTTTTATTTGAATTCTATAGGCAAGAGATATTTTACGGGAACAGATTTTCCACGTTGTTTTCCGGGAGTCCAGTCTTCCATTGTCGAAACAATCATTACAGCACCTTTGGCTGCGTCATCGTTATCTTTCTCAACCACTTTAATGTCAGTTACTTTTCCTTTTCCGTTCACCGTAAATGAAACCGTAGCTTTTCCCTTTAAATTTTTCCCCTGGGCAAGTTTTTGCTGCATTTTTGAAACATAATCCTGCATTGCTTCAAAGCCTCCAGGGTATTGTGGCATATCTTCAACTACATAAAATACTACTTCTGTACTTTTTGTTTTTGAAGGCGGTGGCGGTGGTGGAGTTTTTTGATCAATCGCCTTAACGTCCTTAATTTTATCAGCTGGTGGAGGAGGCGGTGGTGGCGGAATCAACTGTTCTCCAGAGTAATTCGAGTTATAAAGAATTTGAACAGCATCTTTCATTTTAACAGGGGGAATTTCAAATTCTAATTTATTATCAACAGATGAAACTGTTAATATTCTTGTTTCCAATCCAACAAATGAAACCACTAATTCAGAATAACAAACCTTTGAATCACTTTCCTTTGGATTTGGATCGACCAGAGTAAACGTCCCATCTATGTCAGAAACCGTACCGATTGTTGATCCCTTAATTACAATCGAAGCTCCCGGCAGTGGGTCTCCGTTTTCATTAACAACAGTTCCTGAAACCTTGATGGTTTTTTGAGCTGAATTAAGATCATTAACAATCGTTTCATTATCAGATTGCATGCCTTGAGTAACCCGGTATTCCGGTTCGGCAAAAGCAAACAAGAGCAGCGCAAGTGCGGGCAATGCCCACATAAATTTTACCCCGAGTATTCGGGATGTTTTCTTTTTCGTCATCATTTTTAATCGATTTGCGTTAAGGGCAAAGTTCAGGTTGTTGGTGATGCCAATAACCTGCATGCCCATTAACTGGTTTACTAATAAAGCCTGGTAGCGGCCTACAGTGTGTCCCTGCGCAAGAACACCTTTGTCGGCCAGGTACTCGTGGTTTTGTTTAATTGATCGTTCAAAGAACCAAATAAATGGGTTGAACCAAAAAATGACTGTTAACAGTTCTATAAAAAGCAGGTCGAACCAGTGATGCTCACGAATGTGCACTTTTTCGTGAGCCAGGATTTCCGGCAGGTCGTCCTGTGTATGAAATCTCGGATTAATAAAAACAATATTGAAAAACGAAAAAGGGAGCCCATATCTTTCGTTTTCGACAATTCGCACGCCATCCAGCAATTGAATGCGGTGTTTGAGCATTAAATGAAAGAGAATGATACTTTGTACCAGTAAGCGGAGTAAAATGATGCTTGCTCCGGCAAAATATACGGGCAAAATAGCTTGTTGCCAGTTAATTCCTTGATTTGTGAGCTCACTCTCGCCAACTACGGGAAGATGTTTGAAAGTATCGGAAACCATTCGAAAACCCTGCCTGGAACCATCGCCTTCCGTTATTCCGGAGTAGTGGATTGGAATTATTGGCAGTAAAACCGCTGTCAACAAAGCCAGCAACAAAAACCAACGGTTGGCCGAATGAAAGGTTTCCTTCCGAAGGAAGAGCCAGTAAACACTGTAAAACAGCGCTATTCCTGCCGAAGAATTTGCCAGGTAAATCAGTAACGCTTCCATGGTTTTTCTTCTTTTTCTTTTTTGATCTCTTCTTCGGTAATCTTCATTATTTCTTCCAACTCGTCGATACTTAAATTATTTTGTTTGGCAAAAAATGTGGCCATTTTTGGAAACGAGCCGTCGAAATAATTCTTTAATAAGGAGGTAAACTGAAATCCGGTATATTCCTTTTTACTGATTTCAGGAACAAATAGATTTACATTTCCCACTTTTTTGCTTCCTACAAATCCTTTTTTCTCCAGAACCTTCAGCACAGTGGCCACAGTTGTATACGCAGGACGAGGTTCGTCGAATCTCTCAACCACATCCTTCACTACTCCTTCGTTTAGCTCCCAAAGGATCTGCATAATTTGTTCTTCAGCTTTTGTAAGTGACTTCATTTTTTAAAAATTAACTACTACAAATATAGTAAGCGTTAATTTGATTAACAACTATTTTCATGGCAAAACTACTAAAAAAATAGTAGTCGGCTTTTTCAAATAAAAAAACCATCTGTTTTTCAGATGGTTAATATCGGGGCATATACTATTTATTCTCCCCAAACAATACTTTTGGTTGCGATCGAAATCTCGTTGATGTTATACACAAAGTTTTGTATGGTAGCCTCATCGTCGTATTCGAAAGCATGAACTTCAACAATATAGGTAGTTCCTGTTTCTGGTGTTTTATCCCAAACTCCTGCACTCGAACTGGTTTGGTATTTACTAACGGTGTTACTCAATAAAAATCCGGTAAAAATGGGCACGTAATTTACATCAATAATTTTCACCAGGTAATTTTCAGCGTTATCTGCCGGTGTCCACTCTACAGTAACTGCACCGCCATCATAATCAGCGCTGGTAATCGTGGCAAAAGCAAGGTTGTTAAAAACAAGTTCGTCAGAAACGGTGTGTTCAATGTCTTCGTTAGTTACCGAAAAATCGAAATTGCCTGTAATGGGTGGTGCCGATAAGAAATCGGCGATGCCCGGTTCCTTTAAATAAGTCCGCAATGTTTCATCAGTTGCTTGTAGTGAGATATTTCCTCCTTCCGGCAACGAAACACTTACATCTTTCATCGGATAGTTTCCGTAGGCGTAGTAGCTTCGTTCAAAATAGGTTTGATCATCGATCATTCTTTTAACAATCATCACATCGCCAATTACTTCAAAATCTTCTGTATTATTGTCCTTGTTGCACGACAGCATCCCGGTGAGCACTAAAAACAATAAAGCGAGTTGTCCAATTTTCTGCATATTCTTCATAAATATAAATGTTTGTTTTTCGCAAATTAAGAAAGAATTCATTACTTTTCTAAGGCTATTGTTTTAATGATGTAGAAATTTAGTTTTAGGTTGCGGCAGAAAGCAACTTTTTTTGTTTAATTAATTTCTTGACGTAAAAGTTATGAAAAAAACTACATCAGGTCAAATGCTGCTTTTTTATTAAACTAGGATTTTATATCTGTAATTATTTCTTTCAGGATAAAATCGGCAGTTTCAACATTTGGAACATTCTGAAAACGAAGGGTCAGTTTACCATTGGTTTCCTTCATTTTCCCCATGGTTTTTCCCTTGTGAACATGCTGAACAATTTTAAGGAAAGTGTCAGACTGATAGAATGGCGATCGTTGATCGGAGACAAAATAACAGATCATCGATCCGTTTTTGAGAATGATTCTTTCGATGCTCAGTTCGAGCGCTTTCCAGCGGAGTGGAAGAATATCGATCAGTTCACGGCTTTCTGCGGGCAATTTTCCAAAGCGATCTTCCAGTCCTTTTTTAAACAGATTGAGCCCTTCAGGGTTTTCAATGTTATCGAGTTCGCGGTACAAAAGCATGCGTTCCGAGTTTCCCGGAATGTACGAGTCGGGGAAAAGCAGCTCCATATCAGTATCGATTGTACAGTCGTTTACATATTTTAAATTCAGGAAAGCTTGCGACTGGTCTTTCTGCTCTTCTGCAAACAGGTCTTTGAATTCGTCTTGTTTCAATTCCTGGATGGCTTCATTCAGAATACGATGATAGGTTTCGAAACCGATATCAGCAATAAAACCACTCTGTTCGGCCCCCAGCATGTTTCCGGCCCCGCGAATGTCTAAATCTTGCATGGCAATATTAAATCCGCTGCCCAGCTCCGAGAATTGTTCGAGGGCCTGGATCCGGCGGCGTGCTTCAGTACTAACGGTTGAAAGGGGTGGTGTAATAAGGTAACAAAACGCTTTTTTATTTGACCGGCCAACGCGTCCGCGCAACTGGTGAAGATCGCTCAGTCCAAAGTTTTGTGCATTGTTGATGATAATGGTGTTGGCATTTGGAATATCGAGGCCCGATTCGATGATGGTGGTTGCAATTAGCACATCAAACTTGCCATTGATAAAATCGAGCATCACTTTTTCGAGTTTTGGCCCATCCATCTGGCCATGACCAACCGCAGTTTTTACTCCCGGAACAATCCTTTTGATGACATCTTCCACTTCGTGAATGTTTTGTACACGGTTATGAATAACAAAGATTTGTCCGTTGCGATCGATCTCGTATAAAATTGCTTCGCGGATAATCTGTTCGTTAAATCCGTGAACTTCAGTAACAATCGGATAGCGGTTGGGCGGCGGGGTTTGAATAATCGACAAGTCGCGTGCTCCCATCAACGAAAACTGGAGTGTTCGCGGAATCGGTGTTGCGGTGAGTGTTAGGGTATCCACATTTACTTTTATGTGTTTGAGTTTTTCCTTTACCGAAACGCCAAATTTCTGTTCCTCATCAATAATCAGCAGTCCCAGGTCCTTGAATTTCACATCCTTGCTGACGAGTCGGTGCGTCCCAATCAAAATATCCACTTTGCCCTCGGCAGCTTCTTTCAGTATTTCTTTAATTTCGGTGGTCGATTTCAAACGGCTGACATATTCTATCCGCACCGGAAAATCGCACAAGCGTTCCGAAAAGGTTTTAAAATGCTGCAAAGCCAAAATGGTAGTGGGCACTAAAACTGCTACTTGTTTACTGTCGGCAACGGCTTTAAAAGCCGCCCGAATGGCAATTTCAGTTTTTCCAAAACCAACGTCGCCGCAAACCAGCCGGTCCATCGGAATGGTTTTTTCCATGTCGCTTTTTACTGCCGCTGTGGCTTTTCCCTGGTCGGGAGTGTCCTCATAAATAAACGAGGCTTCCAATTCGGTTTGCAGGTACGAGTCGGGCGAAAATGCGTATCCTTTTTCGGCACGGCGCTGTGCATACAAGGCTATCAACTCTTTGGCAATGTCTTTTACCTTTGCCTTGGTACGGTTTTTCATTTGCTGCCACGCACCGGTACCCAGTTTGTTGATTTTAGGTTCGCCCCCTTCTTTTCCTTTGTATTTCGAAATGCGGTGAAGCGAATGAATACTCACCAGCAACGAGTCGTTGTCGCGGTAAACTAATCGGATGGATTCCTGGATTTTTCCGTTGACTTCGGTTTTTGCAAGACCGGCAAATTTTCCAATTCCGTGGTCGATGTGCACCACATAATCGCCGGGATGCAATTTGTTGAGTTCTTTTAGCGAGATGGCTTCGCGTTCTGCTTTTCTTCCTTTAAGATTGAATCGATGGTAGCGTTCAAAAATCTGATGATCGGTGTAAAAACAGGCTTTTAACTCGTGATCGATAAAACCTTCGTGCAAAATAAAATTTACAGGCTGAAAACGAATCTTGTAATTACTGTCGGTAAAAATGGACTGTAAGCGTTCGATCTGCTTTTCCTGCCCGGAAAGGATAAAAAGCCGGTAGCCGTTTTTTTGATGTTCAATTAGATTAGCCCCAAGCAAATCGAAGTTTTTATTAAAAACAGGTTGTGCCGAAGTGGAAAAGTTGATGCTATCGGTACTTTCAAAAGCTAAGTCGAATCCAAAGTCGAATACCGTTCGTTGGTTGAATTCAGCGAGCAACTCATGTCCCGAAATAATCATTGCCGCAATATGTTCTTCTTCACGCGAAATCAAAGTCTGTCGTTGAATTTCAGAAACACGGTCGAAAAACTGGTTCAGATTGTTTCCAAACCACAGGCACGATTCTCCAATAAATTCGCCAAATGAAATGCGTGAACCTTCAATCTTTTCGTGCTGAATATTGGGGACTATCGTTATTTTATCGAAGCGGGTTTTTGAGAATTGGGTGTCAATATCAAAACTTCGGATCGATTCAATTTCATCGCCAAAAAAATCGAGCCGGTACGGGTCTTCGTGCGAAAACGAGAATACGTCCACGATACTTCCACGAATCGAAAATTGCCCGGGTTCGTAAACAAAATCAACCCGTTCGAAACCGTATTCATACAAAAATTCGTTGATGAATTCTATCGAAATCCTATCCCGGCTTTTTACCTGCAAAGTGTTGCTCTCGAGGCTCGCATTTGAAATCACTTTCTCGACTATTGCTTCGGGATACGAAACTACGAGGTAAGGTTTTTCGTTCTTCGAAATCAGGTTGAGGACCTCTGTCCGTTGTACCACATTTTCCTGTTCAGGCTGATTGTATTGAACCGACCGTTTGTACGATGACGGGAAAAACAAGGTATTCTCGCCCACTCCGAGGTGGTTTAAATCGTCGTAAAAGTAGGCAGCTTCTTCGCGATCGTTCAATAAAACCACTATGTTTTTGTTACTTTTCTGAAGAAGAAGACTTAGCAGAATTGTCTTGGATGAGCCAATAAGCCCATGCAGGTGAATTTTTTCACCCGGGGGGGCGGCGAGTTTTTTTTCGAGCGTTGAAAAACCGGGATGCCCCTTAAAATATTTTAGAAACTCAGCTGTTTCCAAAACCGGAATTTTGCGCAAATATACTTTATAGAATACAGTAGGGCATAAAAAAAGGAGCCAAATTACTCCTTTTTGTATTTTTACTGAAGAATAACTCTATTTCCTATTGTAATGAAAGTCGACTTTCACTATTCCGCTTGGGGTAATCACCATTCGTTTATCCCTTAACCTTACATCGTCAATCCCATCATTATCAATATCTGCCGACAAACTTATACGCATAACGGCATAAGGCATTGCAAGAGCAAGAAAGGGATCGTTTGGGTCGAGTTGAAAGGTGATTGTCCGTTTGAAATTTCCGGAAGGCGTAATGTGAATTTCTTCTGTACCGCCTGATAAATAGTAGGTATCACCGGTTTGAACGATTCTCAGGCCCAGCTCGAAACTGTTATTCTCGATGCTCGTTACTTGTGCAAAAATTTGGTTGGGGCTAACAAAAATAAACAGCAGGACAAGCAGTCCCAGGTTTCTCGGTTTTTTCATTTGCTATATTTTAGCGGGTTTGTAAATTGCCTGCAAATTAAGAATTCTTTTTGATAAAGTCTAAAATCTCCTGTGTGTCTTTGCTTGCGTCTACTTCTGTGTTTTTGTAAATAATCTTTCCTTCTTTATCGATAATAAAGGTCCATCGACTGGCCGTTACTCCCCGAACCAAATCGTAATTCTGTCCATCCACTTCGCGGGAAATCGAGCCGCCATCGCGGGTTGGTACGCCAAATTTTTTGGCAATGGCACCCGATTCGTCTGAAAGCAAAGGGAAATTAAGATCGTTGGCTTTTTTGAAAAGTTTTAATCCTTCCACATTGTCGCCACTCACACCAACAACAATTGCATTGGCTGAAGCAATCTCGTTTTTAAAATCGCGATAGGCACAGGCTTGTTTGGTACATCCGCCAGTCATGGCAGCGGGGTAAAAATAAACCACAATATATTTATTGCCCACGTAATTTTTTAGATCCCAGGTAGAGCCGTCATCGGCTTTGGCCTGAAATTCAGGAGCTTTGTCGCCCACATTCAGTTCTTGTGAAAAACCATGAATAGAAATTAAGAAGAGTAAAGTAAATAGTCCGAAAAATGTTTTCATCGCATGTAATTTTATTGTTTCCATAGTTAGACAAACGAGGATAGCTTTTTGTTTTAGGTAGAAAGCAGGCCGAAAAGACTTCTTTACAACATAAAGCATTTTGAATCAGGAAGAAAATGGTTATTTTTAAACAAATCATCGTTTTATGGGACATGCGTATGCTTATCGTTGCGACCACTGCGGATTTTCTGAAACATTTAATCAGGGACACGGGTTTATGGTCCACTCGCAATTACTGCGCGATTACGTGAAACAACCCAAACAGATATTTCATTACAAAACCCGCGAAGTTCTTTTAAAACTGGCAGCCCAAGACGAGGATTTATTTTTGAAGGCCGGATTTCAGATTTACAAATGCCCGCACTGCAAAACCTTGCACGATAAAACCGAGGTAACCGTTTTCGACGGCGAACGTGTGGTTCACAAAAGCGAGTTTCGTTGTCCCGAGTGCCGGTCGCGATTGAAGCTAACCAATATTCACCGGCTAAAAAAAGCGATTTGTCCGAAATGCCACCGGCGAACTTTCCATCGAGCTTATTCAATGCCGCAATTGTGGGATTGAAATCCAACTTAATTAACAGATTTTTCCTTACTCACTTGTAAATACTCCTGAAATCTTTGATTGTTTGGATAGTTTTCGGCTAAATAAGCAAACAGATGGATGCCTTTTTCGGGCTCTTTTTCGTATTGAAGGTATATTTTCCCGAGAAAATAGGAACCCAACGTTTTTACCATTTCGAAATCAGAATCAGAAAGTTTTTCCATTTCGTGGATGGCTTTGCTAAGCTCGGCTTTGCTGCTTCGCGAGAAATAGCTGCCCAGGTAATGGTTAAAATACGAGATAAGTGCAGAATAGAGTTTGAAAACTTCGGTTTGTTCTGGATCGAATGCAAGCTTATTCTCTTTTAAAGAGTCGTATAATCCGAGGGCGCTTTTGCGGGTTTTTAAGGCAGAAAAAAGGTGGTATCGCTTTAATGCATAGCGTAACCGATACGATTGAACAACCAACCCTGATGCCTGTTCGTCCAAAGTTTCGGGATTTTGAACTTCATGATTTTTTAGCGTGGTCTCGAATATTTCGTAGTTGGGTCCTTCGGTTCCGGTAACATTTTCCCAGTAACTCAAATCGATCTCCAAAACCGTGAGATAAAATCCATCCAGTTGACCTTTGTTTTGGTTTAAAACAAAGTGGGCCGAATCGTATTGTTGATTGTAGATTAGCTTGAAAATTTGGTGTGGAACATCATCACCCGCTTTTAACGAAACGTTGGCAAAAACAAAAAATAGTATAGAAAGAAGGAAGCGCCGCATATTCAGGATTTATATTTGAACAACATGCCAAAATGCGGAATGCCGTCTTCGAGGTATTCTTCAGTGATCACCTGAAAACCAAGACCTTCGTAAAATTTTCGCAGGTATTTTTGTGCACTGATCTTTATTTTATCGGCTTTCCATACTTCGAGAATATATCGTTTGGCTTCTTCCATCATCCGGAACCCGAGTCCGGCGCCGCGTTCAGAAAGCTTAACCACCACCCGTCCGATCGAAAAATCGTTAAAACGGCTACCCGGTTTTAATAACCTTGAGTAAGCTACTATTGCACCTTTCTTTTTCAGAAAAAGGTGGATCGCATCTTTGTCGTGGCCGTCGAGGTCGTTATAAACACAGTCTTGCTCTACTACAAAAATTTCCGAGCGGAGTTGTAAAATGTCATACAACTCATCGTTTGTCAGTTCCGAAAAATGTTTGAAATCGAATTCCATAACTGTAAATAATAGTTACAAAAGTATTTGTTTTAAAAGAAAGAACTGTGCGAATCTTAAAGGAATACTGTCCGTTTCATACATCTCGGCAGGGTGAGGCTAAAAAAACAGGCTGGTTAACATGGTAAACCCAAGTCCGCAAACGGCAATCAGGGTTTCCATAACCGTCCACGATTGAAGCGTCTGTTTTTCGTTCATTCCAAAGTATTTTCCTACCAGCCAGAATCCACTGTCGTTTACATGCGAGAGGATGGTGGCACCCGATGCAATCGACAATACAACAAGCGCACGTTGCGGATCGCTCAAGTTAAATTCAGAAAGTACAGGAGCAATTATTCCGGCTGCTGTAATCATGGCAACCGTTGAGGAACCTTGCGTTACCCGAACAATGGCGGCTAAAATCCAGGCCAGTAAAATGGGAGGCAGCGCCGAGTTTGCCATTGATTCGGCCATTATTTTCCCAATTCCACTATCGACCAAAACCTGCTTCAATACACCCCCAGCACCTGTTATCAGGATAATAATACCGGCAGGGCCGAGCGCTTTTGTGCTCAAGTCGAGGATTTGTTTTTTGTCGAATCCGCGTTTAATCCCCAAAAAGTAAATGGCTATTAAAGTGGCAATTATCAGAGCAGTAAATGGATGCCCCAGGAATTCGAGTATATCAGTCAGGATGCCTTGTTCTACCCAGGCTTTTTGTACCGCCAGGCTGGTAAATGTATTCACCAAAATTAGGAAGAGCGGAATGGCAATTATAAGTGCAATCAATCCAAATGATGGAAGTTTTTTATCATCGTAGGTCTTTTCTTTAGTAATGGCAAATTCGGCAGGTGGTTCAAGATATATTCTTTTTGAAATAATTTTTCCCCAAACGGGCCCTGCAATAACCGCGGTCGGGAATCCAACGATTAATCCCAGCAGAATGACCCACCCCAACTGAACATTCACGATATCGGCCACAGCCACCGGTCCCGGTGTTGGGGGAATAAAACTGTGCGTGGCTGCCAAACCAGCCAAAAGTGGAATTCCGTAATACAACAGCGACTTTTTGGTATCGCGCGAAAGGGCATAAACAATCGGAACCAGAATGATAAAACCAACGTCGAAAAAAACCGGAATAGCTACAATAAAACCGGTAATTACCATTGCCCATGAAGCACGATCGGTCCCAAATTTCTTTACAAGATAGTGTGCCAGCGATTCTGCTCCGCCCGAACTTTCAAGCATCTGCCCAAAAATGGCTCCCAAACCTACCACTGTTGCTACAAATCCCAGAGTTCCGGCCATTCCGTTTTGGATGGCCGTGGTTACATCTTTCAGTGGCATTCCTGAGATAATACCAACATAAATGGCCGACATCAACAGCGAGATAAAGGCACTGATTTTCAGTTTTAGCACGAGAAAAAGCAGGAGCGCCACTGCCGAAATAACAATAAAAATCAAAAAGGAAGTACTCATAAGTTCGGTTTAAATTCCAGCTAAAGTTATGATTTAAGTGGATTTTAGCAAAGATTTCGTTTTCTCAATAAAGAACGTACAGATTTGCGTTTTTGATCACATTTCTGCCCAAGTCTTGCAAAGGAATATGTAAAAGTTGTCATCTTTGTCGAGGGTTGAAAAGAAAAATTGATTTTGCAAAAGATTCCGTTTCATATTATCTCCGGGTTTTTGGGAAGTGGGAAAACCACTTTTTTGAAACATATCATCGAACAAATTGCTTCGAAACAAAAAGTTGGAATTATTCAGAATGAATTTGCACCGGCAAATATCGATGGTGTGGAACTAAAAAAGACAGGTGAGAATTTTGATCTGCTTGAACTCAATAACGGGTCAGTTTTCTGTGTGTGTTTGTTGGGGAGTTTTACCCGGTCGCTCGAAAAATTTATCGACGAACACCAACCCGATGTGTTGATAATAGAGGCTTCCGGACTTTCCGACACTACATCGATAGCCGAAGTTATTTCAGCCGGATCGCTTTCCGAAAAAATCTACATGGCTTCGAACTGGTGTATTTTAGACGCACAGAATTTTAACAAGGTGGGTTTAATGAAACAGCGGGTAAGCCATCAACTCAGGATGGCTGATGTGGCGCTGATCAACAAAACAGATCTTGCTCCCCGGGGAACTGAAGCAATTGAGCAGGAAATCAAAAAGATCAATCCTTTTGCACAAATTAAGCGTTCGACGTTTTGCAATATCGATTTCCAAATTGGTGAAGGAGCCATCAGTAAATTTTACTTTGGCGAAATAAAAACCTTGCCCCGGCCCGAAGTGAATTCAATGGTGATAAAAACCACAAAAGCAGTAAAACGCGGAGCACTTCAACAATTTCTCGAAAAATGGGCGCCCAAATCATACCGAATAAAAGGGTATGTAAAGCTAAAAGGGGCAACCACTGTTGCGGTTCAGTGTACTTTCGATTCAATAGAGATTATTGAGGTAGAAAGCGATTTTCACCCGACCGAATTAATTGCACTGAGCGAACATTTTACATTGAGAGAATGGTACAAATCGTTTAAGGAACTTTAAATAGAAATTAACAATGGGTTACAAAAGCAGATTTTGTTTTTAACAAACTGACATTTTATGACTTACAAAACCAGTTTCATATTTCAGTCTGAAATCATTGTAGAAAGATTTTAAATTAGCTATTTTCCACATTCTTTTTTGGGGATAAAACGCTGTTCATCTACATTTGTCATGCTTTGAAAAGAAAAACAAAGAAACAACCAAAATAAGATTACACTATGAGTAAATTTTTGACTGCCTCAATTGGAAGGAAGTTTGTGATGAGTCTGTCGGGGATATTCCTGATGGTTTTCATTGCGGTCCACCTGGGCCTGAACTTGTTACTTATTTTCGACGACAGTGGGGAACTCTTTAACCAGGGTGCTCATTTTATGGCTACCAACCCCCTGGTCAAGATTGTGGAACCGATCCTCGGGCTTGGCTTTATGGTGCACATCATCTGGTCGTTTTACATCGAGTATCAAAACTGGAAAGCGCGACCGGTAAAATATGCGAAAAGGAACATGAGCGGCGCCAGTTCGTGGGCTTCCCGAAATATGTTGATTCTCGGGTCGATGGTCCTGGTTTTCCTGGTCATTCATATTCTCGACTTTTTTGTGAAAATGAAATTCACAGGCCATCCTTTACTCGAAGAAATCAGTGTTAAAGGAGTTTATATGGAAAATGCCTACGCTTTGGTTTCGGCTACTTTTATCAATAGTACCGTTTTGAGTGTACTCTACATAGCGGGTGGAATTCTTTTGGGGCTCCACCTCTCGCATGGATTTTGGTCATCGTTCCAGACCCTGGGCCTGAACAATAAATTCTGGTTAAAAAGATGGCAGGTGATTGCACAGGTTTACGCTGTGATTGTGGCGGTTGGCTTTGCCGTTATTCCGCTTTATTTCATGTTGGGAATGTACAAATAAAAAGGAAAGAATTATGAGCATATTAAATAGCAAGATTCCGGAAGGGCCATTGGCTGAAAAGTGGAACCGGCATAAATCGGCCATTAAAGTGGTGAGCCCTGCAAACAAACGTAAGTTAGAAATAATCGTAGTAGGGACCGGTTTAGGTGGTGCTTCGGCAGCTGCCTCGCTGGCCGAACTAGGATATAAAGTAAAAACTTTCTGTTACCAGGACAGCCCGCGCCGCGCTCACTCGATTGCGGCACAAGGAGGTATAAACGCCGCCAAAAACTACCAGAACGACAACGACTCGGTTTTCCGGCTGTTCTACGACACTATAAAAGGTGGCGATTACCGGGCACGCGAAGCCAACGTTTACCGCTTGGCAGAAGTTTCGCCAAATATTATCGACCAGTGTGTGGCACAAGGTGTTCCTTTTGGCCGCGAATACGGGGGTTTGCTCGATAACCGTTCGTTTGGTGGCGTGTTGGTAAGCCGTACCTTTTACGCCCGCGGGCAAACCGGGCAGCAATTGTTGATAGGTGCTTATCAGGCGCTAAACCGTCAAATTGCAAAAGGAAACGTTGAAATGTACAGCCGCCACGAAATGCTCGACCTGGTGAAGATTGATGGGAAAGCACGTGGTATAATTGCC
This sequence comes from Draconibacterium sp., assembly GCA_011620585.1. Taxonomy (GTDB): domain Bacteria; phylum Bacteroidota; class Bacteroidia; order Bacteroidales; family Prolixibacteraceae; genus Draconibacterium. The sequence continues at coordinate 35,997 of WOYV01000078.1, forward strand.
CGCGATCTGGTAAGTGGCGAGATCAAACGTTTTGGTGCCCATGCTGTGGTAGTGGCAACCGGAGGTTACGGAAACGTGTTCTTCCTCTCGACCAATGCCATGGGAAGTAATGGATCGGCGGCCTGGCAGTGTTACAAAAAAGGCGCACTTATGGCCAATCCTTGTTTTGTTCAGATTCACCCAACCTGTATCCCGGTGCATGGCGACCAGCAATCAAAACTGACTTTGATGTCGGAATCGCTGCGTAACGATGGCCGTGTTTGGGTTCCGAAGAAAAAGGAAGATGCCGAAAAGCTACAGCGTGGAGAAATGCATCCGAATGATATTCCGGACGAAGACCGCGATTTCTACCTCGAAAGAAGATATCCATCGTACGGGAACCTTGTTCCGCGTGATGTGGCATCGCGTGCTGCTAAAGAACGTTGCGATGCCGGGTATGGTGTAAATGGCGAAGGGAAAGCGGTTTTCCTGGATTTTAAATATTCGATCGAACGCCTGGGAAAAGATGTGATTGCAGCCCGTTATGGTAACCTGTTCCAGATGTATGAAAAGATTACCGATGTAGACCCGTACAAGGCGCCGATGATGATTTATCCGGCCATTCACTATACGATGGGTGGGACCTGGGTGGATTATAATCTTATGACAACAGTTCCCGGTTTATACTCGATAGGTGAAGCTAACTTCTCTGACCACGGTGCCAATCGTCTTGGCGCTTCGGCACTGATGCAGGGTTTAGCCGATGGCTATTTCATTTTGCCATACACCATTGGTGATTATTTGGCCGATGAGATTATGACGCCAAAAATTGATGTTAAGGCACCTGAATTCGCTGAAACTGAAAAGGCAGTAACCGACAGAATTGAGAAACTCTACAATATTAAAGGATCGAAACCGGTGGACTACTTCCACAAACGCCTCGGACAGGTAATGTGGGATCATGTAGGAATGGCACGAAACGCTGAAGGTTTAAAGGAAGCCATCAAAATGATCCAGGAAATTCGTGAAGAATTCTGGAAAGATGTACGCATTCCCGGAGAATTGGATAACCTGAACCCGGAACTCGAAAAAGCAGGTCGCGTAGCCGACTTCTTTGATATTGGTGAACTGTTGGCCCGTGATGCACTCGACCGTAACGAATCGTGTGGAGGTCATTTCCGTGAAGAGTCAGCTACTGATGAAGGTGAAGCAAAACGTAACGACGAGAAATTCACTTACGTTTCGTGCTGGGAGTATAAAGGAGAAGGCGTTGAACCCGTATTGCATAAAGAAGATTTGGTGTTTGAGAACGTGAAATTAACACAACGAAGCTACAAGTAGTTAGTCACATCTCAATTCAATTAATTTAAAATCTTAAGAAAATGGCAGACAAGATTCTTAAAGAACTCAAAATAAAAGTTTGGAGGCAAAAAAACGCCAAATCCAAAGGTAAATTCGAAACCTATGTGATCAACGATATTTCAACCGGGTCTTCTTTCCTCGAAATGATGGACATTTTGAACAACGACCTGATCGAAAAAGGAATTGATCCGATTGCTTTTGACCACGATTGCCGGGAAGGTATTTGCGGAACCTGTAGTTTACATATCAATGGACGCCCGCATGGGCCAGATACTGAAGTTACTACCTGTCAGTTGCACATGCGTAAATTCAAAGATGGCGAAACCATCATTGTTGAACCCTGGCGTGCACGCGCTTTCCCGGTTATTAAAGACCTGGTGGTTGACCGCACTGCTTTAGATAAAATTCTGCAAGCCGGAGGTTTTGTATCGGTAAATACAGGAGGTGTTCCTGATGCAAATGCGATTCCGGTAGCCCGCGACGATGCCGAAGAAGCCATGGATGCAGCAGCTTGTATTGGTTGTGGCGCCTGTGTGGCTGCTTGTAAAAACTCGTCGGCAATGTTGTTTGTTTCGGCAAAAGTTTCACATTTAGCCAAGTTGCCACAGGGACAGGTTGAGGCTGCGGCACGTGCGATGAACATGGTATCGAAAATGGATGAATTGGGTTTTGGAGGCTGCACCAACACAGGGGCCTGCGAGGTGGAATGTCCGAAAAGCATTTCAATCACCAACATCGCCCGCCTGAACCGTGAGTACCTGAAAGCAAGGATTAGCAGATAAATTGTTAATTAAAAAATAGAAGAGGCCTTTCCCTTTACGAAAAGGCCTCTTTTTTGTGGATAATCCACAATTCGGTGTGCATAAGTTGAAATGCGAACGGCAAAAATTGACTTGCTGATTCTTTAACTTCGCAACAAACATAAACGATTTATGCCATACAGAAGATTACCCACGACGGACAAGGCGCGCCTCAGGGCGCTGGAGCAGGCACTAAAAAAAGTTGGTGAAATCAGTGTCAGAAATATCCCCTTTGCAAAGCATTCGACCGAAGAACTCCAAAGTGTTAAAAACCAGTTCGAAAACGCATTAAAACATTACGAACTGAATATTAAACAGCAGTCGGATAACGGTAAACATTACAAAACGGTAATGGAAACCGCACGCATGTACCTGGGTCATTTTATCCAGGTGTTATTGTTCGCCTCAGAACGAGGAGAGATAAATGGCGGAATCAAGTTTTACGGAAATCTGCAATCGCTCGAAGGAAAAGTACCATCGTTAAATACAGAACAGGAAATTCTGGAATGGGGGAAAATAATTGTGAACGGAGAACAGAACCGGGTTCGCCAGGGTGGCAGTGCAATTTACAGCCCGTCGATTGCGCTGGTGAAGTTCAAGCTCGAAGAATTTAACGATGCCGCCATATTTCAGCAAAACCTGAAACGAAACACACTGCGATCGTTCGAAAAAATGCAAACCCTGCGAAAAGCAACCAACGATTTCATTGCTCAATTGTGGACTGAAATTGAAACTCATATCGAAATGGAAGCCATCTCTCCTGAACAGAAAAGGAAAATGGCTGAAGAATTTGGAATTGTTTATGTACTTCGCAGGAAAGAAAGAAAGCAGTTGGCAAAACAAGTTCAGCAAGTAGAAGTCCCTGAGGAAGAAGAAACAGAAGTTATGGAAACCGTGAAGGAAAAGAAACCACAATTTGTACAGCGCGACCTGTTTTTTGAACTCAACTAATTAGTGATCTCACTCGCAATAATCTCGTTACCGGCATTCTGCCGCTTTAACTGCCAAAGGAAAAAGACAACAACAAGCAAACTGAGAATGGCTGCATAATAGCTGTTCTCAGTCGACCCGTATTCTTCCACTTGTTCGCTGATCATGCCATTGTTAATCATGAACATGGCGACAACAGCCAGGGCATTGTTCAAAAAATGGCCCAATACCGGCAGCCACATCGTACCGCTCCAAACCAACAAATATCCAAACAAAGCACCCAGTAAAACCCGCGGTATAAATCCGTAAAACTGCATGTGCATCGCACTAAAAAGAATGGCTGAAATCCAGATTCCCCAATGCGTATTTCGGGTCATCCGGGTAAATATTCTTTGAATAACACCACGGAAGAGCAACTCTTCGCCAACTGCGGGCAAAAAAGCAACCATAAAAATATTGAACGCCAGTCCGGGAATAGTTTTTACATTAAGAAAAGCTTCAGTAAGTTCCGCCGCCTGGTCCTCCGAGTTTCGCATCCATTCCTCGATTCCCGACATCCACGAAGGCAAACTCATATTGCTGTTCCATTCTCCAATAAAATTGATGAGCGGAGACATAACAAACATGAGAACAACGACCAGTAAAAAAGTTGATGAGTTAAATGATTTGTCGAGATAAAGATAAGCCAGCATGTTTCCCTGGAAAAGCTGGCCCAGAATAAGTGGTGGCAGGATAAATAACCCGATTGCCTGGACAGTTTGGAAGTATTTAATAATAATCAGATTTTGCGGATCACCGAGATTATTGAGGTCGGCCATGTTTAAAATCGGCTCGAAACCAAAAATCGGGAGTGCAATCAGCAGCGAAAGCGCCAGGAACGCAAGAAAACTAACCAGAATAACAAAGGCTGAAAAAAGAAGTTGCGGGAAAGGTTTCATGTCCCGGAATGCGGTGAATGCCATAACAAGAATTTTGGATCAAAGATAGAAGAATTGAGATTTATTGTGAGTGTTGTTTGAAAGGATTACAACAAATTACGATCAATTACAACAAGTTACTATTTTATCTCCCTGATTTTGATATTTCGAAACATGCTCTGTCCACCGTGGTCCTGTAACCCGATATGACCGCTTTTCCCCATACCATAATAAGGTGCTTCGGCCCATTTGCTGTGTGCCTTGTTTTCTTCCCACCCGGGGGACCACAATTCGTATTCCACCACTTTCGTTCCGTTTAGCCAGTGTTCGACATGCGGTCCTTTTACCAAAATACGTGAGGTATTCCACTCGTCGATAGGCATAACTTTTGCATTTTTCGGGGCATTCATTCCGTAGTTGGCACCAGAATACTGGTAAGCTTCCAGTTTTTCAGGCCAGCCTTTATCATCGATCAGTTGGTACTCGGGCCCCGATTCGTAAATCGCATCGGTCAGACCTTCCTGAACATGATAAAAAATGCCCGAGTTGCTTTGTGGGCTCACCTTCCATTCGATTTTTAATTCGAAGTTGGTATATTCGTTTTTTGTGATTATATCGCCGCCATGGTCGGAACCGACTCCCGAATTATAAAGTATCCCGTCTTCAATCTTCCAGCCGGTAACCGCTCCACCGTTAAAGGTTTTCCAATTGTCCAACGATTTTCCGTCGAACAACAGCGTCCATCCTTCATCCATTTCATTTTGGCTGAGGGTATTTAAACTTTGTTTTTTTGAACAGGAACTGAACAGAAATACAACTCCCAAAATTAATAGTGCGCCAGCGCTTTTCATTGTTAAACTGATTTAGGTTAAAAACAGTGTAAAAGTACAAAAACACAACGAATTAGCCTTTGGTTTTTCAGGTTTTCAATACTTTATTACGCATAGAAAAAGAATTACAGGCAAAGCGGTCCTGATTTTGTAAAAATCGGGTTATTTTTAGGAGAACATTGAAACAAAGAGCATGAAAATGAATAAATCGGTCATAGGAATGGTTCATGTGCAGGCTTTGCCCGGAACACCAAAAAACCGGATGAAATTAAATGAAATCATTCAGCGTGCCATCAACGACGCAAAGCTTCTTGAGCAAGGTGGGGTGGATGCCATAATGATCGAAAACATGCACGACCGTCCGTACCTGAACCGAAAAGCCGGGCCCGAAATAGTGGCTGCAATGACTGCTGTGGCCGTTTCACTGCGTAAAGAAGTTTCTGTTCCGCTTGGAATTCAGATTCTCGCCGGCGCCAACCGTGAAGCGCTTTCAGTTGCAATGGCTGCCAATTTTGAGTTTATCAGGGCCGAAGGTTTTGTGTTTGGCCACCTCGCCGACGAAGGAATGATGAACAGCGATGCAGCAGAACTGCTGCGATTCAGAAAAAATATCGGGGCCGCACACATCCAAATTTTTACGGATATCAAAAAGAAACATTCCTCTCACGCTCTTTCTGCCGATGTTTCGCTTGCAGAAACTGCCAAAGCAGCTGAGTTCTTTTTATCCGACGGAGTGATAGTGACGGGCCCGGCTACCGGAGAGCAAGCCTCGAAGGAAGAACTAATTGCGGTAAAGGGAACGGTTCAAACCCCAGTTTTGATTGGTTCGGGAATTGACACAAAAAACATTTCAGAATTCTGGAACCTGGCTGATGGGTTTATTGTGGGCTCGTCGTTAAAAGCCGATGGCAAATGGGAAAACGATGTGGACCCTGCCCGCTTAAATGAATTTATGCAACAAATTCATCGTCTCAGAAAATAACCGTTTCACTTGCCTGCAATGCATTTTGTGAGTGCAGGTTTTGTTTTGGGCCCCAAATCAAAGCCATCTTTCTGTAAAACAAACAGTATCCTGACATTTTGTTTACGAATGCCGCTCTTTTTATTCTTGATGAAAAATTTAGTTTAATTCAGTGTTAATTGTCTGTCTTTTATGCTAATGAGTAATCGTTTGCTGAATTTAATTGCTTTACTTTTGACCCGTAAACCATTGGAACTTATCTCAGGCCCAAACCGTAGAACTAAACGTATTATAATAAATTGATATTGCACGTTATGGTGTACGAAACAGAATTGATAAAAAAGAATGACTATGAGTATCAAAAAACAGTATTTAAAAAGCGAACCAGTTTGTAAACTGACTTTCAAAGTAAGCAAAGAACAGGCAGAGAATGCCGAAACCGTAAAAATCCTGGGCGATTTCAACGGATGGAATAAAGAAGTAGAACCGATGTCGATGCTAAAGAACGGTGATTTCACTCAAACCCTGAAATTGGATGCAGGCCAGGAATACCAATTCCGATACCTTATCAACGACAGCATCTGGGCTAACGATGAGGAAGCTGATAAAACTGTTCCGAACGGAGTAGTTGAAGGTGAATTCAACTCAGTTCTGGCCCTTTAATGTGAAGATTAAGAAATAACGATACTTCGGGTTAAACGACTTTGTTTAGCACGCGTTTTGGCACTTTCCATTCTCAACGGAGATACAAACACCGTCACTAAGAAGTTCAACCTGAAAAACGATTTTTTGTCCGGAAATGCCAGTTTTCGGAAGAACGTAAATTAATTTTTCCTGTATAATCGCTTATTCCAATCGGGGTAAGCGATTTTTTTATGCACAATATGTGGGGAGCGTTTTATTTACACTTAAATTTACATTTCAAAACCATCAAATTAATTTATTATGAAGAATTATGTTCTTATCGTGATGCTCCTTTTCATTTTTGCCTGTGGACAGGAAAAGAAAGTTCCCCAATTGATTCCGGCTACAAATTTTGAGGCAGAAGCAGATGGAAAACCCATCGCTTTGTATACTCTAAAAAATGCGAACGGAATGGTAACCCAGATAACAAACCTGGGAGGCAAAGTAGTAAACATTTGGACACCTGATAAAAACGGTGATTTTGGAGACATTGTATTGGGTTTTAACACGATTAACGATTACCTGAAAACAACAGAAATATATTTTGGTTCGCTGATCGGTCGTTATGGAAACCGTATTGCTGGCGGACTTTTTACAATCGGCGATTCGACCTACACTCTTGCCCGGAACAATGGGCCGAATGCCTTGCACGGAGGTATCAAAGGATATAATAATGTAGTATGGGATGCCGAACAGCCCGACGGTCAAACACTGGTGCTTACTTACCACTCTCCTGATGGCGAAGAAGGTTATCCCGGAAATCTGGATGTGAAAGTTCAGTATAAACTGACCAACGAAAACGAACTTAAAATAGAATACCGGGCAACTACCGACAAAGCTACCCCGGTTAACCTGACCCATCATTCGTTTTTTAACCTGAAAGGTGCCGGACAAGGTGATGTAAATGGGCACGTGGTGCAGATCAATGCTGATAAGTACACTCCGGTTGATGCAGGATTGATCCCAACCGGCGAAATAGCTCCGGTAGAAGGAACTCCGATGGATTTCAGAACTCCGACAGCTATTGGTGCCCGCATCAACGACGATTTTGAACAGCTTAAACTGGGTAATGGTTACGATCACAACTGGGTGCTGAACCAGTCGACTGACAGCCTGACTTTTGCTGCAAAAGTAGTTGAACCCGAGTCGGGCCGAACGATGGAAGTGTACACCAACGAACCCGGAATTCAGTTTTACACCGGCAACTTCCTCAATGGTACTGTAACAGGTAAAGAAGGCGTTCCTTATCTTTTCCGGGGAGCTTTGTGTTTGGAAACGCAACATTACCCTGATAGCCCGAACAAACCAGAGTTTCCTTCAACCATTCTCGAACCGGGAGATGAATATTACTCAATTTGCGTGTATAAATTCGGCGTGGAATAATACTTTGTTCTCGAAATATTGCAAAGGCTCGGAGGTTTCCGGGCCTTTTTGTTTTCCAAATTAGATTACAAACCTGACATTGCTGCTTATTTGTCAGAAGTATAAATGGTGGAAGTGGTTGAGTATATGGTGTTTTTACATCAGGATTATTGAATTCTTTTATAAATGCTTGTTGGCCCGTCAACGTAAGCCTGGTTAAGAACCAACAAATCGTTCTGAATAGTGAATGGGGTTTTTGTATTGTTGATAATTAAAATAGTGGTTGTTGCACTGACCGAGCTTTCTGGAGGATTTTGAATTTCTTCTATCTGGTATGACTCTGTTCCGGTCAATTCCCCGTTTTTGTAATACTCCACAGTATTATCAGCTTTATAAACTGAGATTTGACTATAACCTTCCGATTCGGGAGTGTATTTAATTCCGGTCCAGGAATTTATCGTTTCAGTCCATTCCCATTTCCCAATGATTTGGTTATTCGGAGTGTCATCGTTTTTGGAGCAACTCAAAACAACAAAAAGTATTAAAAGGGTAATTAGCTGTTTCATAGGATTGAAAATTGTTTGTAATTAATGCGATCGTTTGTAATTCGTAAATCAAAACCTTTCGTATTACCTGGCATATTTCACCCCGACCTACAGGCATAAAGTCTCCGTTCCAAAACCAAACGTCTCCCCATAATCCCTGTTCGATTGTAACTTTCTACGAATTTCTTGGGGGATCACTTTCTCTGTAACAGCTTGGTTCCGGTTCAGGGTTCTCTTGGCAGGAAACAAGCAGGCAAACAGAAAATATTAATATCAACCCATTAAATCTTTTCATTATAAGTTTTTCATTAAGATGAATCTTGCCTCGAAGCAGTTCTGCGATATTTGGTTTATTGCTACATAAAATAAATAGCTTCATTTTGAATCAGCCAGCTAAAGCGTTTTACAACAGTATTTTCACCATCAGTATTTTCTGAATACTGCCAGTAATCTATTACTGCCCAGTACATATCATCTGTGAGTTCAAAATTTTTAACAAGAGATGCCTCTCCTTTCTGAGATTCTACTTTTATTGTGTGTTTGCCTGTTAGAAGGTTAAAATCAAATGATTTCCAATTATGGCTATCTCCAATTTCATATTCTCCTTCTACCACAATCACGTCATCAATATAAATCGTTATATCTACGGGTGACACGTCGTAACTTTGATTACTGACATAAAGAATAAAATCTACATTTTCGTTTTTAGGTGCCTCGTCTTTACATCCGGAGAGGATTAAAAATGATAGAATTACGATCGTTGTCAGAATGCTTTTGTTCATGTTCGTAGTTTTTAGGTTAGCAAATTTTACGTTTTTTAGTCAGATGTTTTTCAGTAATAAATGGTTGCGTAAGAAATCAAAAATTGTTGTAGGTTCATCAGTGAATCAAGTGTTTTGTGAATTGGGTTAAAAGTAAACAAAATTCACTGCAAATACAATGTTGTTTAACAAAGAGTTAGTCTATCTTATTTTATGGGTTAAAGCTCGGTTTGTATCGAATTGATTAACCCCGGTTTTAAACGTGGGGTAGGCAAGCCTAGCTTAAAAAAGGTTTCAGCCATAATAGAATAGTGGAGCAAAACTTTGTGTTTCTTTGGGGCTTTCAGTGCTATTAGTTACGTATTAAATTAAATTTGAGAAGGCATTCTCCCTACATCCTGCATTAAAGCCTTTTTTCGGGTTGACCCCTGAAAAAATTTCTATATTTGCATATTTTTTAAAATCAGCAGATTAGGAAGAGTTTCTTATGAGTAATAAATTTCAGGAATACAAACAATTAGATTTATCTCAAGTCAACAAAGATGTGCTGGAGCGTTGGGAAAATGATGATACTTTTCACAAAAGTATTTCCACGCGCGAAGGGCGCCCTACTTTTGTATTTTACGAAGGCCCGCCATCGGCAAACGGAATGCCCGGCATCCACCACGTAATGGCGCGCGCTATCAAAGATATTTTCTGTCGTTACAAAACCATGCAGGGTTACCGTGTTCACCGAAAAGCCGGTTGGGACACTCACGGTTTGCCGGTGGAACTGAGCGTTGAAAAAGCGCTCGGGATTACCAAAGACGACATTGGCAAAAAAATTTCGGTAGAAGAATACAGCCAGGCCTGTAAAAAAGAGGTGATGAAATACACCCGCGAGTGGGAAGACCTCACCCGACTGATGGGCTATTGGGTGAACATGGACGATCCGTATGTAACTTACGACAACCGTTACATCGAGTCGGTGTGGTGGCTGCTCAAACAGATCTACAACAAAGGCTTGCTTTATAAAGGCTACACCATTCAGCCCTATTCCCCTGCTGCCGGAACCGGTTTAAGTTCGCACGAGCTGAACCAGCCGGGTTGCTACCGCGACGTAAAAGATACCACTGCCATTGCGCAGTTCAAAGCCATTCGCAACGAGCGTTCAGAATTTCTTTTTGAAGGAGTGGACACTGATCTGTATTTTCTGGCCTGGACCACCACTCCGTGGACATTACCATCGAATACCGCGCTTTGTGTGGGCCCGAAGATCAACTATGTAAAAGTACTTTCGTTCAACCCTTATACCGGCGAACCGGCGACATTGATCCTGGCAAAAGAATTGTTCCCGGTTTATTTCAGTCCGAAGAATGCTGAACTGGCTTTAGAAGACTACAAACCAGGAGACAAAAATATTCCTTATAAAGTGCTGGCTGAATACATTGGCGAGGAATTAAAAGGTGTTCAGTACGAACAACTGATCGAGTGGGTGAAACCCGAAGGCAAAGCTTTTGAAGTGATCACCGGCGATTTTGTAACCATCGAAGATGGTACCGGAATTGTTCACATTGCACCTACTTTTGGCGCCGACGACGACCGCGTGGCCAAACAACACGGCATTTCGCCGCTGGTGGTAAAAGATGTGGATGGCAAAATGCAGGCCCTGGTTGACCGCAAAGGGCGTTTTTATCCAACCATTGATCTCGATCCGGAGTTTGTTGAGAAATATGTCAATACCGGGAAGTACCACGAATTTGCCGGTCGTTCGGTGAAAAACGAGTACGACGATAAACTCGAAGAAGATGCATCTACTGTGGATATCGATATTTCGGTGATGCTGAAACTGGAAAACAAGGCTTTTAAAATAGAAAAGCATGTACACTCTTACCCGCACTGCTGGCGTACTGACAAACCGGTATTGTACTACCCGCTTGATTCGTGGTTTATTAAATCCACTGCGGTGAAAGACAAAATGGTGGAGTTGAACAAAACCATCAACTGGAAGCCGGTTTCAACAGGAACCGGCCGTTTTGGTAACTGGCTCGAAAACCTGGTCGACTGGAACCTGAGCCGTTCGCGTTTCTGGGGAACCCCACTACCAATCTGGCGTACCGAAGATGCTTCTGAAGAAATCTGTATCGGTTCGGTAGAAGAACTGATGAATGAAATACAAAAATCGGTCGATGCCGGATTTATGAATGAAAATCCGTTTGAAGGTTTTGTGGTGGGTGACAACTCCTTGGAAAACTACGATAAGATCGACCTTCATAAATCACATGTCGATCCGATTGTTTTGGTTTCGCCAACAGGACGCCAAATGTTCCGCGAGACCGACCTGATTGATGTTTGGTTCGATTCGGGCGCGATGCCTTATGCACAACGTCACTTCCCCTTCGAGTGGAAGGAAAATTTCAAAGAAGTGTTCCCGGCTGACTTTATTGCCGAGGGCGTTGACCAGACTCGTGGCTGGTTCTTTACTTTGCATGCCATTGCTACCATGATAGATGAATCGGTAGCTTTCAAAAATATTATTTCGAACGGCTTGGTGCTCGACAAAAACGGCATGAAAATGTCGAAACGGTTAGGCAATGCAGTCGATCCTTTTGAAACGATCGAAAATTACGGCTCTGACCCGCTGCGCTGGTACCTTATTACCAACGCACAACCCTGGGACAACCTGAAATTTGATATTTCCGGGGTAGAAGAAGTAAAACGTAAGTTCTTCGGAACGCTATACAATACGTACAATTTCTTCGCATTGTACGCCAATGTCGATAATTTTAAATATACCGAAGAAGAAATACCGGTAACAGAACGTCCTGAGATCGACCGCTGGATCATCTCGCTTCTCAACTCGTTGATTAAAGAAGTGGGCGAAAGCTACGAAAGCTACGAACCCACCCGTGCAGGTCGTGCCATTTCGGAATTTGTTACAGAAAACCTGAGTAACTGGTTTGTCCGCCTGGGCCGTAAACGTTATTGGGGAGGCGAATATTCTACGGATAAAATTTCGGCGTTTCAAACGCTTTATTCCTGTTTGGTAACCGTCGCCAAATTAATGGCACCCATCGCCCCATTTTATGCCGATCAATTGTTTACCGACCTGAACAAGGTTACCGGCAAAGAAACCGACCAAAGTGTTCATCTGGCTGATTTCCCGGCTTTCGAACAACCCTTGATTAATAAGGAACTGGAAGAAAAGATGGACATTGCACAACGTGCTTCGTCGATGATCCTGGCACTTCGGCGCAAGGAAAAACTGAAAGTACGTCAGCCGCTGGCCAAAATCATGGTGCCGGTGCTAAACCCTAATTTCAAAGAACAATTTGAAGCTGTGGCAAACATTATCCTGGCCGAAGTAAACGTAAAAGAAGTTGAGTTTTTAACCGATACTGAAGGAGTGATCAAGAAACGGATCAAACCGAATTTTAAAACACTTGGACCCAAATACGGCAAGATCATGAAACAAATCTCGGCGGTAGTGAATCAGTTCGATCAGTCGACTATCGCGGCTTTGGAAAGCGCCGGAGAATACCAAATTGTTGCCGGAGATGAAAAAGTGATTCTTACTTTGGAAGACGTCGAAATCCAGACCGAAGATATTCCGGGATGGACAGTGGCCACCGAAGGCCACATGACTATCGCACTCGATATTAATGTTACGGATGAATTGAAACAAGAGGGAATTGCGCGCGAGTTCATCAACAAAATTCAGAACCTGCGCAAAGACAGCAATTTTGAGGTAACCGACCGTATCCGCATCGTAATTGAAAAACACGACGCATTTAATTCCGCGATCGAAAACCACCGTGAATATATTTGCGTACAAACGCTTGCCGAGTCGCTAACACTGGTAGATAGCGTTGATTCGCCAAAAGCCAGTACAGTGGAAATCGATAAGGATGTATTGGCAAAGATTGAAGTAGAAAAGTTATAATGTAAAAAGACCAGCCTCAGAAAAATTTATTGTTTTTTTGATTACTTTAGAGGCTTCTTGAAAAACAGGAAAGAACTAAAACCTTATGGTTATGGGAGAGAAAAACAGATACACGGATGAAGAGTTGAACGAATTCAAAGAAATCATCAATAAAAAGCTTGCCAAAGCGCAGGAAGATTACGAGATGTACAAGAATTCGATTACTCAGGGCGATGGAAATGATATTTCCGATACCTCGCCAACATTTAAGATCCTGGAAGAAGGAGCTGCTACACTTTCGAAAGAAGAAGCAGGAAAACTTGCACAGCGCCAGCAAAAGTTCATACAGCACTTACAGGCTGCTTTGATTCGCATCGAGAATAAAACATACGGAATCTGTCGCGAAACAGGCAAACTCATTTCGAAAGAAAGATTACGGGCCGTTCCGCACGCCACTCTGAGTATCGATGCTAAAAAGGATCAAAAATAAGTAGAAGATAATATTAAAAGTTGCTCTTCGAAACCATGATGAAAGGAAATTCGGAGAGCATTTTTATTTGAATAAAAGGACATGTCGAGAACTGTAAAATCATTACTGATCATCTTTGCTATCCTAATCGTCGACCAGGTTCTGAAAATCTGGATCAAAACTCATATGTCGATTGGCGACGAGATTGTTGTTTTTAAAGACTGGTTCATCCTTCATTTTGTTGAAAACAACGGGATGGCTTTTGGTTTCGAATTTAATGGAAATTACGGGAAACTTTTCCTGAGCGTTTTCCGGATGCTGGCTGTGATTGCCATTGGCTGGTACCTCTTTAAGCTCACTAAACAAAAAAACAATCCATTTGGGTTTATCGTTTGTATCTCGCTCATTTTCGCAGGTGCTATCGGTAATATCATCGATAGTTTGTTTTACGGAATGATTTTTAACCATAGCTACGGGCAAGTTGCCACACTGTTTCCGGAAAGTGGGGGATATTCCAGTTTCCTGCATGGCCGCGTAGTCGATATGTTTTATTTCCCTATACTCGAGGGGCGCTATCCCGGGTGGATCCCGAAAATTGGGGGAAACCCTTTCATTTTCTTCCGTCCGGTTTTTAATATAGCCGACTCTGCCATTACCGTTGGTATTTTTTCTATCCTGATTTTTTACCGGGGATATTTCAATAAAAAAGAAGAAATGGCAGAACCAGTAGAACCGGATGCATCTGTTGTTAAAGAAAATAAATAGCATTTGTTAAACGCGTGTTTTGCAAGGATGGTCGAAAAGGCTGAAAATAGAGCATTTATCTTACCTTTGTAACCTTATCTCGATTTCATAAAATCATGGGAAATCAACTGTTTATTTACAACACATTAAGTCGTAAAAAGGAAGCGTTTAAACCTCTGGTTGAAGGCAGGGTAGGATTGTATGTTTGCGGACCGACAGTTTACAGCGATTCGCACCTTGGGCACGCAAGGCCGTATATAACCTTCGACCTCTTGTATCGGTATCTTACTTTTCAGGGAAACAAGGTCAGGTATGTAAGAAATATTACCGATGTAGGCCATCTCGAAGACGAGGTGGAGGGAGCCGGCGAAGACAGGATCACAAAAAAGGCGCGTATTGAGCAACTCGAGCCAATGGAAGTGGTTCAGAAATATATGAACTCCTTTCATCGGAATATGGAAAACCTGAATATTTTACCGCCGAGTATTGAGCCCCGTGCCTCGGGTCATATCCTCGAGCAGCAGGAAATGGTTCAGCAGATCCTCGACAATGGCTTTGCATACGAAACCAATGGCTCGGTTTATTTCGATGTGGAAAAATACAACCAGAAACACAAATACGGTATTCTTTCGGGCCGCAATCTCGACGATATTAAAACCAATACCCGCGAACTCGACGGACAGAGCGAGAAGAAGAACTCATTTGATTTTGCACTATGGAAAAAAGCTTCACCGGAACATATTATGCGCTGGCCATCAAAATGGAGCGATGGTTTCCCCGGTTGGCACCTTGAATGTTCGGTTATGAGTACCAAATATTTAGGCGAGCACTTTGATATTCACGGGGGAGGAATGGATCTGACTTTTCCGCATCACGAGTGCGAGATCGCACAAAATACAGCATGTTCGGGAAGTGGAGCGGTTCGTTACTGGATGCACAACAACATGATAACCATCAACGGGCAGAAAATGGCGCGTTCGCTGGGGAATTTCATCACGTTAAAAGAGCTTTTCACCGGGAAACACGAATTGCTGTACCAGGCTTATTCTCCCATGACAATACGCTTTTTTATTTTGCAGGCTCACTACCGCAGCACCATCGATTTCTCGAATGAAGCGCTGCAGGCGTCGGAAAAAGGATTGGAACGTTTGATGGCCGCGATGAAAACACTTGGCGAATTAAAAGCTTCGGATAGTTCAACTGTAGAAGTGGCCCCGATAATGGAAAAATGCTTTGCCGCCATAAACGACGACCTGAACAGTCCGATTGCGATTGCCCATCTTTTCGACGGGGTGAAGATGATCAATTCGATAAAAGCAGGCTCGGAGAAAATTTCGCCTGCCGACCTCGATGAATTAAAAGAATTCTACCAGACTTTTGTTTTTGATATTCTCGGACTTAAAGACGAAGAAATGCCAGTTACCGGAAACAATCAAACGCTGGATGGAGCAATGGAATTGCTGATTAGCCTGCGTAAAGATGCCAAGGCGAACAAAGACTGGGCTACTGCCGATAAAATCCGCGACGAGTTGAATGCCATTGGAATCGAATTAAAAGACACAAAAGACGGGGTGGAATGGAGCCTTAAATGATTGTATAATGAAGAATGATGATTAACGATTGACGAGAAGGAAAATCTGCAATCTCAAATCGTTAATCGAAATTCGTAAATCAAAATAGATTATGTTTTCAGGAATAGTAGAAGAATACGGAACAGTAACCAAGATTGAAAAAGATCAGGAGAATGTGCATTTCACACTCACCTGTTCATTTGCTGATCAGCTTAAAGTAGACCAGAGTTTGTCGCACAACGGAGTGTGCTTGACAGTAGTTTGGGTCGATAAGGAAAAAAAATTATACAAGGTCACGGCTATTAAGGAAACGCTTTTAAAATCGAATCTGGGTTTGTTGGAAGTGGGTTCGAAAGTGAACCTCGAACGCAGCATGATGATGAACGGACGTTTGGATGGTCACATCGTTCAGGGGCATGTTGACCAAACTGCTGTCTGCAAAAAAGTGGAAGAAGCCGATGGAAGTTGGTACTACACATTTGAATACGACTTCGATATTGAGAAAGCCAAACAAGGCTACATGACGGTTGAAAAAGGTTCGGTAACTGTAAATGGTGTGAGCCTGACTGTAGTAAATTCGAAAGACAATTCGTTCCAGGTAGCGATTATTCCGTTTACCCACGAAGTCACCAACTTCCACACCTTTAAAGAAGGAAGTGTAATAAATCTCGAGTTCGACATAATTGGAAAATACCTGGGCAAGTTGAATTCATTCAATCGGTAAAATATTGACACAAATAAATAGAGGGTCCGTGCAACGGGCCTTTTTTATGAACTAACAATTGAAAAATCGGTTATTAGGAACAGATTTGGTAACTTGCATTTATGAATCAGACAGCGCTGATAACAGGAGCTTCGAAACGGATTGGCAGGGCCGTTGTGGAACATTTAGCCGGGAAGGGCTGGAATGTGATTGTTCATTACAATAGATCGGCAGAAGACGCCATTTCGCTGGTACAGCAACTGACTGAAAAATATCCAAAACAATTGTTTTCTTCTGTTCCTGCAAACCTTGCCAATAGCCACGAAGTGCAAAGCCTGATTCCAGGTATCGTTAGCCAGACCGGGCCTTTTGATTTGCTGGTAAACAATGCATCCGTTTTCGATAAAAGTTATCTGAAAGAAACACCGGAGAAACTCTTCGACACACAAATGGAAGTTAATTTTAAAGCCCCGTTTCTTTTGATCCGCGATTTTGCGGTGCATTGCAGAAAAGGGAACATTATAAATTTTGCAGATACGCGTGTGACCTCGAATAAATCGAATTTTGCAGCTTATTCTTTATCAAAAAAAGCTTTGTGGGAATTGACCAAAATGGCTGCACTCGAGCTGGCTCCCGAAATCAGGATAAACGCTATCGCTCCGGGAGTTACGCTGGCACCGGCTGGCGAAGGTGGGGCATATTTGCAGAATCTGGCAAGGGAAATTCCGATGAAACGTCCGGGAGGCAACGACCCAATACTGAAAAGTATCGATTATATTTTGGAAAATAACTACCTCACCGGGCAACTTTTGTTTGCCGATGGTGGTGAAAATTTGAGTAAAAACGGGTAGAACATGGCAATAATACGTGTAAAAAATCTCCTGATCAGGACCTATATTGGGTTTAATCCCGAAGAACTGGTGAACAAACAGGATGTTTTAATCAATCTTGAGATTGAGACCAATATTCCGGAGGAGGCGCTTGAAGCCGATGAGCCGGCAGGTATTTTTGATTATAAAACCATCACCAAAAGGGTTATCGCACTGGTGCAGGACGGACAGTTTAAGCTGCTGGAAGTGCTCACAAAAAAAATCCTTGACATAGTGATGGAAGATGAACGGGTTGTACGCGCAAAGGTAGAAGTGGACAAACCGCATGCGTTGCGCTTTGCCGAGTCGGTGTCGCTGCAAATGGAGGCTAAACGATGAACACCTGTATTATCGGTATTGGTTCGAACATCAATCCCGAAACCAACATTGCCGACATGCTCGACATTCTTCGCACAAAAGTGGAAGTCATCAAAGTTTCTCCGATGATTATTACTAAACCGATTGGCATTAAGGATCAACCTGACTATACCAACGGGGCAGTTAAGATTGAAACAGAACTCGAACAGGACGATCTTAACCGAATGCTGAAATCGATTGAAGATGAGCTGGGACGCGATAGAAGCGGCCTGAAATTTGGCCCAAGAACGATGGATCTGGATATCGTTATGTGGAACGGAGAAATCGTAGATCCGGATTATTACACCCGCGACTTTCTGGAGAAAAGTGTAAAGGCTGTCCTGTAAATTTTCAAGAATTCTTTCGAATAAATAGTTCGTTCAAACCTTGTATCCCGTCGATTTCGGAGAGATCGCTCACTACAAAATCGGCTCCGTTTTCGGCCAGTTCTTTTTCATTATTCTCGCGGGCAATTCCAAGCGTTAACCCAAATTTTCCTTTGGCACCTGCCTGAACTCCAGAGACAGCATCTTCCACAACAATCGATCTCGCGGGTGTCGATTCAAGCATCGCGCAGGCGCTTGTAAAAATATCAGGCTCAGGTTTTCCGTGCAAACCCAATTCAGCAGAAATAACCCCATCAACACGAGCTCCAAAAACTGTAAGCAGGTTAACTGCCTTGAGCACCGGCGCGCAGTTTTTGCTCGACGAGGCCACTCCCAATTTTACTCCGGCTGCTTTTAATTCCTCAAGTAACCTGGATGTCGATTCATACACCTCAACGCCATCACGCGCAATTACTTCGTTAAAAGAATCATTTTTACGATTGCCCAACCCGCAGACTGTTTCTTTCCCGGCTTCATCCGATGGATCGCCAAACGGAAGCTGGATGTTTCGGGATTCGAGAAAAGAGGCAACCCCTTTGTAACGCGGCTTCCCGTCAACAAATGCGAGATAATCGTTTTGCGTAAATTCAGTAAAAGTTTCATTTAATTCATCTGCCCGTTTTTTCAGGTATTCGTCGAACATTTTTTTCCACGCGGCCGTGTGCGTTAAAGCTGTTTTTGTAATTACACCATCCATGTCGAAAATCACTGCTTCAAATGCCAATTCTCCCATTTGGTTTTATCTGTTAATCCGGCGCAAAAATAACGTTTTCTTTTTCTTAATCCGGCAAACTCAATAAAACTGACATTTATCCTTTCATTGAATAAACTAAACCAGGTAACTTAGCAGAAATTGATTTTTGATGATCAAGTTTTGGATAGCCATATTTTTACATAACCGCAGCTTCCTGAATATCAAGAACAGGGACGCATTCGCGCATTGCTAAGCGCTCAATTTTCTAATTATTAAATCTTTTCGTTTGCCACCTGGCAAATAAGCAATTTTTCATTTTTAAATTTGAATATACCTGACATGGAAATCCCATTTGCAGAATCGTATAAAATAAAAATGGTGGAACCCATTTACCGAAGCGCCCGCGAGCAACGCCAACAATGGATTAAAGACGCCCGTTACAACTTGTTTAACCTGCGCAGCGAACAGGTTTACATCGATTTGCTTACCGACAGTGGAACTGGTGCAATGAGCCACAATCAATGGGCAGCGTTGATGACCGGTGACGAAAGCTATGCCGGTTCTTCATCGTATTACAACCTAAAAAACGCCATTCAAGAATTACTTGGTTTCGAACACTTTTTGCCAACACACCAGGGGCGGGCAGCCGAAAATGTACTCTTTTCGGTATGGGTAAAAAAAGGGAATGTGGTTCCCGGAAACAGTCATTTCGACACTACAAAAGGACATATTGAATTCCGCGACGCAAGTGCAATCGACTGCACCATTGACGAGGCTTTCGATACCGGGTCGCAACATCCGTTTAAAGGAAACCTCGATCTTTTAAAATTGGAAGAAGTTTACAAAAATCATCATCGGGAAGAAATTCCGATGGTCATTGTTACACTCACCTGCAACACATCCGGTGGTCAACCGGTTTCGATGCATAACCTGCGCGAAGTACACAAAATGTCGAATAAATATGGTATTCCGGTGGTTTTCGATTCGGCGCGATTT
Organism: Draconibacterium sp.; assembly: GCA_011620585.1. Lineage (GTDB taxonomy): Bacteria > Bacteroidota > Bacteroidia > Bacteroidales > Prolixibacteraceae > Draconibacterium. Next base: position 55,818 of record WOYV01000078.1, read on the forward strand.
GCCGAAAATGCCTGGTTTATCAAAGAACGGGAACCCGGGTATGCTGATAAAAGTATCCGCCAAATAGTGACCGAAATGTTCTCGTATGCAGATGTTATGACCATGAGCAGTAAAAAAGACGGGATTGTAAATATCGGTGGTTTTATCGCCATGCGCGATAAGGAGCTTTTTAAGCAGTCTTCGGTTTTCAACATTATGTACGAAGGTTTTAATACTTACGGAGGAATGGCCGGACGAGATATGAACGCTCTTGCCGTTGGTTTACATGAAGTTACCACCGAGCATTATCTCGAAACCCGCATCCGGCAGGTTGAATTCCTTGGTAATAAGTTGTTAACTTGGGGTATCCCGATTCAAAACCCTATTGGCGGACACGCAGTGTTTATCGATGCCAAACATTTTCTGGAATATGTGCCAAAAGAAGAGTTCGTTGCACAAACGCTGGCTATCGAGCTGTACCTCGAAGCCGGGGTTCGGGGAGTGGAAGTAGGAACTTTGCTGGCCGACCGTGATCCGCATACCAAAGAAAACCGTTATCCGAAGTTGGAAATGTTGCGGCTGGCGATTCCGCGACGCACCTATACCAACAACCACATGGAAGTGGTGGCAGTTGCCTTGAAAAATATTTATGATAGAAGAGATTCAATACGACACGGGTATAAAATTGTGAGTGAGGCGCCAATTATGCGTCATTTTTCAGTAGAGTTAGGCCCGGTAATTGCATAGATTTAAAGCCGGTACCGGATTCGCTGGTGCCGGTTTTTTATACTTTTTCAGAATATATTCGGTTGAATTCCTCGAAGCGCATTCCAAATTTCTCTCCCATGCTTTTTTCATAGCGCGAACAAAACGACTCGAACTGGAACCTTGCCATGTGCAAATTATTGGCTTTCTGCTGTGTCCAGATTTGAAGGTAAACCGCTTCTTCGCTAAGTTCGTCGTAATCCAGAATTCGATGTGCCACTCGTTCCACTTCCTTAAGTTTGTTTTCTTTTTGATAAAAGGAAGCTAGTTTCAACAGGTTGTCGATTACCTGGTTCCCAATGTAGCCGCGAATTTCATCGAGCCACTGCCAGTCGGTTCCTTTTAAAAGGCGCCCTTTTTTTACAAGGTGAAAGAAAATTTCGAGTTGTTCGCGTGTCATTCCTTCGCGGATCTGACATAAACTGAAGGCTTCAACATAATCGCAATAGAACGTTCCGCTGGTTTTAAACTGAAGATAACCATTGTTCGAAATTACTTCAACGCTGTCGAAAACCGCCAGTAATTTTCGGAGTTTATTTAAAGTTACAGCACGGTTATTAGCCACTTTGTTTGATGGGATCCCTGCCCAAAGCGTGGAATCAACATCGGCAATTGCAGCGCCCAGTCCGTTTCGCAATGTTTGTACCATTGTAAAAACCAGTAGTTCTTTCACCTTGGGGGTAAACAGTCCCGAGATATCTTTTTCATCCCGATCAGTTGCTCTAAATTCTCCAAAAATTTGAATCTGATTTTTGCTGGCTTTGATTTTTTGTGGCAATTCAAAGGATCGCTTTTTGCTTTTCCTTTTTCTGAAAAAGACCCAGATAATTAACACTGAAAGCAAAAGCAACAAAAGGGCCACAATCAGAATCAGCGTATTTCTGGATAAAATCGGACTATTTTCTTCTTTGTTAATAGTTTGAATACCCTCGTCGAGGTAAAGCCGGTTAATCTCCTCATTGCCAAGTGGACGATTCCATATGTACAGGTTGTCGATGTAACCACGCAAACTGGCACCTGCCGATAGGGCGCTTCCAAGGTGCAAAACACTGGTGCCTGAATACGGCGGATGTCCATCTGATCCTCCTACATACTTGCCATTAAGGAAGATAGCCTGCTGGCCTGTTTCGATGATATAGCGCCAGGTTAGATGGTACCAGATGTTGTTTTTAAGAATTTCCTCCGACATATAATCGTTGGCCCACAATCCAAAATACGGATGCCCCGAGCGCAAAATCAAGTGCAGGCCCCGGCGATAACCCTGTTCATCGTTTCCCAGAATTGCATTGTCGCCAAACTCAGGAATATCGGTAAATTTAACAAAGCAAGTTACGGTGAAACTGCTATTCGGGAACCCATATTGACTGGGATCACCCAATACAACACTAGCATTTTCCGGTAGTTTGAGAACCAGCCCACGATCAATATCTTCGCTAAAAGAAAATTTTGTTCCTTCGAAACTTTGTTCGGGATGAACGATGTCGAAAATAGTTCCGTCGAAATGAAAACCAGCGGTTAACCCTTCGCTTAAATTAAGCGAATTGGCAACAATCGTAAACTCTTCAGGCATCGACATCTCGGATGTGATAATCAATTGTGACGGGGTCATGCTGTACCCCGGGGCAAACGGGGTAAGTATGATTTCTTCTCCCCCACGAATCGGAAAACTAAATTTACCTCCTGTTAACAGAATATCAGGATTTTTCCAGTAAACGCGTTCAAGGTTTTTTCCTGGTGTGCGCACCAATCCTGTTACTTGATTAAAAGAGTTGAGTTGGTCGTCGATAAAATTGAAGCTGTAAACCGTATTTCCAACTGAAATAAAATTAGGCCTTTTCCCATATTTTGTCCAGCTGTCGAGCAAAAAATTCACATAATCAGGAACCATAAAAATTCCAAGTTGGTTCGAAGAATTCCCGGTTGGGAGGTGTTCAAAGTCATTGATCTTAAACAGTTCCTTATTAATGTTTGATCCATTACTCAGAATAACCGAATTTGGCGTTATCTGGCTGGCTGAGATTTGAAGTGCATAATTGTCGATTGGATGCAATATGCGGCTTTCGTTTGTGATTTTGCCTTGTACAAAAAAGATTACCCTCCGGTCGGCTTGTACCAAATATTCAGTGGATGGCCAGGTTTCTCCCTGGGGTAGAAAAAAAATCCGTTTCGAAAGCGGCGAATCATTTATAATAGAATCGAGAAAATGGATGTTCCCCGAGTAATTAATAAAAACAGGTAGGATTTTGGACTCATTGGCTTCAATAATTTCTTCAATTTTATTAAGTATTTCGGAAAAGCGATAAGCCGTGTTGTGCAGAATGGCATGATCTCCTGCACTGTCGATATCCAGTTCTATGGCCACCCAGTCGTTCTCGTTGATAAAGTTCCAAAATCGGGTTCCTGTATATTCTCCGGGAGTTACGTGTGCAACGACAAACGTCCTGTCAGAAAAGTCGTTGGCCAACAGCCCTGCAGATGAAAAGATGATCAACAAAACCAGGAAGAAGGTTTGTACGCTACTTTTTTTTATAACACGGCACATAAATTAAGTTATCAACAGGCTTAATTTTCTATTATTTTCTGTTCAAATATATAAAAACAAGTAGTATTAAAAATTATTTTCAATAAATATTTATTTTTATGAACTTCTTTTTATCCAGTTAATTAAGAAAAAAATTAAGATTAAATTAAGTGTTTAATAAGCAGGTGTTACTTCAACTGTTAATGGGTAGCTAATTACGCGCGCGTAAACTTGTGGCTCTAATTAGGATCCAGAATGACGGATAAAACGATTAAACGAAAACACTATTTGTTGTTTACTGCGGGAGGATTAAGTGTTATTCTCTTTTTGCTGCTGTTCAATAAAACAGTTCATTATACCTCTACCAACGAATTTTGTAATTCCTGCCATGTGCATCCGCATGCCGAGGCAAGCTGGCGTTTATCAACGCACCATAATACGTCAAGCGGAGTTTCTGTAAATTGTGTGGATTGTCACTTGCCGGCTGAAGACAACACAGCCCGTTTTCTCACCCGAAAAGCATATCATGGGTTTCACGATTTGTATGCTTACATGACCATGGATACTGAAGCGATTGATTGGGAAGCTAAACGTACAACAGAAGCTGCCCGGCGCTTTGTTTATGAAGACGGTTGTTTGAAGTGCCATACCAATATGTTTCCTGCAACCCTCAGCCCCAAAGGTAGCGAGCAACACATCAAATACATTCGCGATCCCGAAAACAGTTCATGTATACAGTGTCATCACGGTGTTGGGCACTACCGGGGCGAAACCGTCGGATTTGCTGATGAAGAAGAGAATGCTGGCCCAAAAGAGATTTACAAGGAATTAACCGAAGTAAAGGAATTTAAAAACTTTACAGAAAAGTTACCGGGCACAGCAGTTGCATTTAAAATGATTGCCATTCCAGGTGGGCAATTTAAAATGGGAAGCCCTGCCGATGAAGCGTATCGCCGAACAGACGAAGGCCCGGTGCGTGAAGTGGAAATAAATAATTTCTGGATGGCAGAAATAGAAGTTTCATGGGACGAATACCTTGCTTTTTTCACAGCAACCAGTTCGCAGGGGCGCAAGGAAGCTGTTGAGGAAGAAGTGGAAACCGATGCTGTTTCGGGAGCTACACCTCCTTGGGGCGCTCCTGACCAGGGATGGGGAAAGGGCAGCCGCCCAGCCATTACCATGAGTCATCACGCCGCAGAAACCTATTGTAGATGGTTAAGTCAGGTTACCGGAAGAAAGTATCGCTTGCCTACCGAAGCCGAATGGGAATATGCAGCACGCGGAGGCACTGAAACACCCTATTTCTTCGAAGGTTCGCCAAAAGATTACGAAGCCGGTGGTTTTTTCAAAAAGCTGTTTGGAACAAATACCGATACACTTGATACCTATGCAATTTACCAGGGAAACAGTCCAGACAAAACCCAGGAACCTGCAAAGGTTAAACCCAATCCGTTTGGATTAAAAAATATGTTGGGCAACGTGTCTGAATTCTGTTCCGATTATTACGATCCGCAAGTTTATCGGAAATATCCTTCGGGTGTGGTGAAAAATCCGCGTGGGCCACGCAGTGGTAGAGAGCATGTGGTGAGAGGAGGATCTTTCCTCAATTCGCCAAAAGACCTTCGTGCAGCACGCCGCGATTACACAAGAACCACCGACTGGCTGGTTACTGATCCCCAGATTCCGAAAAGTATCTGGTGGTATTCTGATGTTAAAAGTGTTGGATTCAGGGTAGTGTGCGAATACGACCCTGACGGCCTTGGAAATGAGAAAAATAAAACAAACGACAATGAATAAAAATCAACTATCGCGCAGAAATTTTCTTGAAAGATCGGCACTTATCGGAGCTGCAGGAGTGATCGGAATGAGCGCTCTCAGTTCATGTTCGAAATCGGGGAAAGAAATAGATTACGAATTTCCACCTTTACTCGATCAGGCGCCCGACGGCAAAAAACTAAAAGCCGGGCTGGTTGGATGCGGAAACCGCGGGACCGGGGCAGCGCTGAATTTTCTGGCTGCGGGCCACGATCTGCATTTGGTAGCATTGGCCGACGTTTTTGAAGACAAAGTTTGGGACTCGCGCGATAAATTGTTAAAACAACGGGTAGATGTTCCAAAGGAAAATTGTTTCTGGGGTTTCGATGCTTACCAACGCTTGCTCGATCTGGATATTGACATTGTAATTTTAGCTACTCCGCCACATTTCAGGCCCCTGCATTTCGATGCCGCTGTGCAGGCAAAAAAGCATGTTTTTCTCGAAAAACCTGTGTGTGTTGATCCGGTGGGAGCAAGACAAATTATGGCTACTGCAAAAAAGGCTGAAAACCTCGGACTTACCGTGATTACCGGAACACAGCGACGTCATCAGCGCGATTATCTCGAAACGTACAAACAAGTTGCAGGGGGGGCCATTGGCGAACTGAAATCGGCAAAAGCCTATTGGTTACAATCGCACGTTTGGTTCCGTACCCGCGAAGAAGGCTGGAGCGACATGGAATACATGCTTCGTAACTGGAACAACTTCTGCTGGCTTTCTGGCGATCACATTCTGGATACGCACGTGCACAACATCGATATTATTAACTGGTTTATGGGGAAACACCCTGAAGAAGCAATAGGGTTTGGTGGTCGTGCTCACCGTTTAACCGGCGACCAGTACGATTTTTTCAGTATCGATTTTGATTTTGGAAACGGAATCTTCTCACACAGTTTCTCGCGGCAGGTTGATGGCTGTGCCAATCAGCTCGGCGAAGTGATTATGGGGACCGAAGGTTACACCAACTGTAAAAATACGATCTATAATTTCGATGGTTCGGTTAAATGGACTTATGAATATCCGAAAGACGAAAATGGAAAATCAACTGGCGTTGTGAAAGTTTCGCCTTACGTTCAGGAGCATATTCATCTTGTAACATCTATCCGCACCAATAAGCCGGTGGTAGAAGCTGAACGAACAGCCATTTCGACATTAACGGCAATTATGGGAAGAACTTCGGCTTACACCGGGCAAAAAGTAACCTGGGAAGAAATGATGACCTCGACCGAAAGACTCGGGCCAACGGTTTATGAAATGGGTCCTGTCGACATGGAGTTTCCGGTGCCGGTTCCCGGAACAGCACACAAAGCATAAAAACGAATGAAAATTTCTGTTGTCATACCGCTGTATAACGAAGGTGTTCTGGTTGAGCGCTTGGTTGACGAAGTTCGTCAACAGCTTGATCTGATGGACGAAACTTTCGAATTGGTATGTGTCGACGACGGAAGCACGGATGATACACTGGCTAAATTGCTCGATCTGAGAAATAGCAAGAATAATCAACTCAAATTGATTGCACTTTCCAGAAATTTCGGGTTGCAGGCAGCAATTACCGCCGGACTGGATCATGCTACGGGCGATTTTGTTGTAATTATGGATGGCGATTTACAGGATCCTCCTGAAATGATTCCGGTACTGATTTCGAAAATAAAGAATAGCAAGGCAGATATTGTTTCGGCGGTGCGAAATACCCGTCAGGAAAAATTCAGCAAACGTTTTTATATCAACGTATTTCATAAAATTTTTAAAAATATCTCGGAAAGCGAGCAGGTAGAACAAAGCGGTAATTTTTCAGTTCTGAACCGAAAAGCCGTTGATGCCGTTCTTCGGTTTTCGGAACACAATCGTTATTTCCCGGGCATTCGGAACTTTATCGGATTCAAACACGAATTTGTTCTTTACGACCGTCCCGACAGACCGGAAGGATCGGCTAAGATGAGTCGGAAGAAATTGTTTGCCCTGGCCGCCGATGCAATTTACTCGTTTTCGAAGTGGCCCATTAAAGCATGTTTGTACCTTGGGTTGTCGGGTGTGGTGATTTTCCTGCTGGCGATTATTTATACGCTGGTCTCCAAAATTACAGGGCTTGCACCTTTTGGCTGGTCGTCTACATTTTTAGCCATCAGTTTTTTTGGTTCGGTTCAGCTTACTTTCCTCGGATTGATCGGGGAATACATTTTCAGGATTTACAAGGAAGTTCAAAAACGCCCGATCTACTTTGTGAAAGAGGTGTACGATAATACAGGTTCAGAAGAAACAAAATAGAAATGAATAATACATCCAATATATTTTCTGCACGAAACGTGTTTTTTGCCAGCCTGATTTTGGCCGGTATTTTACTCGCGTTTCTGGCTCCCAACGCTGCAGTAAATGTGGATGAAATGTTGCATTATCCTCATGCCAAACAGGTGGTTAACTGGTATTTTACCGGGGGGAAAGATGTATCGTGCCTTGATACCCCAACAAGCAACTTAAAATATTACGGGCAATCGGTGGATAATTTTACAGCACTGGTTAACCGGGTTTTTCATATTCAAAACGAATTTTTGACACGACATTTAACCGGAGCATTTTTCTTTTGGTTACTGTTGGTTTTTGGCGGTTTGCTTGGTAAAGAACTGACAAAATCTTACTGGACATCGGTATTGGTTGTACTTTCCCTGCTACTTACCCCACGTTTATTTGGACAAGCGTTCGGAAATTTAAAAGACATTCCTTTTGCCGCGGGTTATGTTGCAGGTATCCTATATATAATTCGGATTTTAAAGACATTCCCAAAACAAAGCTGGCGCAATGTAATTTCTTTGGCAATAGCCATTGCATTTGCCATATCGGTGCGTGCAGGCGGTTTAATTTTGTTCGCCTACCTGGCATTGGGCATTCTTGCCTTATTTGTTGTAAAGCCTTTTTTACTTAAATATATCGTTTCAACTAAATCTTGTATTGTAAGGCTAACGGGCCAGGGTTTGACAATAGCAGTAGCCGGGTATTTTCTCGGTTTACTGTTCTGGCCCTTTGCCTTACAGGACGTTTTTCGCCACCCGTTGGAAAGCCTGTCGATGATGGAGCATTATGCGGTGAGCATTAAGCAAATTTTTAACGGAGAGGTACTTTGGAGCAGTAATTTGCCGCCAGGTTATCTCATCCGGTGGATATGGATATCCACCCCGGAGTTTATTCTCGTGGGGCTGATATATTATATAGCCTTTTTAACCTATAAGTTTACTAAACCTGGCGAACAACTCTTTTTAGGGTTGTTCGCTCTTTTTACGCTGGTTTTTCCTGTGATTTATGTAATCGCCATTGGGTCGAACCTTTACAGCGGGTTGCGCCAAATGTTGTTTGTTGTTCCAATAATGGTAATTCTTGCTGTGTTTGGCCTCCAGAGTATGATTCAAATTTTAAAAAAATGGCAAACCAGGCTTCCCTGCATTCTCCTCTTTTTCGGGTTAATGCTATTCCCGCTGTTTCATCAGGCTAAAACATTTCCGGTCGACTATGTATATTTCAACTGGATTTCGGGCGGTAATAAAAAAGCCTGGAGCAATTACGAATACGACTATTATTTCCATGGGATGAAACAGGCAACGGATGATTTGATCGCAGAAATAGGTGATAAAAGTGCAGTAGTGGCAATGAATTGTCAGTTACCCAATTATTTTGAAAAACATCCGAATATAAATTTTCAATATACACGCTATCTCGAACGTAGCTCTTTTGAATGGGATTACGGGCTTTTTGGGGTGAATTACATTCATCCCTGGCAACTGAAGAACAAAACCTGGCAATCGGCTAAAATTGTTAAAACTTATTACCACAAAGGCAATCCGCTGGTGGTTTTAATAAAGCGCGGAAAGAAAACTGACTTTGAAGCCATCCAGGCAATCAAAGATAAAAAATGGGGCGAAGGTGAACTTTTGATTAAGGATGCACTTGAAACAGAACCAAATAATGTATGGTTGTTCGTAAATTTGGCAAATATTAGATTGGCACAGGCGAAATACAACGAACTTGATTCGATATTGGAAAAAGGAAGAACAATACATCCGTATTACGAACCGTTTTATTTGCTCGAAGCTCAGAAACTGTTCGACCTGAATGATTATGAAGCAGCGAACAAAGTACTGCAACAGTTGAATGGAGTGAATCCGCGGTATTCGAATGCAGCTCCGCTAATGAAAAAGGTGAATGAAAAATTAAATAATAAGTCAAATTAAAACTGTAATACTATGAAAAGAATTATCGCACTGATTGGATTATTCATCATGAGTTTGCCCACCTTATTAATGGCCCAGGAAGAAGGTACTTATATCGAAAACCTGGGTGCTCAGGACAGCTCATACCTCGATGATTCGATAAACACGGTAGCGCCTGCAACCGGTTCCAACACCGTAATTATTGTCGTTGTGGTTGTTGTGGTAATTGCCGTAGCAGCATTTTTCCTTCTTAAGAAAAAGAAGAAATAATACACTAAGTGATTGAATGAAAAAACCCGGTTAATTGCCGGGTTTTTTTATGCTTTTGTACGAAGTTTATCCAATTTTTTGAAGAGCGGTTTGTATGCGCGAAATGGTTTCTTCCTTTCCAAGCAATTCGCAGATAACAAACAAATCGGGCCCAAGATTTCCGCCAACAAGACTCAATCGAAGCGGATTCATAATTGCGCCGAATCCCCAACCTTTCTCATTCATAAATGCCGAAAACGCTTCTTTGATTGATTCAGCTTTCCAATTTTTTACGTTTTCAAATACTCCCGCAATGGCGTTAATCTGGCCGGGTGTTTCCTGTGTCCAGCGTTTGCTGACAGTTTTTTCGTCGTAGGACTCGGGAGCTACAAAAAAGTATGAGCCCTGTTCCCATAAATCGTTTACAAACTCGCAGCGTTCCTTAATTTCAGCTACCACAGCTCTGATCTTTTCATCTGGAGCCTCGATGCCTTTTTCACTCAAAACAGGTTTAAAAAGTTTGGAAAGTTCTTCTGTTGATTTTTGCTGAAAATAGTGTTTGTTAAACCATTTTGCTTTTTCAGGATCGAAACGCGAACCCGATTTTACCACTCTTTCAAGGCTGAAAAGCTTGCTTAGTTCATCAAGGTTAAAAAATTCCTGTTCGGTGCCCGGGTTCCAGCCAAGCAAAGCCAGCAGGTTTAAAAAAGCTTCGGGGAAATAACCGTCTTCACGGTATCCGCGGGAGATATCGCCGGTTTCAGGATCAGTCCAGAGAAGAGGGAATACGGGGAAACCCATTTTGTCGCCATCGCGTTTGCTGAGTTTTCCTTTGCCAACGGGTTTTAAAATTAGTGGTAAGTGAGCAAACCGTGGTTTGGTATCTTCCCAGCCGAAAGCCCGGTACAAAAGCACATGCAGCGGCATCGATGGCAACCATTCCTCTCCGCGGATAACATGTGTTATTTTCATCAGGTGGTCATCGACCACATTTGCCAGGTGATATGTCGGCATCCCGTCTGATTTAAAAAGCACTTTATCATCGAGGCTTTTGGTGGTATTAAAAGTTACACTTCCACGAATCAGATCTTCCTCTGTAACCTCAAGATCTTCGGGCATCTTAAAGCGAATAACAAAGGCTTCTCCTGCATCAATTTTTTGCTGAACCTCGTTTTCAGGAAGACGAAGCGAGTTGTTCAGGTCATTTCTGGTTGAAATTCCGTAAGAAAAAGTTTCACCTTTCAACTCAGCAGCGTTTCGCAGCGTTTCGATTTCTTGCGGTGTGTCGAATGCATAATAAGCCCATCCACTTTCCACCAGTTGATCCGCATATTTTTTATAAAGTTCTTTTCGTTCGCTTTGTCGGTAAGGTCCGTAATTACCACCCATTCCGGGGCCTTCAACCGGTGTTAATCCACACCAGTTCAGGCTTTCAATAATGTACTCTTCTGCTCCCGGCACAAAACGGTTCTGGTCGGTATCTTCAATTCTAAGAATAAAATCGCCTCCGTGTTTTTTTGCAAAAAGATAGTTGAACAAAGCTGTTCGTACGCCTCCCATATGAAGCGGGCCCGTTGGACTTGGAGCAAAACGCACCCTTACTTTTCTGTCGCTCATCATTCTGTTTTTAATTCGCTGCAAAGATAGAAGAAAATTGAGGACTGAAGGATTGAATGCCTAAATGCTAAAATGAATGCATCTTGTTTGCTGCATTTTATCAATGTTTAAGTTCTCATATTTGCTTTATTTTGTATACTATAAAAATCTTCTAAAAACCTGAAAATATGTATGGTAAAATAAAACAGGATCTTCAGCAAAACCTGGAAGAATTAAAATCGCAGGGTTTGTATAAGACTGAACGCATTATTACGAGTTCTCAAAGTTCGCAGATAAACGTGGCAGGAGGCGAGACGGTTCTGAATTTTTGTGCCAACAACTATCTGGGGCTGGCCAATAATCCAGAAGTAGTAAAGGCCGCACAGGATATTATGAACGACTGGGGATTTGGTCTTTCTTCGGTACGTTTTATTTGCGGAACTCAAGACATTCACAAACAATTGGAAAAGAAAGTTTCGGAATTTCTCGGAACCGAGGACACTATTTTATACGTTGCCGCTTTTGATGCGAACGGCGGTGTTTTTGAACCTCTCCTGGGAGAAGATTCTGCCATAATTTCAGACGAGTTAAACCATGCCTCGATTATCGACGGCGTGCGTTTATGCAAAGCACAGCGTTTGCGTTATAAACATTCGGACATGGCCGAACTCGGGCAATGTTTGCAGGATGCTGCAAGCGCTACCTATCGTTTGATTGTTACTGACGGCGTTTTCTCGATGGATGGCGATTTGGCAAAACTACCTGAGATTGTTGCATTGGCAGAAAAATATGATGCGATGGTGATGGTAGACGATTCACACGCTACCGGCTATATTGGCAAAACCGGAAGAGGCACAGCTGAACATTTTGGTGTTCTGGGGAAAATAGACATTATCACTACTACTTTCGGAAAAGCGATGGGTGGCGGAAACGGAGGTTGTACTTCGGGCCGGAAAGAAATTATAGAGATGCTCCGTCAACGTTCTCGTCCGTATTTATTTTCGAATACTTTGGCTCCGGCCACCGTAGGGGCTACCCTGAAAGTGATCGATATGCTGGCTGCCTCGTCTGATCTGCCTGAAAAAACCATGGCGAATGCCCAATATTTCAGAAGTAAAATGGAAGCTGCGGGTTTTGATTTGGTGAAAGGGGACACAGCAATTGTTCCGGTAATGATTTACGATGAACCACTGGCTGTTAAATTTGCCGACGAACTGCTAAAAGAAGGTGTTTATGTTATTGGATTTGTATTTCCGGTGGTCCCACGTGGAAAAGCAAGGATTCGTGTTCAGCTATCAGCTGCACACACAACTTCACAAATTGATAAAGCAGTTGACGCTTTTATAAAAGTTGGTAAACAGATGAACATCATCTGATAAAAAATAAACCTGAATGTATCAAGGCTATCTGTAAGGATAGCCTTTCGTTATATTTTTACCATTTGAGGCATAAATTTACGATTTGTGGGTTTTGTTCGGGTTTAATAGAAGAGATTTGTAGGGCAAAATTTAATATAAACATTCATAACGTAAAAATATTTGGAGTTTTGTTGATGCCAAGGCAGAAACTAAGAATTCCGTCCCCAAGGTATGAAACTTGAATGCAAGAAAACGGTGGTCTCGCCAGAGCCACCTTTTTTGTATTATTTATAACTTGTTAAACCTCAAACGCATCTACTTTTCGGTATGCTTCTATGAGCGCAAGTTCACCTTCTTTTCCATTTTTGCTTTTACCGTGTTCGCAGCAGAGTACGCCATTGTAGCCTTTGTTGTAAATGTGTTTAAAAATATTCAGATAATTGATTTCGCCAGTGGTGGGTTCTTTTCTTCCGGGGTTATCGCCAATATGAAAAGCTCCGATATAATCCCAGCACAAATCGATATTCATAATCAGGTTCCCTTCGGTAATTTGCTGATGGTACATGTCGTCTACAATTTTACAACTGGGATGATTTACAGCGACACAAATCATTTTTGCCTGTGCCATTTTTGTCAGGAAAAGCTTTGGATGGTCTACCTGGTGGTTCAGTGGTTCCATAACCAGTTCAAGGCCTGTTTCCCCGGCAATCTCACAACAAGCCCGCATGTGCTCAATAACGTTCGCAGTTTGGTAATCCCAATCCATTTTTTCATCATAAATACCCATGGTGATGAGGCCGGTTTTGACCCCTGTCCTTTTTTGTACTTCAAGCGCTTCCCTGGTTTTGGATTCCAGCATGCTTCTCACTTCAGGATTGGCGGTTACCATGTATTTTGCACCATGGTCGGCATAAACAATAAAAGGACCCAAATCAAGGCCAAGTTTTGCGAGTTCGTTCCCAATTTTTTCCTGCATTTCAGGAGTTCTGCCCATCAATCCGTTGTCAAAAACAGCCCGAAAGCCCTGGTCGGCAATAAAACGAATGTTGTCGATAGGGTCGTCGCCAACATGGGCACTAAACATGCCCAAATGTGGCGCATATTTTAACTTGAACTGAGCCGTGTTGGAAACTTTGGTTTGGGTTTCTGTAGCATTCAAAACACCGGGCAATCCGGCCATTGCTAAACCGGCTGCCGAGTTAAACAGGAAATTTCGTCTTTTCATTATTGTCAGGATTAATTGAATATCAAGTTACCGTATAAATTTAAACATAATTCTTTATCGAAATTGTTTTCTATCACATTTGCCGCATTTCAAAAAGTAAAAAGCCCAGAATCGGTTCGTGCATTTTGCATTAGCTGAAGCAACTCTTTCACAAGTTCGGGATGTGCCGCTGCCACATTATTTTCTTCTCCAATATCTTCCGCGAGGTTGAAAAGCTCAGTAGTCGTTTCTTCCGGGTTTGAAATATTATATTGAACCAGTTTCCAGTCTCCTTTTCGAATGGCCTTTCTTCCTCCCTGTTCATGGAATTCCCAGTACATATATTCATGTTCCTGTTGTTCTTTTCCCAATAATGTGGGTAAGAATGAAATTCCATCAATGTTTTCCGGAACACTGGCTTCAGCAATTTCGGCGAAGGTTGGCAGTACATCCCAGAAAGCAGAAATATGATTGGAGAGGCTCCCTGCCAGAATCTTACCGTTCCAAACAGCTATCATTGGCACACGGATCCCACCTTCGAAAACATCGCGTTTATATCCCTTCAAAGGTCCGTTCGAATCGAAAAAACCGGGGTCGGCGCCTCCCTCTTTGTGAGGACCGTTATCCGAGGTAAAAATGATCAATGTGTTTTCATAAAGTCCAAGTTCTTTGAGTTTGCTTACGATCTCGCCTACTTGCATGTCGAGGTAATCGACCATGGCGGCAAAAGCAGCGTGTGGTTCGGGTTGCGAACCGTAGGCCCCGTTTTTATAATTTGGGCCTTCATCAACACCGGCGTAGATTTTTTCTGGCAGAAATTTTCCACGGTATTTTGCCATGTATTCTTCGGGAGCGATTAGTTCGGCATGTGGAATGATCGAGGGATAAAATAAAAAGAAAGGTTTGTCGCGATTATCTTCCAGGAACTTCAGTGCTTGCCGATGAATAATTTCGGGGCCGTATTCGCCTTTTTGCTGACCTGCATTTCCTTCCAATACTACTTTTTCCTGGTTGTGCCACAAGTGATAAGGGTAATAATTATGTCCCATTCGCTGGCAGTTGTATCCAAAAAATTCGTCGAAACCTTGCATATTCGGATCGCCTTCTGAACCTGGGTAACCCAGCCCCCACTTTCCGAAAGCTCCGGTTACGTAACCGGCATCTTTCAGAATTTCGGCAAGCGTGAGGGCTTTACTTTCCAGCGGATATTGTCCTTCGGGCTGCCATTCCTTGTTCCCGCGTATAAATGTATGACCGGTGTGTTGTCCGGTCATCAGGCTTGAACGCGACGGTGCGCAAACGGTGCACCCTGCATAATGCTGCGTAAAACGCATCCCGCTTTCAGCAAGTTGGTCGATATTTGGTGTCGAAAAACGACTTTGGCCATAGCCGCTCAAATCTCCGTAGCCTAGGTCATCGGCAAGTATAAAAACGATGTTGGGCTTTTGAGTAAGCATCTGTGTTTGTGCACTTTTTTGCTGACACGACGAGAACAAAAGCACTACCAGGAGACCGTGAGAAATAATTTTGAACATTACATCATCATTTAAATAGATTTTATTTCCAATGTTCCGGTTTCCAAACCGTCGCCACTTACTAAAAGTGTCAGGGTACCTGCCTCCTCAAGCGACTGAACTGTTGCAACCAGTTTTCCGCTGAAAGCTTTCATGGTCGGTAAATGAAACATTTCGAGTGAAGTGGCATCGCCGTTGCAAACCACTTTAAATTTGCCTTCTCCTCTTACTTCAAAATGGAGTTGATTGTCGGCAGTTGGGCAAAGATTACCGTCCTTATCTACAACAGAAACGGTGACATAACTAAGATCGTTTCCATTGGCAACAATTTGTTCGCGGTCGGCTTGTAAAAGCAGGTGATGAGGTGCTCCGGCAGTATGGATTTCCTGTTCGGCAGCCGGGTTTCCGGCATCGTCGAATGCCACTACTTTTACAGTACCCGGTTCGTATTTCACCTCCATCCACATCAGCCGGTTACGGTTGAGCAAAGTTTCGTTGTTTTTCTTCTGGATACCCATGCTTTTTCCATTCACAAATAATTCGGCTGAGTTAAAATTAGTGTATACAAACACCGGGGTTGTCTCTCCTTCACGTCCTTCCCAATTCCAGTGTGGCAAAATATGCAGCGTGGTATCTTGTGTGTTCCACCTGCTACGATATAAATAGTAGCGATCTTTCGGAAGCCCCGCCAAATCACAGATCCCAAAGTATGAGCTGCGTGATGGCCAATACTCATCGTAAGGAGTTGGTTCTCCCAGATAGTCGAAACCTGTCCAAACAAATTCACCAATAACCCAATCGAAATTGTCTTGCCAGTAAAAATCTTCATCCGGAATATTCGACCACCAACAAGCTTCCAAATCATACGAAGTACATTGGCCGTCGTCGTAAGTTTTTTGTTTGAATTCTTCTACCGGGAATTTATAGATACCCCGCGAACTGACGGTTGAAGCGGTTTCTGACCCGAGAATAAATCCCTGTGGAAAACGATCATAGGCTTCTTCGTAAAGTGGAAGGCGGTAATTTAATCCGGGGATATCCCAGATCGCGCCAAAACCGTTTTTTAGGGTGTTTACAACCTGGTCCATTCCCATGGTAACCGGCCGGGTTGGATCTTCGCGATGAAATAGGTTTTGCAACCAAACTGCCCGTTTCAATCCTTCATTTCCCCACTGGTCGGGTACTTCGTTACCAGCGCTCCACATTACAATACTGGGGTGATTTCGTGTGGCGCGTACCAGGTTCACCACATCTTTCTCGGCATAATCATCGAAAAAGCGGTTGTATCCGTTTGCTACTTTTGGGCGTTTCCATTCATCAAAACTTTCGGCCAGAAACAAAAAACCCATTTCGTCGCACAATTCAAGCTGTTCGAAAGATGGCATGTTGTGCGACGAACGAATGGCGTTACAGCCCATGTCTTTTAAAATAGTGAGTTGGCGTTTCAACGCTGCTTTGTTAACTGCTGCGCCCAGAGGGCCCAGGTCGTGGTGCAGACAAACGCCTTTAAATTTGGTAACTTTTCCATTTAGTACCAATCCTTTTCCCGGTTCGTACTCAACACTTCGAATTCCAAAACGAATGTTCTGTTCATCCACCAAACTGTTGCCACTGAAAAGTTTCATGGTAGCTGTGTATAAATACGGAGTGTCGATGTCCCAGCGCCGGGGAGTTGGTACCGCAATGTTTTGTTCCACTTCGCCGCCAAAAAGCTGGTCGCTTGATGATGTGGCCACAATTTTTCCGCTGGCATCTTTAATTTCGGTAACAAGCTTGATATTTTTCCCGTTTATTTCTGATTTGATATTTACCTGTGCCAACTGATCGCTAACAAAAGGAGTGGTAATAAAAGTTCCCCATTGCTTAAAGCTTATGTTGTCTTTTACGAGCAGTTGTACTTTTCGGTACAAACCGGCTCCAGGGTACCAGCGCGATGATTCGCCGTTATTTTCCAGGCGCACTGCCAGCAAGTTTTCGCCGTCTTTCAGATAATCCGAAATATCGAAGTAGAAATACGCATATCCATATTTCCATTCACCTACTTTCTCACCATTCACAAAAACCTGGGGTTCGCTCATGGCTCCATCAAAAACCAGCAATGCCTTTTTTCCCGGGTTAAAGTCGGGAGCCTCAAAATTTAAGCGATACCAACCCACGCCAATGTATGGTAAAGCCCCGGTGCGGCCGGTTTTTTCGGTAGCAACTTCTTCCTGGTTTTGTTCAATCAAAACGGTTTGTTTATCGATTTCCTTGTCGAAAGGCCCGGGAATGGCCCAGTCGTGAGGAACTTCAACCTCTTCCCAATTATCGGTATCGAACCCGGGCTTCTCGGCTCCCGATATATCTTTGTTAATAAATTTCCAACCTTTGTTGAAGGTTTGGACCGAACGTGTATTTTGGTTGGTTGCACAGGAAAACAAAAAAAACAGGAAGATCAGGTAGATTGACGTTTTCATTTTTCAAACAATTAGCTGGTAGGTACTGGAATGTTTTTTACAAATATGTGAAGAATTTGGGAATGTTCATAAGAATTAAAGCTATCCTTCAACAGGATTGCCCTTAGAAATATAAATCAAAAACAGAAGATTGTTGAATTAACTTTTATGCAAAGGCAAACTAAAACTGAAAGCGCTTCCTTTAGCTTCTTCACTTTCCACCCATATCTGGCCCCCATTCTTTTCCACAAACTCTTTGCAAAGGATCAGTCCCAAACCGGTCCCTTTTTCTTTGGCAGTACCATCGCGTTGTACAGAGAATTCGATCTTAAATAGTTTGCTGAGTGTGTCTTTGTCAATACCGATTCCGTGATCACGGATGGTGCAAACCAGCATGTTTCCCACCGGGCCGGTATTTACTTCAATCTTACCTCGTTCGTATGAAAACTTTACGGCATTGTTTAGTAGGTTCCGAATAATAAAATTCACCATGTTATAGTCGGCAAACACTTCCTGATCGTCTTCTTTTGCAGGCCAGGTAATATCAATTTGTTTTGCAGTAGCCGACTGTTTAAATAAGATATCGTTAGCTTCGAGTACTTTGCAAATTTTGAAAGCATGTGGTTCGAACGGTATACTTTGCGTTTGTGTACGCGACCATTCCAAAAGGTTTTCGAGCAGGTTGTACCCCGATTTTGCGGTTTGAAACATTCCTTCCGCCAGAACTTCAAATTCTTTCGAATGTTTGATATCTGTATCGGTTCGGAGCAAATCAGAAATTCCGATCAAAACGTTAAACGGATTTTTCAGGTCGTGTGCTATAATCGAGAAGAACTTGTCTTTGGTTGCATTTAATTTCTTTAGTTTTTGTTCGTCGTCAGCCAGTTTTTTGATATGGCTCTCGAGCAGTAATTTTTGTTGATTAATGGTATTGTAATTCTGGCTCAAAGTGGCAGCATGTTTTTTACGAGCGATGGCTAAATAGCTCAGGATAATAACAATAATTACAAGAAAAATGGAGGCAAAAGCAGTGATCTGCAACTGAACCCTTTCGCGGTAACGGCTGCTCCGGTTTTGTTCTTCCCGGAGTTTTTCCTTTAATTGTTCCTGATTTCGTTGTTCCTTTAGCAATTCAGTATGTTCGAATTCACCCAAAACCTGCGCTATTCTGTTGGGTTGTAACAGTTCGTTCGATTGGTTTTCGAGTTGCAGCATCTGATAAGCTTTCTCGTATTGCCCCAGCCTTGCATGGGCTTCGGTTTTATCAGCATAAATATCTTTTATGATATCGTATTTTTTTAGTTTATCGCAATAATCAATGGCCTTGTTGAGGTTGATTAGGGCCTCAGTGTACTTTTTTTGTTTTAACTGAAGTTTACCTTTGGCGGCATAAAAATCGGGCAACAATCTTTCAAATTTTTGGTCGCTTATTTGTTTCTCCGCTGTTTGAATGCTTTTCTCTGCCTCTCCCAACTCGTTGGTCTCGAGATAGTAGGTGGCAAATAGAATTAGTACTTCGGTTCCAATATGCTTGTCTTCGATTTGAGGAAGCAATTCCTGCGCTTTTTGAAGATTTTGCAGGGCCTCATCAAGTTTATGAAGTTTGATATTTACATAACCCAACCCAATATTGAGCATACATATAAAATCAAGTTCGTTGTTATCCTCAGCAATTTCAAGCGCTTTAATATAATACTGATAGGCGCTTCGGTATTCATTTAGGTATTCGTAATACCACCCAATGTTTGTGTATGCTTCGGGCAAGCCGTATGTATTATTATGATCTTCTGCAAGATTTTTGGCATCAATGATATACTCTAACCCTTTTACCAAATCGGTTCCGTACGAATACAATATTCCGATATTCAGTTTGCACCCAATTAAATAAGTTGTATCATTTAATTCATTAAAAATACCGATGGCTTGTTCCAGGTTCTCGATAGCGGTGTTCCATTCTCCCGATTGATCGTAACAATAACTGATCTGAAATAAGGCCTCGCCCATCCCATATTGGTATTTTATACTTTTCGCCAGGTCGAATGCCTTTTGTGCATAAAGCAATGAACTGTCAGAACTTGTGTACACATAAAGCGATGAAAGGATATTGTAATTATCCACCAATTCTTTTTCATCGTCGATTTGAGCACAGACGGCTTTTAACGAATCAATTCCCGGGTCAGCGCCATAAGATTTGTGCAAACCCAAAACAAGCATCAAAAAGATGGCTGGAAAGGCAATATGAAATTTAAACGTGGGCATTCTACAATTCCGGCAAATATAATAAAATCAGCTTGGCAGATCGAAATTATGTTTGCAGATTTATGTTAATCCGTATGCTTTTTACATTATTCAATTCAAAATCGAATTACGGGGCGCCATTATTTTTTAAAACCCGATTCAAATTTAAGCACAAACACCCGTTGTGGTAAAAGTGTTTTTTTATCGAACGAACTTTTTTACCTTGTACCCAAATTAAGCTGAATAACCTGGTATTTTGCATGGCAAAACGTTTGATCCATATCTTTCTTATTCTGACAATTATATCGGTTTCCGGCTGTGGATTATTTGGTAAGAGAGGAGCCAAAAACCGTAGAAAGCCGGTTAAACACGATTTGGCTGAAATAAAAAAAGACGGAGTGTTACGCGTGATTACGGCAAACAGCAGCACCAGTTATTTTTTATACAAAGGCCAGCCAATGGGTTACGAGTATGATCTGTTAAAACGGTTCGCCAAACACCTTGGCCTTGAACTCGAAATCCATGTTTCGAACGACGTGGATACCATGTTTAATCAACTTTTAGATGGCGAAGTAGATTTAATTGCACATGGGCTGACCATAACCAACCAACGAAAAAAGCAGGTTATTTTTTCTGACTACTTGTACCTCACACACCAGGTGTTGGTACAACGAAAACCTGAGAACTGGCGAAAAATGAAGTGGAGCAAAATTCAGTCTTCGCTGGTTCACGATGTCATAGAACTTATTGGCGATACGGTTTCCGTATGCGCGAATTCGTCATATATTAACCGGTTGGCGAACTTAAGTGAAGAGATTGGCGGGAATATCCATATCGATACTTTGCCCGGCGACCTTTCGACCGACCGTATTATCGAAATGGTAGCTGATGGCGGAATCAAATACACGGTAGCCGACAACAATATTGCCAGTATCAATGCGTCGTACTATCCCGAACTTGATGTAAGTGTTCCGGTAAGTTTTTCGCAGAGGATGGCCTGGGCAGTTCGTCCGCAGTCGCCCGAGCTCGAAAAAGAATTGAACGATTGGATCAGAACGATGAAATCGGGTGTGGAATACTATGTGATTTTCAACAAATACTTTAAAAACGAACGTGACTTCAGGCGACGCGGAAACAGCGAGTATTTCAGTTTTAACAGCAACCGGATCAGCGAATACGACGAGTTGATCCAGGCCAGCGCCGACTCGCTCGGATGGGATTGGCGCTTGCTGGCAGCAATGGTTTTTCAGGAATCGAAATTCAACCCCGGTCTTGAGTCGTGGGCAGGTGCAAAAGGGCTGATGCAACTAATGCCTTCAACGGCTGAAAGTTATGGGGTGGACGATCGTTCCAATCCGGAACAAAGCCTCGAAGCAGCTACGAAAGTTATTAAAGTTTTGTGGGACCGTTTCGAGGATGTACCTGATACCCTGGAGCGGATTAAATTTACGATGGCCGCCTACAATTGTGGTTACGGACATGTAGTGGATGCCCGCACACTGACACGCAGGGAAAAGCTGAATCCGAACATTTGGGATGAAAATGTGGCAGAAGCAATTTTAAAACTCAGCTATCCCGAAAATTATAACAGGGCCAGTATTAAACATGGCTATGTTCGTGGGGTAGAACCATTTACCTATGTTAAACAAGTTTTCGACCGTTACGAAAATTATGCGCAGTTTATTGAGTAAAGAAATAAAAAAACCGTCCTGTTTTCACAAGACGGTCTTTGTATTGAATTGTATTTTATTCTTAGATCGAATCGATAGCGTTCAAATCTTCGAAAGCAATTTTTAAACGGGCGATCAACGATTCTTCACCTTTTCTTACCCATACACGCGGGTCGTAGAATTTCTTGTTTGGTTTATCGTCGCCTTCCGGGTTACCAATCTGTCCCTGCAGGTAATCGTGGTTGGCAGCTTCGAATTTGCGAATGCCATCCCAGTATGCCCACTGTGTATCGGTATCGATATTCATTTTAATTACACCGTAAGAAATGGCTTCACGAATCTCGTCGTGTGTAGAACCTGAACCACCGTGGAAAACGAAGTTCACCGGCTTTGCGGGAAGTCCCAGTTTCTGTTCGATGTATTTTTGTGAATTATCCAGAATTTTAGGGGTAAGTTTTACGTTACCGGGTTTGTAAACACCATGAACGTTTCCGAAAGAAGCAGCAATCGTGAAATTAGGAGAAACTTTGCTCAGCTCTTCGTAAGCATAGCAAACTTCTTCGGGCTGAGTGTAAAGTTTTGAAGAATCAACACCTGAATTGTCAACGCCGTCTTCTTCACCACCGGTAATCCCCAATTCAATTTCGAGGGTCATACCCATTTTGCTCATTCTTTCAAGGTATTTTTTGCTGATCTCAATGTTTTCGGCGATCGGCTCCTCGCTTAGGTCGAGCATGTGCGAGCTGAACAACGGTTTTCCGGTTTCAGCAAAATGTTTTTCACTTGCGTCGAGAAGACCGTCAATCCAGGGCAATAATTTTTTAGCAGCGTGGTCGGTGTGCAAAATTACACGAACGCCATACGCTTCGGCTAAAGTATGAATGTGCCTGGCACCGGCAACAGCGCCTAAAATGGCTGCTTCCTGTCCTTCAAGTTTCAAGCCTTTACCGGCATTGAAAACGGCGCCACCATTCGAGAACTGGATCATAACAGGAGCGTTCACCAGCTTGGCTGCTTCCATTACTGCGTTCACTGAAGACGAACCAACAACGTTTACTGCCGGAATGGCAAAGTGGTTTTCTTTGGCTACTTCGAAAATAAATTGTAAGTCGGAACCGGTTACTACACCAGCTTTAACTTTATCGGCTATTTTACCCATAATTGTTTGTTTATTTGATGTTTATATTTGTCTTGCTGTCAAAAGCCAAACAAAATTATAATTTCCCGTTTCCGAATACAAGCTTGCCCCGTTAATGAAGCTTAATTTCTTTATTATTTAATATTTAGAACTTTGTGGGAAAAGAAAATTACGCTAAGCTCCTTCTAAAGTTTTCGGGACAAAAACAAAGGCACCCGCAAATTGCAGGCGCCTTCAAAATCAAAAATCAACCTTGAAAATCAAGGATTCCGTCCCCCACGGTTATGCAGATTCCAAAAACATCTCCAAATCCTTTTCTACTTCAGTAATTCCACCGATTCCAAAATTTTGCACCAATACATTCGCAACGTTTGGTGAAAGAAAGGCCGGCAATGTTGGCCCCAGGTGAATGTTTTTAACACCCAGGAAGAGCAGCGCCAGCAACACGATTACCGCTTTCTGTTCGTACCAGGCAATGTTATAGGCAATCGGCAGTTCGTTGATATCGTTCAATTCAAATACTTCTTTTAATTTCAATGCAATTACCGCAAGCGAATAGGAATCGTTACACTGTCCGGCATCAATCACCCGCGGGATTCCGCCAATATCGCCCAGCGGCAGTTTGTTATAACGGTATTTAGCACAACCTGCTGTCAGGATCACGGTATCCTGCGGAAGATGTTCTGCAAATTGTGTGTAATAATCGCGGCTTTTCATACGTCCGTCGCAACCTGCCATTACAAAGAATTTCTTGATTGCACCCGTTTTTACGGCATCTACAATTTTATCGGCCAAAGCAAAAACCTGGGCATGGGCAAAACCTCCTACTATCTCTCCGGTTTCGATTTCCTTTGGCGCAGCGCATCGTTTGGCGTGTTCGATAATAGCGCTGAAATCTTTCATTGCACCGTCTTTTCGGTCGGGAATATGAATGGCCCCTTCAAGTCCCGATGCTCCGGTGGTGTAAATGCGGTTGGTATAAGTTGCTGTACTTTTAGGCGGAACAATACAGTTGGTGGTAAACAAAATCGGGCCGTTAAAGCTTTCGAATTCGGTATTTTGTTTCCACCAGGCATTTCCGTAGTTACCCGCCAGGTGTTTGTATTTTTTGAAAGCCGGGTAGTAGTGAGCTGGTAGCATTTCGCTGTGGGTGTACACATCCACTCCTGTGCCTTCAGTTTGTTTCAGCAAGTCTTCCATGTCTTTCAGGTCGTGGCCCGAGATCAGGATCGCCGGGTTATGACGAACGCCAATATTTACTTTCGTCATTTCGGGATTTCCGTATGCTGAGGTGTTTGCTGCATCGAGCAGCGCCATTACATCCACGCCAAATTTTCCGGTTTCGAGTGTCAGTGCCACCAATTCGTCGACTGAAAGATTTTCGGTGGTGGCTACCAGTGCACGTTGCATAAAAGCAAAAATCTCATCTTTTTTGTTGCCTAAATTCCAGGCATGTTCGGCGTAGGCAGCCAATCCTTTAACGCCGTAAATGATCAGTTCACGTAACGAACGAATGTCTTCGTTTTCAGTGCTCAAAACGCCCACTTCTTCAGCTTTAGCTTCAAATTCTTCCACTGTGCTGGCAGTCCAGCTGGCAATCGCAGGAAGAACTTCAGGAAGAACAACACCTTCACTCGTGCACAATACTCTTAACTTGTTTCGCATTTGCAAAGCTTTGATAATTCGTTTCTCAAACGCTTTTTTATCGAAATTGGCATTGGTGATGGTACTGAAAAGCCCGTCGAAAACAAATTTATCTACCTCTTCAGGATTGGCCCCAACTTCTCTGAGTTTCTGGTTGTACCAGCTAATTCCTTTCAACACAAACAAAAGCGTGTCCTGCAA
Organism: Draconibacterium sp.; assembly: GCA_011620585.1. Lineage (GTDB taxonomy): Bacteria > Bacteroidota > Bacteroidia > Bacteroidales > Prolixibacteraceae > Draconibacterium. Next base: position 80,342 of record WOYV01000078.1, read on the forward strand.
ATTGGCAACATCGCTTGTTTTTCCACATACTCCGGCAATAGTACAACCGGTTCCTTTTGTCGCTTCCTGGCATTGATAACAAAACATTTTCATATTTAAATTTTTTTATGATTTTCAAATATTGGGGGCACATTCTGGTTTTATCACTTAACTAATCGAATCCCTCAAACCCATTCTTCCGAGAGTATTTCTCCTTTTATACTGATCATGATTTCTTTTACAGGTACTTTCCGCGAAGCCATTTCAGTAGCCGTTTGTACCATACGCGATAACCCGCGGCAGCAAGGCACTTCCATAATTACCAGTGTAATAGTATTTACTTTTGAATGATCAATTAATTGAACCAGTTTTTGAATGTAGCTATCGGTTCCATGATCAAGTTTCGGACAACCGATGATTACTTTTCGGTCTTTAATAAAGTCGTTGTGGAAATTTCCATAAGTATATCCGGCACAGTCGGCAGCGACTAAAAAATCGGCGCCATGAAAATAAGAGGCAGATGGATTGATCAAATGCATTTGAACAGGCCAGTGGCTCAATGCCGAAGGAATATTTTTTGATGACGTTGCCAAAGTAAAACCAGCAGCAGTAAATGCCAGCGAAGCCGTTCCCGGACAACTTCCGGTTGAACACGATCCTGTTCCTTCGTTTGTTGTTGTGGCAGGTTTTGGGCTGTGCAGCAACTCGTGTACTTCGCTGATTTCGAAAGGTATTGCATCGCGGTTGGCACGAATAAACGTAAGTGCTTCGTTTAAGTAACCCGTTTCGTTGTGGTACTGCAAGTGTTTCAGATGCGCAAAAACAGTGTTCTTTCCGCTTTTTATCATTTGCGAAATAGTGGCTACTTCATCGTACGCATCGGCTTCTCGCTTTTCTATCGTGATTGCGCCCTCGGGGCAGTGTCCGATACAGGCACCCAATCCGTCGCACATCAGTTCACTCACCAAACGTGCTTTCCCGTCGATAATTTGCAAAGCTCCTTCGTGACAGTTTGGGACACATTGTCCGCATCCGTTACATAATTCCTCGTCTATTTTTACAATTTCACGTATCATCGCATTCTTTTTTTCAAGTTGTTTTCCCGATTTATGCAACAAAAGTAAAGCTCCGGCGTTCCATGGTTTGTATCAATTGTTACAAAATGATAGATTATTCGCTTTTAAATCAATGTCCGGTTTTTCGTGGGTTAGGAGAACACGAAAGCCAGGATATGTTGAGCCGGATCCATTTTCAGATCAAGAGTTTCGAAAAGGATGAGATCGTGGTTTTAGCAGGAGAAGAAGTTAAGAACTTGTTTATTGTTCTCGCTGGCAGTGTGCGTGGCGAAATGATCGACTATTCGGGCAAAACCGTAAAAATAGAAGATGTGGAAGCTCCGCAGCCACTCGCCTCTGCTTTTCTTTTCGGAAAAGAGAACCGCTTTCCGGTTACGGTAACCGCAAATGTACCAACACGAATTCTGGCTGTGCCTGTTCCCGAATTTCTGAAACTCCTTCAACTGAATTCGATTTTGCTTCGAAATTACCTGGACAGCATTTCGTCGCGGGCGCAGTTTCTGTCGCAAAAGCTGCATTTCCTGAGTTTTAAAACCATCCGCGAAAAAGTGGCTCATTTCTTATTAAAACAAGCCGGCGATCGATTTCACTCGTTCGAACTAAAGGCCAAACAGCAACAATTGGCCGATTTATTTGGAGTTACCCGACCTTCGCTCGCGCGGGTTTTGGGCGAAATGCAAAACGAAGGGTTGATAAAAATAGAAAAGAAAACCGTGACCCTACTCGATAAAAATGCCTTAAACGAATTACTCAGAAATGGATAAACTAATACGTTACCCAATTTTTAGTCCCTATAAAAACCTTGTGGCTTTTACCACTACCAAGCAAAGTTTAACCCTGGAAACGGCGCGTTTTACAGGCGATGAAACATCGGGTTACTACGAAAACCGAAAGCAGCTTGCTGCCTTGCTGGGTATTGAAATTGAACGAATGATTTTTCCGCGACAAACACATTCAAACAATGTGTGTCAACTTGTTGACATTCCTGAAAAGGAAATAACAGAAACCGATGCTTTGGTAAGTAACCGGCCTGGATTGTGTTTGTGTGTGCAGACGGCTGATTGTGTGCCGATACTTTTATACGATCCGGTAAAAAAAGTAGCTGCTGCTATCCATGCGGGATGGCGAGGCACAGTAAATAAAATTGTAGCGAATTCAGTTCGGATTATGGTGGAAAGTTATGCGTGTTCAGCTTCAGATATCCTGGCTGCTATTGGCCCTTCTATTGGCCCCGGAGTTTATGAAGTGGGCACTGAAGTAGTTGAAGCTGTGCGGGCTTCGGTACCCGGAGCAGACCAAACGCTTTATAAAAATTCGGGCGAAAAATATCATTTTGATTTGTGGGAAGCCAACCGGCAAATTCTACTCAAATGTGGGTTACAGAAAGAACATATCGAAATCCTGGCGGAGTGTTCGTTTAAAGAGGGTGAAAAATATTATTCGGCGCGTCGCGAAGGAGAGCAAACCGGACGAATGGTTTCGGGAATTATGCTCATCGAATAATAAAGGTTAATTTAAAACACGGGCTTAGCTGTTTTCGGCAAAAGCTTTATCTTCGCAACTGTTATTTATTTGCAAATCAAAAAGACTTCTGAAAACATTTGAAAATGAAGCAATATAAACTCTTCAACATTGTATTTGGCTGGGTGGGTTTTCTCGTAGCCGCTGTTGTTTATTTGATGACGATCGAGCCGACCGTAAGTTTCTGGGATTGTGGCGAATTTATTACCACAGCTTTTAAATTTGAAGTGGGACACCCGCCCGGAGCGCCGATTTTTATGATCGTCGGGCGATTCTTTCAGTTGTTTGGCAGCCCTGAAAATGCTGCAAAAATGGTGAATATTCTTTCGGCGCTGGCCAGTGCATTTACCATATTATTCCTATTCTGGACCATCACACACCTGGCAAAAAAATTAATGAAGTTTGAAGCAGAACCAACCCTTGGTCAAACCATTGCCATAGTAGCGAGCGGCCTAGTTGGTGCTTTGGCGTACACTTTCTCTGATACCTTTTGGTTTTCGGCTGTTGAAGGGGAAGTATATGCCAGTTCATCGCTTTTAACGGCTATCGTTTTTTGGGCCATTTTAAAATGGGAAAACGTGGCGGATGAAAAGTTTGCAAACCGCTGGCTTATTTTTATCGCTTACATCATCGGGTTGTCAATCGGGGTTCACCTGTTAAATCTGCTGGCGATTCCGGCCATTGTTTTTGTTTACTACTTTAAAAAATATGAAGTCAACAGAAGAGGAATCATTGTCGCGTTTATTCTCTCGGTCGCCATTTTGGGAGTGGTGATGTACGGAATTATTCCGGGTGTGGTAACCGTTGGTTCGTGGTTCGAACTGCTGTTTATAAACAACTTTGGCTTGCCTTTTAACTCGGGGCTTTACTTTTATTCTGTTGTGCTGATAGCGGCTTTTGCTTACGGGATCATTTACACACACCGAAAGGGAAAAGTAATTTTGAATACTATTTTACTGGGTGTTGCTGTAATTATTATTGGTTATTCTTCGTTCGCAATTATTATCATTCGCTCGTCGGCCAAACCCCCGATGGACCAAAACAGTCCGAACAACGCTTTCTCGTTACTGAGTTACCTCAACCGTGAGCAATACGGCGAACGCCCGTTGTTTTTCGGGCAATATTACAATTCGCCCTTAAAAGTGGGCGACCGTTTTTCAGAAGGAAAACCGATCTATTCGCAGATCGATGGGAAATACGTGATAACCCATCACCGCTTTTCGGCCAACTATGACGAAAGATTTACAACCATTTTCCCACGTATGTGGAGTTCGATGGAGCCACAGCACGCCGAAGATTACCAGCAGTGGGGCAAAATACAAGGCACCCGGATTCAATACCGCGACGAACGGGGTGAGCCTGAAACCATTGTAAAACCTACGTTTGGCGAAAACCTGCGTTTCTTTTTCAATTATCAGTTAAATCATATGTACTGGCGCTACTTTATGTGGAATTTTGCAGGGCGACAAAACGATATCCAGGGACACGGCGGCATTTTATACGGGAACTGGCTCAGCGGCATCAACGTTATTGATGAGGCCCGTTTGGGCGACCAAAGCAATCTTCCGGCCCGGCTGGCTAATAACAAAGCACGAAATACATATTACTTCCTTCCGTTTATTCTTGGATTACTTGGCCTCTTTTTTCAGTATAACCGGGGGAAAGAAGGCAAAAAAGGATTATGGGTGGTTTTTCTTCTTTTCCTGATGACCGGTTTTGCCATTGTGGTTTATCTTAACCAATATCCCCATCAGCCACGCGAGCGCGATTATGCGTATGCCGGTTCGTTCTACGCTTTTGCCATCTGGATAGGGCTTGGTGTTCTGGCAATTTCAGAAACACTAAAAAAATACATTCCTGAAACAATTGGCGCCGGTATTGCCGGATTGGCAACTTTGATTCTGGTTCCCGGAATTATGGGGGCTCAAAACTGGGACGACCACGATCGCTCGGGACGATACACAGCCCGCGATTTTGGCGCCAACTATTTAAAAACCTGTGAGCCCAATGCAGTGATCTTTACTAACGGCGACAACGATACTTTTCCGTTGTGGTATAACCAGGACGTGGAAGGTGTGAGAACCGATGTGCGGGTTTGTAACCTGAGTTACCTGCAAACCGACTGGTACATCGACCAGATGAAGCGAAAAGCCTATGATTCAGATCCATTGCCGTTTTCTATGACTACCGAAAAATACCGGCTTGGAACCCGCGACTTGGTTTACATGGTTGACAATCCACGAATTAAACGCGATTATATTGGGTTGAAAGAGGCGGTTGATTTTATTGCCGATGATAATCCGGGCACCAAATTAACACAGGCCGACAATGCAGCCTATCTTCCTAAAAAGGAAATACGTTTTAAAATAGATAAGGAAGCAGTGTTGCGAAATCATGTAGTAGCCCCCGAAGATTCGGATAAAATTGTAGATGAGATTGTAATCGATCTATCCAATAAAAACTCTTTGTCGAAAGACGAAATGATGATCCTCGACTTGCTGGCAACCAACAACTGGAAACGGCCAATTTACTGGTCGATTACCGTGGGGCAAAGTAAATACCTGAACCTGATGGATTATTTCCAGGTGGAAGGATTTGCTTATCGGTTGGTTCCAATTAAAGGTGAAAGTAATCCACAACAATTACAGTTTGGAAGCGTGAACACCAAACGGATGTACGACAACCTGATGAATAATTTTACATGGGGACGAATGAACGAACCGGATGTGTACATCGATGAAAATAATACGAGGATGATGACAAATATTCGGAACAGCTTTAATCGGCTGGCTGTTGGGTTGATCAACGAAAACAAAAAAGATTCGGCAATTGTAGTGCTTGATCGTTGCCAGGAACTGGTTCCGAACCATATTATTTCGTATGAATATTTTGCACTGGAGATGGGCGAGAGTTACCTGCAAGCCGGGGCAAAAGACAAAGCCATAGACCTGTTTGAAACAGCTTATGCCAATTTCGACGATGAGTTATCGTATTATTTCTCCTTAAAACAGGAAATGTTGCTGTCGGCAGATATCAGCGAAGAAATTCAGCGGAATCTGTTCTATCTGCAAAAAATGGAAAGAGCTATGAGAGCTGTTGGTGAAACCGAATTGGCCGACAAATACGGAAAGAGCTTACAAACTTATTTCGACCGTTACCGAAACGGATAATTTTTGAGAAACCTTTGAAATCAGTTAAATGAATATTTTAATCATCGGCTCGGGAGGAAGAGAGCACGCACTGGGATGGAAGATCAGTCAGAGTGAAAAAGTTGAGCAGTTGTTTTTTGCTCCGGGCAATGCCGGCACTTCAACTGTTGGAACGAATCTGAACGTTGGCGTTTCCGACTTTGCAAAAATTAAACAGGCGGTTCTCGGGAATCAAATCGATTTAATGCTGGTGGGCCCGGAAGTTCCTTTGGTGGAAGGCCTGCACGATTATTTTGCTGCCGATTCGGAGTTGAGTCATGTTAAAGTAGTAGGACCCAAAAAAGCCGGCGCCGAGTTGGAAGGAAGCAAAGATTTCGCAAAAGCTTTTATGGCGCGTCACCATATCCCAACTGCAAAATACCTCACGGTAACCCAGGATAACCTGGATGAAGGGCTCGCTTTTTTAAAAACCATGGAATCGCCGTTTGTGCTAAAAGCCGATGGCCTGGCCGCCGGAAAAGGAGTGCTTATCATCGATTCGATAATTGAGGCAGCCAGTTCCCTGCGCGAAATGCTGGGCGGACAGTTTGGCGCTGCCAGCCGTAAAGTGGTAATCGAAGAATTTTTGAGTGGAGTAGAAGCTTCGGTGTTTGTAATTACCGATGGAAAGGACTACAAAATACTTCCCGAAGCAAAAGATTATAAACGGATTGGGGAAGGCGACACAGGCCTGAACACCGGTGGAATGGGCGCAATCTCTCCTGTTCCTTTTGCCGATGCTGCTTTTATGGAAAAAGTGGAGAAACGGATCATCCAACCCACTGTTAACGGTTTGCAAAAAGAGGGTATCGAATACAACGGATTCATCTTTTTTGGATTGATTAATGTAAACAACGAACCATATGTGATCGAATACAATGTACGGATGGGCGACCCGGAAACCGAAGCAGTGATGTTGCGGATAAAATCTGATTTTGTCGATCTTTTGGAAGGGGCGGCTACCGGAACGCTCGGTGGGAAAACCATTGAAATCGATAATCGCACTGCGGTTACAGTGATGCTGGTTTCGGGCGGATACCCCGGAAGCTATCAGAAAGGTAAAGTGATTACCGGCACTGAAAAGGTGGAAGACAGTATTGTTTTTCATGCCGGGACCAAAACCGATGGGCGTAAAGTGCTAAGCGACGGAGGACGTGTAATCGCGGTTAGTTCGTACGGAAGCAACATGAATGAAGCGCTGGCAACTTCGTATAAAAACGCCGCGAAAATAGAATTTGAAGGAAAATATTACAGAAAGGACCTGGGATTTGATCTCTAAGGAATGCTTTTAAAACGCTTAAAATCGAATAATTTCGCCAATTTATTTTTGGTCCCTTTGGCTATTGCAGCTTTCTGGGCAGGAAATTTTATCAACCCATATCTTTATCCATATGCGCCCGGCGAAGCTGATAATGTTCTGTTTGCGCCCATTTTCAGACTCACGGATAACTCGCCACTTTTAGGCGTCAGCTTGTCGGCGGTAATTACCCTACTCCTGGCTTTGCTGATCGATCTGCTGATATCACGGTATCAGTTTATCCGGATTCGCACCCGGCTACCCGCTCTGCTGTTTGTATTGCTGTTAGGCGGCTTTACGAATGTGCATACTTTGCATCCGGTATATTTTGCCGCCATCTTTTTGCTACTTGCTTTGTTCCGTCTGTTTTCCATATTCGATCAACCCAAAGCCTACTCCCGGGTTTTTGACACGGGAATCCTGCTGGGCATCGGAACACTTTTCTATCTTCCTCTGGTATTGCTTCTTCCTGCCTTTTTGTTTGGCGTTTTGGTGCTGAGCAGGGGAACAACCTGGCGATCGTATTTTATCCTGGTACTTGGTTTTCTACTTCCCTTTATTTTTGCATTCAGCTATTTCTTTTATACCGATCGTTTCCAGGAACTGATGAATTTGTTTCTGCAAAGCGTAACTACCACAATCAACCATTTATTACACAATCAACCGCTACAGGGTTACCTGGGTGTACTGATTTTTTATACGATCGTTGCCAGTGTCGATATCGTTCAGCATTACGATTCGAAAAAGGTGAGTTCACGAAAATATTTCAGTGTGCTTTTTCTGATATTTATTTTTGCCCTGGCAGCTTTTACTTTTGTCCCGTCCGTATCGCAGGAAATGCTTGTAATTATTGCCATCCCAATCGCCTTTCTGATTTCTAACTTTTTTGTTTTTTTGAAAAGAAGGTTTTGGGGTGAATTGTTTTTCATCGTTTTGCTGGCGTTTATAATCCTGCTTCAATTCTGGAGGTGATGGATAAAACCCGCGCAACATTGGCTATTTACGGAATTCAGGATCGTTTCGATTACGAACATCCTTTTTATGTACACGACCATAACCTGGCAGTGATGCAGGATGGAAGAATCCGGCACTTTTTACAACAGGAACGGATCACCCGGCGCAAACGCGACAACACGATTTTCAGAAATTTGAAAGAAACTCTTAAAGCACAAAATCAACTAAGTTATGATTACGACCTGGTTTTTGTTGATAACGTAGTAGGCCGTACTTTTCTTGAATCTTCCGGGACCGTCCGTTTTGAAGCGCCTTTGAACGAGGGCCTGGCTACCGGACTGGAAAAAGGCCGCTGCTGGTGGTTTGGAAAAGAAAAAGAAGCCTGGGCGCTAAGCCACGAGTTGGCCCACATATTTTCGTGCCTGCCTTTTTTTGGTAATTTTAAGGAGAACAGCCTGTTGGTGCATTTCGACGGAGGAGCCAGTTTAAGTAATTTTTCGGCAGCTATTTTTCGAAACGGGAAATTCGAATGGCTCGAATATCACTGGGATTTAAACCCTTATTCCACAATTTATAACGCCAATGCACTTGTGTTTGCAATTATTGGCGCCAAGCTGGCCGACCAGAACTCGGTCCCCGGTAAATTTATGGGTTTTGCGGGTTGGGGAACTTACCAGCCTGGGTTGGAAGAATGGCTGATCCGCTACCATTTTTTTAACGATATCTGGGGCCACTCATCTACTTTCTTTCATCGTGCCAAAGAAGATTTTGGAATTGAATTGCGTTCTTTTGATCAATCAAATCCCTTTATTCAAAATATTGCAGCAACCTTGCAACATGTGTTTGTAAATGCCATTGTCGGAAAACTTAGGTTTTTGCAGGAACAAACCGGCGCTGAAACGCTTTATTACACTGGCGGTTCGGCATTAAATATTGTGGCAAATACAAAAATCGTTAACAGCCATATTTTTAAAGAAGTCTTTATTCCACCGTGCCCCGATGATTCGGGACTGGCGCTGGGCGCAACTGCATTTGCCGAGTGGAAGAAACACGGTTCGGTCGAAATACATCAGCCGCATTTGAACAACTGGGGAATTGATTACGAAGTTGAATATACCAAAGAAACCATAGCACAAGTTGCCGAACTTTTACTTCAGCAAAAGTTGGTTGGTGTTTGCAACGGTTTGGGCGAAGCAGGTCCGCGGGCGCTTGGCAACCGGAGTATTTTGGCGCTGGCCAATTCCAAAAAATTATCGCACAAACTGAGCGTAGAGAAAAAAGGCCGCGAATGGTACCGGCCACTGGCGCCTGTATCTCTCGAAAAACATACCAAATATTTCACCGGTGAACAAACAATCAATCCTCTTTCGAAATTCATGTTGCTCGATTTTAAGGTACTTCCCGAAAGAGAAAAGGAAATTTCCGGGGCGCTGCATACCGACAGAACCGCGCGTTTTCAAACTCTTTTTTCACGATCAGAAAATCCTTTTCTTTTCGACTTGCTCACTTTTCTTGGCGAAAAATTTGGTGTGAAAGCCTTGATCAACACTTCGTTTAATGCCGCTGGCGAACCGATAGTCCATACTGTGGAAGATGCCCGCAAGTCGGCTGCAAAAATGCAACTCGATGCGCTGGTGCTGAATGGGGAAATTGAAACACTTTAACTATTTTTGCCCAACTTTGTTAAGACAGAAAACATGGCAATTATTTTAAACATAGAAACTTCCACCGAAGTTTGTTCGGTTTCGCTGGCAAAAGACGGGCAAACACTGTTTCAGAAAGAGAGCAGCGACGGGATGAATCATTCGCGTTTACTTACCGTTTTTATCGAAGAGCTAAGTCAGGAAAACAATTTTGACTTAAAGCAGCTCGATGCAGTGGCAGTGAGCAAGGGGCCCGGTTCGTACACCGGTTTACGCATTGGCGTTTCGGTGACAAAGGGACTTTGTTACGGTTTGAATATTCCGCTGATAGGGGTTGGTTCGCTTGATTCGATGGCAGATCATGTGGCTTTGGAAATGGCACAGTATTTTCAGCCACAGGAATCTGGGAATGTCCTGGTCTGCCCGATGATCGATGCACGCAGAATGGAAGTGTACACGGCCCTTTACAATGCTGAAGGAGAAACAATTCTACCGGTTTCGGCCGAGATTATTGATGAACAATCGTTTGATAATTATCTGGACGAAGCTAAAATTTTGTTTTTTGGGAACGGAGCAGAAAAGTGCCGTTCGAAAATAACACATGCAAATGCCGTGTTTGCCGGCCCCGAACAGACCTCGGCACGGTTTATGCAAAGGCTGTCGGAAATAAAGTATAATAAACGACAGTTCGAGAACGTTGCCTATTTCGAACCTTTTTATTTAAAGGATTTCGTGGCAACTATCCCGAAAAACAAATTCTTTTAATGAAACGCATCTTTTTTACCGGCCTGATAATCGTTCTTACCTCCCAGCTTTTATTTGCTAAAGAAGAACGTTTAAAATTCAACCTAAAATTTGGATTTGTAAAAGGTGGAGAAGCCGAAATGCTGATCAAAGACACCGTATTTAATGGTAAGCCAGCTATTTATTATTACATGGTAGGGCAAACCACCGGGCTTGCCAATACACTTTACGGCGTGCACGATTTTTATGAAACCATTGTTGATGCCGAAAGTCATTTGCCCTTAAAGGCGATACGCAGCGTTAAAGAAGGTTCGTACACCAAATACAACGAAACCCTTTTTTATCACGACATCGACTCGATCAACAGCCAGCAGACCGGCTGGAGAAAAGCGCCCGATAATTTGCTCGACATTATATCGGTGTTCTTCTATTTTGTGTACAAAAATCCTTTCGATAACCTTCAGCCCGGCGATGCAGTGAGTTATCCAACTTACCACCAAGATAAAATTAGCGACATCCGGATCAAATTCCTGCGCCACGAAACCGTTACAACCGATATCGGGAAAATAAATTGTTATGTGCTCAACCCAACTGTCGATAAAGGAAAGGTGCTGAAAAAGGCGGAAGGCATTCATTTTTATCTTTCAAAGGAAAAGAAACTACCGGTTCTGATCACTTTCGATATGCGTGTGGGAGCCTTAAAAGCGGTGATCAAGAGTTATTCTATCGATGGAGTTGAACAACAAACAAAGTAGAAAAAGCACCCAAATAAGCACTTAAATTTATTCAATCCATTGACTTTTAACCGATTTGTTTATTTTTGCAACGTTCAAAAACAAGTAAAAATTTAATAATGGCTAGTACAGCAGATTTTCGTAACGGATTGTGTTTCAAATTCAAAGATGATATTTACACCATTGTATCATTCTTACACGTAAAACCGGGCAAGGGACCGGCTTTTGTCCGTACCAAACTAAAAAACGTAAAAACAGGCAGGGTAATCGAAAATACCTTTAACTCAGGCGTAAAAGTCGAAGATGTTCGCGTTGAACGTCGTCAGTACCAGTTTTTGTACCGCGACGATATGGGCTTGAATGTGATGAATAACGAAACGTTCGAACAGATTTCAATTCCTGAATCGATGATCGACAACAACGACCTGATGAAAGAAGGACAGATCATCGAGATCCAGTTTCATGCCGACGAGGAAATTCCGTTGACTGCCGAAATGCCTGAAAAAGTGGAACTGACTGTTGTTAGCACCATTACAGGCGAAAAAGGCAATACAGCCAGTTCAACCGCCCTGAAACCTGCCACTGTTGAAACCGGGGCCGAATTGATGGTTCCGATGTTTATCAACGAAGGCGATGTGATCAGGGTGAACACCAGCGACCGCTCGTACAGCGAACGCGTAAAACAATAGGCAATATTTAACTTCATAAAAAAGCCGACATTGGATTTTCCAGTGCCGGCTTTTCGTTTAACCATAAAAAAAGCTGTAATCAATTACAGCCCTTTTTTCTAACTAAACAAATTATACCTTATCTGTTTTCCAAAATTATTTCCATATTTTTTTACTTATCATCCATGGTTCGATTGCAAGGTTCAATTCTTTTTCAATCGAAATTAAATGCCAGGTTGATCGAAGTTGTATTCCAGATGGTTTCGGCAGTATCTAAAATGAATAGAAACGAGATGGATGAGCCAACTTTCTGACAAAAACAGCGTAGTATTATCCGCTTGTGGCAACTCATCTCTTTAACCCACGCCAATATTTAAGAAGTTTTTACCTTGCTGAATTGGAGGACAAGGAACGGTTCAACAAGAACAATACACACAACAATCGCCCTTTTTCGGTTTTACTATTGTTTTGCAATTTGAACATTCATAAAAAAATGTGCAGGCGTCTTCAGGCATGATTTCTTCTTTTTGAAAACCACGATTCGGACGAGTAATAATTGACCTTAAAATCACGAATTTCATTATTTTCAGGGTTTTAATATTCTTTATTAATCCTGTAAAAGATTAATCCTAATCCCACCATTAAATACAAAACCGTCTGTTGGGGCCCAAATATCACGAAAAGTTGGAGAATTATTGGGAGGCAGAACCAATGGTTCATAATTCGTTTGAATGGTATTTGTAAAATTCTCGAAATTTATAAATGCAGTTAGTCGCTTAAAATGACGCATTACCATAAACCCCATTATCCAATAATCAGTCTTTTTAACAAATTGTTCATCAAATTGAGTACCGGTATAATATAATTCATATCCAACTGACCATTTTTCTTCAGTTTCGTACATCAGAACAAGTCCCGCATTGTGTTTTGGTGTAAGCGGTTTCTGCTTATTGATATTATCGTATTGAAGCCTGGTATTTATAAAAGCATAATTAATGTAAAGCTTGAAATTAGTATATGTGAGTTTTGCATTGGTTTCAAAACCGGAACTTAAAATACCTCCATCGGCATTTTCAAAAAAGTAGTAGTTGTCAACGTTGTTCTCTCTTAAAATAAGTGCATCTTTCAGGTGGGTGACATAGAAAAGCTGGTTAATCGACAAGGTTAACTCGTTAAATAATACCGTTTTATAATTCACATCAAAATTTCCGCCAATCGACCTTTCAGGATTCATTTGACGGTCTGAAACAGGAAGGATATTACGGAAATACAACTTTTCGGCATCTTCTGTAAAAATGGTCGGAAGCTTGTATCCCATTGCTCCACCAATTCGTGTAGTAAGTTTTTCGGTGGCTTTATAAAGGAGCGCTGCTCTTGGAAGTATAAAGGCGCCGTAATCAAAATTGTAATCGGTTCTCAAGCCGCCTTCAAGGGTAAACTTCGATTTAAAATCTGTGGTATTCTGTACAAAAACGCCAAGCGTGTTATGAATATAATCCCTTTTCAAATCCACATCGGAATTTCCTTCCTTAAATTGTTCGAAGTAATGGTTCGCACCAAATTGCCAATCAACAGATTCTTTGTTGTGCCGGGTGTAAAGTATTTCGGAAAAGCCGGAAAGTTGATTTCCTGCAAACTGATAATCAGGAATGTTTAACTCCCTGTTAAAATAACTAATACTGTTTTTTACGATTATGCTTCGCATATCGGTTAAATTCTGAAATTTGAACTGGGTAGAATAGCGCTCTGATTTATTCTTTTCTGAAAAAGCATGTTCGTGGTTTGTATTGCCTTTAATAACTTCCATATCGCCGCCGGTCCTGGTATCAAAAGTTGAGCCGATTCCAAACAATATCTCGGTATTTGGATTGGGGTAAAAATATATTTTTGGATTCAGGTTAAAAGTGTTCGACTTTGCCATGTTTGAAAAACCATCATTGTCTTTGTCGAAGGGAACCTGATTATTCGCTGATCCATAGATTGTAATACCGGTTTTGTTGAATTTTTGGGCATAAAAGAAATTACCTGTCGAACCCAAGGCGCTGGTTTGATTAAACATGAGGCTTAACCCTGGTTTTTCTTCAGGAGTAATTGAAACAAGGTTTACCAGTCCGGCAATTGCCCCGCCACCATAAAGCGTTGAATTGCTACCCTTAATTAATTCTACCTGTTTTAAATCAAGAGGAGGAATCTGCATAATGGATAATCCGCCGGCAAATCCACCATAAAGGGGAAATCCGTCTTTTAATATTTGGGTGTATCGGCCGTCAAGACCTTGTATCCGAATATTTAAATTCCCGGAACTCAGCGAAGTTTGTTGCATTTGTACCCCGGTGGTTTCGCTTAACAGCATTCCAATATTACTTGAATTCATTGCTGCTTTTTCACCTAATTCCTCCCCGGTAATGGCTTCAACACGTGTTGGAATATCCTGGATTGTCCTTGAAGAACGGGTAGCGGCAACAATCACTTCTTCAAGTTCCTCCCCTTCTTCCAGTTCAATATCAATGGTTTTATTATTATCCTTCGGAAAAACAAGCGTTATTTTTTTCGATTCATATCCAATAAAGGAAATCACAAATACGGTTTTACCATCAGGAATATCATGAAACCAGGCAAATCCGTTTTCGTCTGAAATTGTACCGACCAACGTTCCTTCGATGATAATATTTGCACCGGTTAACGGTCCATTACTTTCATCTTTTACGATAAAAGTGATGGAGTTTTGAGCAAAAGAATTAAATGTAAGTAAGATTGTAATTACGAGGAATACATACTTCATAACTGTTGCTTTCATGAATTTCTCACAAAAATATAGCTAATTGAATGCAACAGTATTGCAAAGATTTCAACTACACTTGGGACACGTTCCCTTTACAACAAAGTTGGCGCTTTTAAATAAAAAACCATTTGGCAGGTCCATTTTAGGTATCGGCATATCTTTCAGACAATGTGTTTGACCACATTTAATACATAAGAAGTGAATATGCAAATCTCCTAAATGGCAGGTACAATTTTCGTCACATAATGCATATTTTACAGCTCCGGTTCCATCATCAATACGATGAATCACGCAATTGTCCTGAAATGTTTTAAGTGTGCGAAATATCGTTGAGCGGTCGACGTTATCAAATTGTTGTTCAATTTCGTAAAGATTCAAAGCCTTCTTCTGCTTATCCAAAACCTCATAAACCAGTTGACGCATGGAAGTCGGTTTTACCCCTTTATGTAATAGTTTTTTATTTACGTCATTATTCATTTTTACAATTTCTATAAAAATCATTGACAATTGCCGAATTTTTGAGAAAGAATCAATGAATCAAAATAATTACAGTAAACTAACTGTTTTTGTTCATATTAATACTTCCACTTGTTTGCCAATGCAACCAAAGATAACATAACCGGCACCTCAACCAAAACTCCAACTACTGTTACCAGTGCGGCCGGCGATTGTAATCCGAATAAGGCGATGGCGACAGCCACTGCCAGTTCAAAAAAGTTACTGGCCCCTATCATTGCAGCCGGTGAGCAAATGGCATGGGGCAGTTTCAATTTTCTACCTCCTATCCAGGTTATAAAAAAGATAAAATAGGTTTGAATAATTAATGGGATAGCTACAAGTAAAATTATCAAAGGATTAGCAGTTATTGTATTTCCCTGAAACGCAAACAGGAGTATCAACGTGAGTAAAAGCGCCAGAATAGAAACGGGTTTAAATTTTGGCAGAAATGTTTCCCGGAACCATTGTTCCCCTTTTTTGCGGATCAGAACTTTATGGGTGATGTAGCCTGCCAACAAAGGAATTACCACAAAAATCACCACACTGGCAACCAGCGTATCGTAAGGAACTTGAATATTGGTGATACCCAAAAGGAGTCCTACAATCGGCACAAATGCTATCAGAATAATCAAATCGTTTATCGAAACCTGAACCAGCGTATAGTTCGGATCTCCATCAGTAAGGTAGCTCCATACAAAAACCATGGCAGTACAGGGGGCAGCACCCAGTAAAATTGCCCCGGCGATGTATTCTCCGGCTTGTTCGGGAGAAATAAATGCGGCGTAAATCTTCGAGAAAAATATCCAGGCAAAAAAGGCCATGGTAAAAGGTTTTATCAGCCAGTTAACGATAACTGTCAGTATCAAACCTTTGGGTTGTTTACCAACATTTTTCAGGCTCGAAAAATCAACCTGGAGCATCATCGGGTAAATCATTAACCAGACCAAAATAGCTACCGGAATATTTACACTGAAGATTTCGAGGTTACTTAAAATAGATACACTTTCGAGGGCAAAATTGCCGATTAAAATACCCGCGACAATACACAATGCCACCCAAAGTGTAAGGTATTTCTCGAAAAAACCTAATCGTTTCTTCTGCTCGGTCATAGTTCGGGTTCGATTTTTTCTTTATACAATTTGTAGAATTCCGTTTTTATTTCGTCACGCACGCGGTAGTATTCGCTTTGAATAAATTCAGGAGTTCCGGTGGCGTGCGAAGGATCATCAAAGCCAATGTGCAGCCGGTGTTTTACTTTCCCGAGAAACGCCGGACAACTTTCGTTGGCGCCTCCGCAAACGGTAATCACATAATCCCATTCTTTATCCAGGTATATTTCAACCGGGTCGGAAGTGTGATGACTGATATCGATGCCAGTTTCTTTCATCACTTCCACAGCTTTGTGATTCAACTTTCCAGAGGCTTCAGTTCCGGCAGAAGCTACTTCGAGCCTTTTATCGAACGATTGCAAAAATCCGTGAGCCATTTGGCTGCGGCAACTATTGCCTGTACATAATATTAAAATCTTCATATTAATCGCATTTATAATTTTCAAGTGTAATCCCATTCAGAAATGATTGCAGCGAATCTTTTAGCTCCTGTACTTTTTCAGGATTAAGGCAATATTTTGTTTTAACGCCTTCAATGTGTCCCTGAATCAGGCCTGTATCTTTTAATTCTTTTAAATGCTGGTTAACGGTGGTTCTTCCCAAGGGGAGTTCGTCCGAAATATCACCAGTAATACACGATTGTGTTTCGGAAAGAAATTGCAGGATATGAAGCCTGGCAGGATGAGCAAGCGCTTTAAAAAGTATAGCTTTTTCAGCCAGCTTTTTATCAAATAATTCTGTTTTTGACTGTACCATTTCGTTCTTATCTGACGCAAATATACGTCGGATAAAATTAATGACGTATATATACATCTAAATAAATTATTAAATAATAATTAGAAGATTGTTACCAGGGATAAATTAAGGCCTGATTTTTTCAAACAGCCCTGTCAGTTTGGAATTCAGGATGTTTTTAATTTCCGGTTCATTTTCCCCGATGGGTTTTACGGGTATTAAATCCATAACCTGTTCAGGTGTCATGCCCGATTTGTAATAAAGTTTCAGCGCCTTTTTCAGGGTTGATGAAACTGTTTTTTCAGCCTCTTTTTCTGACAAGCCAGTTGTGAGGGCAATTTTCTCCATTTCCTGCCACTGGAACCAAAAATAGGTGGGCAACATGGCCGAAGCAATGGCGTAGCTTTCCAGCTTTGATTCTTCTGTTTCAAAAGTTTTTCCCAATTTTTTCAAGAGTTTTAGTATTTGTTTTTTCTCTTTTTTATTAAATCCGGGAGCAAAAGTTAAAGGGTTGAATCCTTCGTTGATGAACGATGTGGCGTTGGGAATCATCCGTGCCAGTTTTTCTGAAGAAAGTACCGGGGCTATTTTTTCAAGCGTAATTTTTGGCGCCAGTGAAATAACGATAGTTTCTTCCTTAACCGATTCTTTTATCGCCTGCAAGGTTTCCATCACTACCGGTGGATGGACCGCGATAAAAACAAGTTCCTGTGTTGCAGCATCGGCAGGAGAAACGGCAGCAAGCACTTCGGGGAAATTGGCTTGTAATGCTTTTAATGTTTCGGCATTCGGTTCAAATACTTTTATGTTTTTGGGTAAAGCCTTTTTGTTCGAAAAGCCCTGGAGAAAAATCCTGGTAATTCTTCCTCCGCCAATAAAACCGATCGATTTAGTTTTCATGATTTTCTAATTTTAAAGGTATTATATTAGGTAATTAAAAGTTATTCCAACGATGATTATTCCAATGGTAACAATGCCGATAAAAACCGCAATTAATTGCCATTTCAGAACTTTTTTCAGGATAATTATTTCGGGCAGGGACAAGGCGATCACCGACATCATGAAGGCGAGTGCGGTTCCCAAGGAAACTCCTTTTTCGATCAAAACACTTACGATGGGAATTATTCCCGCAGCATTCGAATACATCGGCACGCCAATTAAAATAGCCAGCGGCACTGCATACCAACTACCTTTTCCGAGCAACGAACCCAGAAACGCTTCAGGAACATAACCGTGTGCGCCGGCGCCAACCGCAATTCCGATAAGTATATAAATCCAGATTTTCCCGACAATCTCCTTAACCGAGTCTGCACCTCTTTTAATACGGTCGTTAAACGTCAGGCGTTCTTCCTGTTCGCCCGCTTGCCCTACTTTTACCGAGTA
Source organism: Draconibacterium sp. (assembly GCA_011620585.1). GTDB lineage: Bacteria > Bacteroidota > Bacteroidia > Bacteroidales > Prolixibacteraceae > Draconibacterium. The sequence goes on from WOYV01000078.1 coordinate 98,653, forward strand.
AACCCAATCGGCAACATATTTTTCCATTTTAAATTTACCGATTAACCAACCCGATAAAATGGCAATGATTAATCCGGTTGACACATAAATCAGGGCTACTTTCCAGCCAAATAAGCCTACCAGTAAAACCAGCGCAACCTCGTTAATCATAGGCGCTGCAATCAAAAACGAAAAGGTAACTCCGATAGGAATCCCGGCTTCGACAAAACCCAAAAACAACGGGATCGCCGAACACGAACAAAACGGGGTAACAATTCCCAGGGCCGAAGCCATAATATTTCCGGTAAACAGGGATTTGCCTTCGAGTATTTTACGCGTTTTTTCGGTAGTGAAATAACTTCGGATTACTCCAACAATAAAAATAATGAGTACCAGCAGCAGCATTACTTTTGGCACTTCGAAAATAAAAAACCGCAGCGTTTCGGTAAGATGCGACCCGGCCTTCATTTTTAGCAGATCGTCGATCAGGAAATTGGCAAGCGATTGCAGGTTCCAATATAAAACGATCCACAGTGGCAAGAGCAAGAATGGCAGCATCCAACCAGGTTTGCTTTTGTTGATGGAAATGATTTGTTCCTTCATTTAAATCTTTTTTTCAATTTGCTTAATGCTGAACAGTTTAGCAAATAATTAAAAATAAACTGTGAGTGTATAATAAATCCCGACTGTAATAAATACTACAGATATAACACGTCGAAACCAAATTTCGAACGCTCTTAACTTGTTGTATAAAACACCCACGCCCGAAACAGTAAATGCAATCAGCCAGGCGAAAATAATGACAGGGATACCGGTGGCGATTGCAAAAACAACAGGCAGGTAAAGTCCCGAAGCGCTTTTAATGGTTAAAGGAATAAGCATACCAAAATACAAGACTCCGCTGTAAGGACAGAAAGCCAAAGCAAAGAGTATCCCCAGTAAAAGCACATCCCAGTATTTTTTTGTTTGTTTCTTTTCAAAATGCTGAGTGAGCCTGCCGAAGCCCGGAAACCTGATTTTAAGCACATCGAGCATAAATAAGCCAATTACAATTAGTACCGGGCCAATAATTTTTTCGCCGTATTTCTGGAATATTCCCGAAAGTGCAAATCGATCGGCTCCGAAATAAATAATAAACGCCAGCAAAGTGTAGGCTACAGCTCGCCCCAGTGTATAAATTAAACCATTATAGAAAACGCGGTTTTGGTTATCGATGTCTTTCCCGATATACCCGATAGCGGTAATATTGGTGGCTAGCGGACAAGGACTGATCGCAGTTAACAGACCCAAAATCAGTGCGGTTAAAAAGGGGAGCGAACTGTTTTCGAGTAATCCGGTTAAAAATCCCTCCATGTTATAATAGCGGTTTGATCTTTTCTTCGATTATTTTTTTGAATTTATCAGGGTCGGTGCGCGCATATAAAAACCCTTCGTTGGTAAGATCGATTTTTTTATCGCCTTTTACTATCCATAACGACTGGCTGTTTACTCCCAATTCCTTGCCTTTTGCCACTCCTTCGGGTTTATCCAGATTATAGGCTGCAAAACTTACTTCTTTGCCAAACAACATCGAAACATCGGCCTTCGATTCGTCTTCTACTGCACGACAGGTTTCGCACCGGGTGTTAAAATGAAAATAGTAAACGGCAACTGTTGCTTTTTCTTCTTGCTTATCCTGCGAGGTAGTTTGTGCAGAAAGACTGAATACGACCAGGAATAAAAAAAACAAGGTAAGAATTGAAGTGTTGATTTTTGTTTTCATTGTTCGGGATTATTTATTGGGTTAATAGATTTTTTAATTCCTTTCCGTCGGGCAAGCGGCCGCTTAATACCACTTTCTCATTAATGACCAGGGCAGGGGTCCGCATTACACCATATTTCATGATTTCCATAATGTCTTCCACCTTGCTCACATCCGCCTGAATATTTAATTCGGCAACCGAATTTCTTACTGCCTTTTCAAGCGCTTTGCATTTTGGGCAACCTGTTCCAAGTACTTTTATGTCCATTTTGGTAAGTTTTAAATTGTTATAGTCCATATCTTTTTTGTTCGGTGTTCGCAAAATAACGAACAATGTTTTCAAATTTTTTAGATTCCTAAAAACTCTTTAAAAAGGAGCTGAGCCTCTTTCCAATTCTCCTTATTAATACAATACTTGATCCTGGGAGCTTCAATTTCTCCCTGGATTAAACCGGCGTCTTTTAATTCTTTTAAATGTTGGGACAGGGTTGATTTTGCAATCGGGAGTTCGTCGCTTAAATCGCCACTGTAACAGCAGCTTTGGTTTGATAACAATTCCAAAACATAAATTCTTACCGGATGTCCCAATGCTTTGGCATAGCGGGCCATTCGTTGTTGTTTTTCAGTAAATACTTCTTTTTCTGTCATGCTGTTCGTAAAATACCGAACAAAGGTAGGAAAACTTTATTTCGATTTTAAAATCGGCAATATTTTTTTTCAAGTATTAAAATTGCGAGAGGAAGTGGGTGAGTTGTGCCTGGTTATTGTAATGGGGAAGAGTTGCCGAAATAAAAAAAGCTGTAAGTGATTACAGCTTTAAAAATCTAACTAAACGAATCAATAAATTGCTTTCTGACTATTTCCAAATGCTTTCATTTACCATCCAGTTCTCAAGTTCTAACCCGGCTTCAGTTTCGTCAACAAAACTGTTGTTTAAATTCCATGTTTCAACCTTTGTCATCCAGCCTTCCAGTTGAAGTGCTGTTTCCGTCTCCTGAACCAATTCGGCATAAATTGCAGCGTTGGGATTCCAGATTGTTTCATCAGTCATCCAGCTTTCCAGCTGAAGTTTTGTTTCAATGCTTTCACTCTTTGCGCCTTTTGCTTCTGTTCCTTCTGCTCTTACATTAGTGGCTATTAAAAAGAGTGCTATAAATGTTGCTGTTGCTAATTGTTTTACTGTTGTTTTCATGACTCTATTGTTTTCTTGTTTAAATCGTTATTTAATTGTACGATTCAAAAGTACAGCTAACAGATACGATCTTGAAAATTTAATAGATAAACTGTAGTTTTTTACCGACGGATAGTAGATTTGTCTTGCCAGGGTAGAATGATAATCGGTGAAAAATATTTAGGAATGACATAAAGAGACCGGTTAAACCCGCTTTTGAATAGCCGGAGCAGTCCCGTATTTAAAGAGATGAACCTTTGCCCGGCAGCTGCGGGATGTGTCAGAACGGAGTAAAATAAAAAAGAGAACTGATAAAGTGACAAAATGTTACCATTAGTGACACCATGTAATATTGGATATGCATTTATGAGCAATTTGAAAGATTTTGATATCGTGTACCTCCTCTGACTATCAAACGAATAGTCGTATGATGCAACACGTGTAACATTTATCACTCTCAGGTCTCTTTTTATGTGATTATACCCTACTGAACTTCCTTCTAAATATTCGAGAACCCCCACTATTGACGGGGTGTTGAGCATTGACAGCACATATTTTATATTTGACTTCAATTCAACGATTTCCGGGATGCTTGTTACATCTTTTAATATTGATACGTTCTCAAGCGTCGTAATATCAAAGGCATCAAAACATTATGATAAAATTGATGAAGATGTCAAACTATTTATCTTCAAACTACATATCCACCAACTGTGAATAGCATCCCCAGTGGTAGTTTCCTGTCTGATGGTTGTCATCATAATTAGCGATTTGTGAAAAAATCAGTCTTTGCTGTCAAGATAGCATTTACAAATCAGCTGAAATGGAGCATCAAACCATTCATGCCTTCCGTAAATAGTCCCTGCAAGAAAACCCCCAATATCTTATAAGTCAACCAATTGGTGTT
>WOYV01000029.1 GCA_011620585.1 Draconibacterium sp.
GGTATGATAATGTACAGAGCCAGGCGCTGCTTGAGCCAGACCATCGCAAAATAGTCTAATAAAATTGAAAATCAATAATGTTAAACATGTCGGTTTCAAACACACTGATGTAAACAAATAAAATAATAGTATGAGAAATATGAAGTTATATACAGCATTAATCCTGTTATTTCTACTTTTCCCGATAATTATTTTTGCTCAAAGTAATCCCATGGATGTGGCCACGCAAACCGGTTCATTGGTATGGAACAGGTTGCCTTCCGATGCAGAACTGGATGTTGCTGTCGGGGAATTGGTCAAACAACTGGGCGGCAATATCTCGGTGGGCGGCACTGTGGTGGATGAGCGGAGTTTTGAAGTTTCTAAAATAGTTAAGTTACATAACAAGGAGCTGGCGGGTAAAAGAGAACCCGGATCCATTTCTTCTGCTCGCATCTATTCCGCTATTTACGGAACTTACGGCACAACGATAAACTCCTATTCCTTAGTCCAGAATATTCAGGAAGATAAATTTTATTTTATTGGCACCTATATGGGAAGTTATAGGCCATCCTCTTTGGAAGAGGCTTACAACAATAGTATAAATGAGATTACAGGTTCACCATTTACAGCATTGGGTTTTGCTCCACCTCTTGGTGAATCTTCTACAGAGGGAACAGCTGAAATTGGCGGCGACCAGTCCTCTTCAGGCGAAGATTTTCCCTGGGAAGTAGTCATTGGCTTGCTTGGTACGGGAGGAGTAGCTGGCGGAGCGGCAGCACTGGCACGGAAGTTGTTCAGGAAAAAACCGGGACAGAAACAGAAACAAAACGATAAAACGAAAAAGGAAAAAAGAAAGGAAGAGGAGAAAAAAGAGGAAGAAGAGGAACAGGTAAAATATATCCTGAACCTGAACAAGGAGCATTTCAAACTTTCTGCCGGACAATCCGATTTGTTAGAGGTGGTTGTGTATAAGATTACGCCAAAGACCCAGAAAAAATTTCCGGCACAAATCCAGCTCATCAATCCTGAAAAAGCATTAAGCATAAGTCCCACTCAGGCTCAAGGTAGCCTTACGGCCCGGATGATTTTGGAAGGGACTCCCAATAGTGCTACGTTCAATATCACGGTGCAGGCGGTTGCTGACGGGCACCAGTTCCAAAAATTCATCCAGATACAGACCCAAGGGAAAAAACAACTTTCGATAGAGACCCTGCCGGGCAACAAACGTTCACTCCGCCCCGATACCTACCAGATGATTGAAGTTCGTGCCAGGATTTTGGATGAAAATGACAAGCCTGTTCCCGAACTGACTGAACAGATTATATTTAAACCGAAAAGCGACTGGATTGATTTGTCGGAACCGATTCTTGACGATGATTATATAGCCTTAAATATGGGTTGTACGAGTCCGAATCCGGACAACAAAACGGCAAATATGCCCAGTTCAGTGAACTTGATGTTGCTGATGGAGGATGTACCCGAAGGAGAAGCTCCTTTGAGGCAGGATTTGGAAATAAACTTGCTGGATTGCAAACTGGAAACCGAAATCGAGGAGGCCACTTTTCCCGTTTCAGACGATATGAGCGAGATCACCTTTGATGTGTGGATTGAGAATGTTGGCGATGAAAAAGGATGGAACTTCAATGGCGAATACAGGTATGGATCTCTCCCCACCGATCCGCTGACATATATTGATATTCAGCCAAAAGGTGAATCCAAGGTTTCCGTTACTCTCACCGGTCCCTTGATTAAACCCAAAGAAGGAGATTCTATTACCAGCAAAACACTTATTATTTATGCTGCCCAGGGCGATGAAAAACCATTGGAGCGCCACCTGAATATCATGGTCATGCAGGAAGGACTCCTCATTAAGAACGGGGTCAATAAACAAAACGAGATTCATATTCTTGCCAGTAAGCCTTTCGAAGAAGATATCGACTTCGCACTGTACCGTTACGATAAACAGTCCAACCAGGTATTGACAGATAAAGAGGGTCTGGCTGAAATTCAGTTTGAATTACAAAGCGAGGAGCCCGAAATCATTAATCTGGCGAGTGTACTGCAACCCGAGTTTATGTTCGAAGGAGTTGTCAACAATATTCCTTATGGACGTTACCATTTTACAACAAAAGAAGAGATACCCGGCACCGGTGATGTGTATATTTTGGATTATCTTGTAAAGGCACCATCTGGTGATGCTGACAGGCCTGAATATTTTGAAAAGAATATACGTTTAAAGGTCAAGACTTACGGAATTGGAGAGGAGTTCCCCGACTGGGTGAAAGCATACGAGAATTGCAAATACATAATCAATAATTATGTACCTGCCGGTGAGGCCAGGAACAAGTTGTACGAAATACTCGAACTCAGAAAAATGACTCTGGGTGCAGAAGGGCTTACAGAACTAAGAAACAGAATCTGGAAAGTGGCTTCTAACCTTATTCTCGCCGAAGGTGCAGAAGGATACAAATCGGAAGAGGCCTGGGCCAATGCCATCACGATCACGCTCGAATGGACAGAATGGGCCGGCGATATGGCTTTCAGCGCATTGGCTGCTTTCTACCTTAAAGGAGTGGGAGCAACGGCGGCGGGTGTGATAAAAGCAAAAATGATTGAAGCGCTCAACTTTTATATTTACGAACCGGAGAAGGGATGGGATGTTTTTGCTTCACGCCAGCTTGACTCGATTATGCCTTTGCTGTTAAACATGGCAAAGGGAAGGCTTCTCAGTATCGAAAATATCGAGCTCGTGGTCAAAGATAACCGCACACTCGCATGGACTATTTTTATAAGTTGCGAATTCTTGTTTAACCTGTACCAGACCAAATCGGTAGTAGAGGCTGCAAAAATAACGGGTAGACAAATAGGGGAAGAGTTAATCGTGAAAAAACTCACCGGAATGCTGCATCGTGAAGCCTTAAAACGAAACTACGAGGTAATTACGCCGGATGAAGTGCTCAACGATATGATGAAAAATGTGAAAACGGTTGACGGGCAAGAGGTGATTAACCAGGGTAAATTGCTCGAGATTATGCGCGACCCCGCGAAAGTGCGAACTATTCAGAATCATGGAACAAAGGAAATGAAAGATATTTTCAATCGTTCGCGGAATAAAATATACACCGAACACGATGCCAAGTTAAAGGAGTATATAACGAAAGAATATAACCTTAACCTGGACGAGATAAAAATAGATGATTTCAGGACTCCGGGCAAAGGAGGCGATTCCGTGAATACCGACCGCGATTACAGGGTGTTGCGAAAAGTGAAAAGTGCGGATGGTACTGAAAAATGGATTGAACTGCAAAGAGGCAACTGGCTGAACGAATCGTATAAAATTTTTGGCGAGGTGACCGGAAAGCCTCATGGTTTGAGTGATTTGGAATGGGCAGAAGCACACCAGCAAAGGGGTACAGACCGATTTGATGCGGAAGCAGGGAAAGATTACTCAGACCATGTATATAATCCCGAAACCAACGAGATTGATATTAACAAGTCGAATATCACGAAGGTAAAAGAAGGAAAAACAACGTTGTACGATGCCGAAGAGACTGGAAAAATGTATCAAAACAAAGTAGAGAATGCCATGAAAAGCGGGCATGAATCGGAGGCTTTTGCACAGGCTAAGAAAGCGGCAGATACATTGAGAGATGTGCGATCGGGCTACAAGGATGGATTGAATTTGGAAATAAAGGATTTGCCACGGGATCTGGATAAGGCGATGGAGGTGATTAACAAAGCAAAGGTTGATGTAAATGCAGCCGGATCGCATCTTGAGAGCATGAACAATGAACTGAAATCTTTAGGTTATAAAGATGTAACGGATGTCTCTAAAGACATTTCAAAAGCATTTAACGATTTGAAAGAATTTGACAAGAAAAATCCGGCGGACAGCCTCTTTAAATAAAAGAAAAGAATTATGGCATATTGTACAAATTGTGGTCAACCACTATTGGGTCAAGCAAAGTTTTGCGCAGCCTGCGGAACAAAAGTCCTTGCCGAACAGATTCGAACCTATGCGTCGGGATACAAGGTGAAAATGCATAAAGGTGTTGAGCAGCAACTGAAAAGCAATCTGAGGAGTTACGCAAACTCTACTATACAGAAAAATATTTCCCAAATGGCAGAAAAAGGGATATCGGCTGTTTTAGACCCTCCACCCATTGATAAAAAATCATCATCTGTTTCACAACATCCACCCATTGAGAAAAAGTCAGCACCTGTATCACAACCTTCACCTGTTTCAGAACCGGCAATTGAATATGAAGTACAGGGAGGAGTTACCATATGGACTTGGCTATATCTTATTGTCAATGTGATTATTGCAGTTCGTGGCTATCTCTCTGACGAAGTAATTGGAATATTGTTGTGCTCAATTATCGTGCTTTTATTAGTTTTTATGAGGCGGAAAAAGGCAAAACCCTACTACTGGCTGTCAAAGCTTTTAATTGTTGTTCAGATGGTTGTTGTTGCATCGATATTATATCGCCATGTAATGATCCAATATTTCACATTTACATCCTTACTTTTTGCAGCATTGCTGTACATTGACTTTTCACTTCTCTTCAAGGGAAATAAACAGATAAAATAATGGAGAGAATTTGTAAAAACTGCGGTAGTCAACTTGCTACTGAGAACTATTTCTGCCCGAATTGCGGGATAAAACAGCCGGAGTACTCCAGTGAAGAAATAGAAACAAAGGAAGCACATGGACAAATACAAGAGCGAAGAAATACAACGGATGGCGACATCGATTTTCAAAAAATCAACGGCAGACTTAAAGTAAAGAATAGTCAGCAAAAAGCAGTTGTCATTTCGCTAATTGTCTCATTGATTGGAGTGATTCTGACTTTTCTTACTTTTAACGAAGGTAGCCCCTTGTATAAGGCTTATGCTGTTACTTTAATCAGCATTTTTATTGCGTTTGCAGGTTTAATTGTTGCCCTTATCCTTAGAAGTAGAGCGAAAAAGATGAAAACTCTCATTTCGGGTGAAAACGTAATTGCAAGTTGGCAGCTAAGCCATCAGAAAAAAACGGAGTACGCCAATTTCCTTTTTCAAAACGAAAAGGAAAAAAACAAAGCAATTATGTGGATTACTACTGTTTTGATTGTAGTTATTTTTGGTATTTTTATTCTTGTGATGGATGAAGGTAAGGGTGTGATGTTTCTGGTGATGATTGCACTGATTGGCATAATTGCTGCTTTTGCACTCGGAATGCCTGCTTTTTACCGCAAAAAAAACCTTAACGGGGATGGAGTGATTTTGATCGGACGGAAATTTGCCTACATCAACGGCTTTTTCCATAATTGGGATTTTCCACTTTCGGGTATAGAGAAAGTGAAGATGATTGAAAAACCTTTTCACGGTCTTTATATCCAGTACTATTATTTCGACAGGACATTAAAAAACAGGGAAGAACTTAACATACCGGCATCGCCCGATATAGATTTAGGCCATATTGTTTCACTGTTAAAATAAAAATTTGATGACCTATTCTCCAAAAATCAATGACCCGGCATTTGACCGGTACTTGCGAAATTCAAAAAAGTGGAAATTTCAGTTTTCATTGATTCTTGTAGCTATTGCCATTGCCGGATTTTACCTTTACGGAGCATTTAGCGATGAAATGGATAACCCGGAGGCGCTGCACATAGGGCTGGTAATAGGGTCGGTATTTTTGGTTTTCGGCCTCTTGTCTGCTAAATCGAGAAATAGTGCTTCCTGGGATGGCTTAGTCATTGACAAAAAAATTAGAAAGACCGAAAAATATATTGTCTATACTGTTTACATAAAAAGCCAAACCGGTAAAGTTCATGAAAGAAGGTATGAGAACGACGCTACTGTTTTTAACTATTATAAAATAGGAGATAAGGTTCGATTCCATGGCAAACTAAATTCTTATGAAAAGTTCGATAAATCAGGCGATGACATTATTTTTTGTAATGCCTGTGCCTTCTTACATGATATTGATGAAGATGTTTGCCGGAATTGCGGTTGCCCCTTACTTAAATAAGGAGGGTTTTGCACTTATTGGATAATTTGGAACTATTACTACCCGAGCAAGAAATC
>WOYV01000101.1 GCA_011620585.1 Draconibacterium sp.
TATTCATAGACAAGCGTTCCTCCGAAATATCCGGTGATAAATACGCTGATGGTTGCCAAAGCGTAGATAATAAAAGCAATGTTTTTGAGCTTTTTGTCATCATCTTTCTTTTTAACGACAACAAAAATACGGATTGCGGCGGTGATGATCAGCAAAACGACAGTTATGAATGCCATCACCTCATGTGTTTCACGAACCTGACCGGCGGCTCCTTCCATTTCGGCCGTAAATAAGATACCCGATAACCAGGTGATTACGGCAGACAAAGCTCCAAGTATCAGCAGATAATAACCGGCTTTGGTCAGACACACCTCTTTTTTGCGAAACAAATAAATGAGCTCCATCAAAAAGCCGGCAGCGACTAAAGCGATAGGGAAATGCACCAGCATAGGATGCACATGAGAAAGTGAAAACATAGGCTATGATTTTAGATAAACTTTTTTCTTTAAACCTTTACAAAAATAGTCACTCTTCCTGAAAATTCATTTAAATAAATGTTAAATATTCAAGGAATCTACAAAATACAGAATCATTCGCTTAACTATTTCTGGAAATAACGTTACTCCTATTTCGCACTTCCCTCAAACAATTGACAATGAAGTTTACAACTAAAAACACCTCATGCTCCTGATCGCAAAAGTAACCAAATAAATTCAAAAACAGAAAAAACAATTGCTTCTACCCTTGCAATGAAGGAAGACGCAATTGGCTAAGAGACAGATGCTCTGAAAAACTACCATCCCGGAACAAAATTTAACCCGAACTGCTTATTTTGCCAGCCACCATTCTGAAAGGGAACGGCCAAATAGGGTTCTAGAATTAAATATCCCAAAACATTGATACGAAGCGAAGCCCCAGCACTGAACACCGGAACCCGCTGATCGAAAGCAGCTTTCTCCCAGGTGATTTTCGGTTTGTCGCCTTTGCTCCAGGCCAGACCACCATCAAAAAACAAATTCAAATCGGTTAAAAAATATTTCGAGCCGATTAATGCCAGGGGCTTTGGACCGGATAACGGTAAACGAAGTTCGGCATTGGCTACCGCAATCCTGCTGCCGCTGAGATGGGAGTAATTTAATGAATTGAATCCCATCGTATTATTTTGACTGTTACCGTAAAACGATAAATTTTCATAACCTCTGATTAACCATGAATACCCCAGATATAGCGGAGAAACTAAATTGGTTTCCGAACCTTTTCCATACCTGCCGTAATGGTAAAAACGAAATGCCATTGTTATCGGATTGATGAACCAGTATTTTCGGTAGTCAACAAGGCCGGTAAAAAAGTCAACTGCACCAAAATACTTCTCTACCTGATAACGCGCGCGTTGACCACGCATTGGCGCAGTCATTCCAAAATACGAATTATCGGTTACGTAAGCTAAATCAATTTTCTGGTAGTTGCTTCCGTCGGGAGCAGGCATTTTTTCCTTGCCGTATGCCACAGGAAGACCAAAATCGTCATAATAATTGTGGTACCTGTCTATTCGGTAATAGTACCAGGATGTTGACAGGCCGGCTTCAATTCTGCGTGTTTGTGAAAGAGCACGGTAGGTAAAAAACGAAATATTGTCTTCAAACATCCGGATATAATCAAGAACTAAATCGGTAACCGGCATTTGATATTTCTCATTGGTTTTTTTATCTCTAAACGCCAGCGTATCAGGCATGAAAAACATATTGCCGGCACGATAAGGAATATGCGAAGCCGTGACCCCCCAGTTGAACTTTCGGGCTTGATTCACATAGGCAACCTGCCCGCCAAAATCATAAATTTCGCCATTCAACGCAAGCACGGAATAAAGCTGGTGTTGCCCTACCATATCGCTGAAAATCATTGCGACACTGCCTGTCATACTGTTTGTATTGTAGCGTGAACCGGTAGAAATTCCAATCCCGGCAGTATTTGAAATGTAATCAAGTCCTAATTTCGGCCGATAAGGAATTATCTTCATCGAATCAGGGTGAAGCGTCAATTCATTTTCCGACCGATTGTAAAGTGTCGCATCAACAATATTGCTGAAATGGTGGTTGAGAGGCGGCAATGTTCCCGGTTCAAAGTCAACTGTTGATTTATCCATTTCTTCAAAACGAAAATCGGAGGATGAAGCCGTGTATATTTCGTAGCTGTTTTTGTTATAGTATGTATAGGCAATCAAATCACGTCCTGTGGCTGCACTCATGGCGGGAGAATAAGGCGTAAGGCCACTGATGCCTGTCTTAAACCGGGTTAACCGATATACTTTCTCTGAATCGAGGTCGTAAGCAAATAAATTTCTAAAACCATCAGAATTGGAGAGAAAATAAATCAACCTTCCATCATGCGAAAAGCGGGGATTCAGCTTATCGGCGCCGGGGAAAACATCCAATTTTTGTACTTCTTTTGTCCGAATGTCGATAATTTTCAAATATGGCGTAAATTTTTTGGCCTTTCGGTCTTTATTCATTTCTTCATCTACAAAAACAACAAAATTTCCATCGGGCGACCACGCCGGATGAATTTCGGATGAAAAACTATCCGTAAGTTTCGTAATATTTCCGGTCTGAGTGTTGTAGGTGTATAGATCGGCAATACCTTCCACCAATCCTGAAAAAACAATGTGCCTGCCATCCGGCGACCATTCGGGATTGCAGAAAGAAGGAACATTGTCAAATTCAATTTCATCGATAATTTTGGCACGTTCCACATCCACAATCGCCAGTTTATTTTTTCCGTTTTTAAAGATGACGAAAGCAAATTTTTTGCTGTCGGGCGACCATGTGCCTGCCGACTCATTAAAACTAAAATCATCAATTTCGTGGTTGAGGGTGATGCTCGATAGTTTTTTGATGATCTTTCCCGTTTCTGCATCGGCCAGATACAAGTCGAAGGTGAATATATCTTTTTCCGAAAAAAAAGCCAGATATTTTCCGTCGGGACTGAGTGATGGTGACAAATTCGTTTTTCCGGCGTTCTTTTCAGAAATTATTTTTTTACCTGCGACATAGGTAGCCGAATCTTCAATATATTTGTTGTAATAAGTTTCCATGGCACTTTTCCATAATCCTGAAAGCGTTTTGGAGTTGAATCCCAGAATCGAATCGAGGGCATTATCCAGTCCATATTGGGCGGTTTTCGTAAGAAGGGGAACGATGAGCGAATCGCCCCACGTTTTTCCAATCATAGCCCAAAACGCATGGCCGTAGCGGTAAGGAAAGTATTTTGCTGGTTCTGTTGAGAGTTGCTGCAATGTGGGAAAATCGTCATTCACCAGGGCATCCCGCATCCACATGGCTGTGTGGGGGTCGATACTGCCTATGGAGAAATATTCTGCCATCCCCTCAATCATCCAGAGTGGAATATTGTTCAAAGAAGAGCCGCTAATGGAATCGGAATGAAGCAGCCGGTTGAACTGAAACGCATGAACCAGTTCGTGCCCTAAGACATGGTCGATCTGAGCCAATGTAGGAGCCACCGGCATAACTACCCTGTTTTTTAAAGCTTCAGTAACCCCTCCCGTGGTTGTATTAATAGTACCGCTGATTGCCGTTGTCTGCTGAAAGTCAGCGTGATTAGCATATAAGATCAACGGGTTTTTATTTTTAAAGGTATCTCTAAAAGACTTCTGGTGCATCACGTACCACTCTTCGGCCCATTCAGCAAAACGGGTCATAAATGTATCGTTTTCCAGATAGTAATAAATTTCAAAATTTGGAGTATGCAGCACATCGTAATTAAATGTTCTGTAATGCGGCTTGTTCCGGCCAAAATATTGAGAAGATACATCTAACGGCCAGAAATTCAAAAGAATTAAAACAATAAAAAGAATTTTTAAGTAATACTTTCTCATCGCTAAATCCTCCCTTTTTGTCTTTCTGTTTGAAAATTACAGCTACATGACCGTCAAATTTACATTCTAATCATCTGATGAACATTTCATTTTTCAAAATTAAACTCTTCAAATTGTATGCCAACCAGTTAAGGCTTGATTCGGGGAATTTATTATTTTAGAAATTTTTAAAATTCTCCGGCATTCTAAACTAAAAAAAAGGACAAAGTTGCGAAGGAGTTTGGGCTTATTGCTTGATTTTTATCGAATCTCTCAACTTATTTAGCCGGCAAAGGCCTTCATCAGCTGAAGGCCTGAAACCACTGAAAGAAAGAGAACTTCATTTCCCCAGCCTGAGTATCCGGACTGCTCCATGAATGACCACTACAAACACGATGGCGCCGATAATCAGGTCAGGCCTGTTCGAGTCCAGCCAGGAGACCAAAAAACCTGCAGCAATCACCCCCAGGTTGATGATGACGTCATTCGAGGTGAAAATCATGCTTGCTTTTATATGAGCCTCTTCCTTGCTTTTTGATTGCTGCAGCAAATAAAGACAAATGCTGTTTGCAATAAGTGCCAAAACCGATACAAAAATCATGGTGGAGAAATCGGGAAGATTTTCTGCACCAAAGAAACGTCTCAGCACCTCCAGAAAACCGATGACTGCCAATGTTATTTGAAAGTATCCTGCAAGCCGGGCAATCCGTTTTTTTCTCATCAATGTGCCGCCCACGGCAAAAAGACTCAACCCGTAAACGATGCTGTCAGCAAGCATATCCAGACTGTCGGCCACCAGTCCCATGGACCTTGAAATGAGTCCGGTGGTCATTTCTATTACAAAGAACGCAAAATTGATGAAGAGTACTGCCAGAAGAACTTTTCGTTGATTTTTATTTTCGGTGATCACGGTCTGTCCGGGTTGCTCAGTTGGGCCGGTTGAAAGCATCTTCCCTCCCAGATTCAGGTCGCGAATCGATTTCTCAATTTGTTCCAGTTGTCCCTCATGAAACACAGTCACCTCCCGCCTCGAAAGATCAAAATTCAGATCATAGACGGATGAAAGATTCTCCAGCTTCATCCTGATCAGGTTTTCTTCCGCAGAACAATCCATTTTTGGAACCTTAAACAATGTCTTATCCATTTTCTTATAAATTCCCTAAAATCCGCAAGCAAATTATTTTGTGTCTTTAAAAATAACGAAATAAGGATTCAATCGGTAAAAAACCAAAGAAAAATTTGTAGCTGACAGGAATTAGGCGGGCTATTCCTTCAAAAACCGGATTAACGGGGTGATAAATCGCTCAAAATTTTCGATATGCGGCATATGGCCAATGTTGTCCAGTTCAACAAGCTGAGCGTTTGGGATAGCCCTCTGCGCTTTTTTACCCAATATGTGATAGAGGCCCATGGTTTTTCGCACCTCTTCCGGTACCAAAGGTTTTCCAATTGCCGTACGGTCTCTCGTGCCAATGATCAGCAATGTTTCAGCTTTTATATTTCCGAATTCATACAGCACAGGTTGTGTGAAAATCATATCACTGGTAAGAGCTGCATTCCAAGCAATGGTTTTATAATCGGAATTGAGTGTCCAGCCGGCCAGCAGATTGACCCACTCGTCGTATTGCGGTTTCCAGAGGTTGTCGTAATAGCTCTCCAATTGATACTGTTTGATTCCTTCATAGGTTTGTTTCAATTCATTCTGGTACCACCATTCAATCGGTTGGTAAGGAACCTTTAACTTCCAGTCCTCCAGTCCAATGGGATTTTCCAGAATCAATTTTAGCACAACTTCGGGGTACATCAGTGAAAACCGGGTGGCAAGCATTCCTCCCATGGAATGACCCAAAACGGCTGTTTGTGCTATTTGCAGTGTATCCAATAATACCTTGGTGTTCAGTGCAAGTTGTTGAAAGGTATATTGATAATACAATGGCTTGGACGATTTACCAAAGCCTATCTGATCGGGTACAATCACCCTGAAACCTTCCTTTGTTAACGCGTCGATGGTTGTTTTCCAATAGGCTCCATTGAAGTTCTTACCGTGCAGCAACAGTATATTTTTACCATTGTAGTTTGCCGGCTGCACATCCATATAGGACATTTTCAATTCCTGATTCTGACTATTCAGGATTAATTCTGAAACGGGATAGGGATAACTGTAATTGGATAGTTCAATATCCAGCCACTGCAGATTGTTGGCCTGTGCAATAATCAGTTGCAGGCTGCTTAG
>WOYV01000107.1 GCA_011620585.1 Draconibacterium sp.
CCGGACCGCAACCAGGTTGTTTTGCCCGGCGCCCCCGTCAAACAGAGCCCGCACCAATTTGCGCTCACGCCTGGTAACCAATGGTTGCCTCGGATACAAAAAACATTTGAAAACTAATTAGCTAAAAGCTTGTAGCTTGAGGCTAACACCTAAAAACAAAAAATATGAAAACAACAAAATTAAAACTATTTACCCTTTTTCTGCTCCTATTGCCACTTTGTGCGGTTTTGCTGGGGGCGGGATGCGAAGATGCAGATGAATATTCCAATTTTGTTGAAGGTTACGTTGTTGGTTCTTTTATTGGAGATGAAGTTGATGGTGAAGGACAGGCAACAGGTAATAAGACCAAAAGAGGCTATTGTATCTTGCTTGAGGAGAATAAAAATAAGCGTATGGACTTTTATACGTTTAACTTTTCGGATACCCTGTTTGCCTTTCCCGATGAAATCCTCTCTCCGGATTATAACGGAAATAACTGCGGCCCTACATTTTTCCCTGATAGTTTAAAATTTGCCTATAAAATTAAATTCAATTATCAAATTGTAAATGAACCAGATAAAGTTCAGTTTATAACTGCCTGTTTTGCTTTAGACGCAGCTTTTCTCTGGGATAATTATGACCAGATATTTATAAAAGAAACATCTAAAAATTAACCTAAAATATTAATGCGATGAAAAAAATATATCTGCTACTAATAATAATTATCGGTTTTTTATTTTTCCTCTTAAGTTCAGCAACCACAGAGGAGGAAAAATATTATTATGCTTTTGGAGAGAAAGTTCCTCTTTTCCGTAAAGAAAATACATTGTTGATTAAGTATGCTGATAGTATCGATAAAACAGAAGCTGAAGAATTTATAAAAAAAGAGGTGTCTTCCGGTTTTAAAGAAAAATGGCACAATCCTCAAACTTTAGAAATTACTACAGAGTCTGAAAAAATAACAAATGCTCTGAGAGAACAATTGAAACTCAATAATGAAGTATATACCTGTCAACCTTTTTATACATTGAAGGACGGGTTGGATATGGGAGTAGCCGACGAGGTTTTAATCCGTTTTTTGCCTGGAGTATCAGAGGAACAAAAAAAGGAACTTATAAAAGCTTTTGATTTGGGGACTTTGAAAACGACTAAGATTTATCAGAAACTAAGAGTAAAGAAAGGGGTTGATGCATTGGAAATGGCAAATAAAATTTACGAATCGGGATTAGTTGAGTTTTCGACTCCAAATTTTGTTTCTAGCGGAATATATCATCAAGCAATTCCCAATGACACTTATTTTTCTAAACAAATAACCTGTAATAATGACCTTTACTGACGGGCATTCGGGAACAAACGATGCCGATATTGATGCCCCTGAAGCATGGGAATTGACCACAGGTTGTAGCGATATCGTTATTGCAGTTTTGGATCAGGGAGTTACCTCTAATCATCCTGATTTGCCTAATTCAAGACAAGTAAGATTAGACGAAAGTAATTTTAATGATATTAATCCTAATGACCCTTCTCCGACAGGCAATGGAAATCATGGCAATGCTTGTGCTGGTGTTATTGCCGCAACTATGAATAATAACCAGGGAATTGCAGGGATAGCTCCCGAATGTAGAATAATGCCTATTCGTTTACCTGATAATTTTGACCCTGATGTTGTTGCTGATGCTATTGAATTTGCCGTAAATAACGGAGCCAATATTTTATCTAATAGTTGGGGATATTTGACTGCCGATCAGAATGCACATCCGGTAATTGTAACAGCAATAAATTATGCTTTGAATAACAACCGAGTTGTTATTTTCTCTGCTGGGAATAATGCACGTCATTACTCCTGTAATGATAATGGGTTTGTTGCTTTTCCCGCAAATGTAAATATTCCCGGTGTAATCACGGTAGGGGCATCTGACAGAAATGATAATCAGGCAGATTATAGTCCTACAAGTTCTCTTATCGATATTGTTGCACCATCTCATAAAGCATATCCTCCAGAAGCATATTCGCCATATTGTGGAGGAATTAGCGGTGAAACATTTGAAATGTGGAGTATTGATATTCCTGACAATACTGGTTATAATCCCTGGCCTGCTGATGGCACGCATCCTCCAACAACTGGGGAAATACTTCCGAATACAGGTACAAACTATCGTTCTTATACAGGTAGATTTGGCGGCACTTCCCATTCCAGCCCGGTTGTAGCAGGTGTAGCGGCCTTAATCTTATCAGTAAATCCCGATTTGAGTTATATTGATGTATTTAATATTTTAACGAGTACAGCCGACAAAGTAGGAGGTTTTACTTATTCCAACGGTAGATGCAATCAAATGGGCTATGGTAGGGTTAATGCTTATGACGCAGTTTTGGAAGCTGCAGGGGGAGGAATTTCAGGCCCCTCTTCTATATGTATAACCGGATCGATTTTTAGTATTGACAACATACCTGTGGATTCAATTGTTTGGAGTTGCGGCCCTTATGCATACATCTCGTCAGGGCAAAATACCCCACAATGTACAATTTATCCTACTGCCAACGGAGGAAGTTGGGTTGGCGCCACGCTTTATACTGATTGTGGTGAAATTGACCTGCCACATCTAACTGTAGCTGCGGTATATCCATCGGGTACCTGGGAGCAATACAGCCAGAGCCATCCTTTAAACACGGTTAATTTTGTACAACAGGACAGCTGGGTGAATGTTGCTGTCAGTTGCCCGCAGGCATCGTCGTTTAACTGGCAATTACAAAGCGGTTCGGGTATTTCCTGGAACCAGTCAAGTTCTTATGGTTACTCCACCATGAATCTGCTTATGACTTCAGCATCGTCCTCCAGCGCCACATTTCGATTATATTCCACTACCTCGGCGTGCGGGACAGTAAACACTACCTATACTTTTGTTAAAAGTTACATGTATGCGTTTACTATGGCGCCTAACCCGGCCAGTAACGAAATAACGGTAACGCGGGTTGATAAAAACCAGGCAAATAGTAAGGCTGTTCTCAGCCCCCGGAAAGAGAAGTTTAAAGAGAAAGAGTTTAACCGGCTTCGGAACGTTTTCGGCAGCAATCATACCACAAAACGAATCGCCCTTCCCGGAAGAGCGATTCTTTTTACTCATCTCTAAAATCTCACTACTCAGTACTATTTACTCATTTCAGCAAAATATTTGTAAAACAGCGGAATGGTTCTGATCCCGTTGTAAAACTGTTCCAGCGGATAATTTTCGTTGGGCGAGTGAATGGCATCCGATTCGAGGCCGAAACCCATCAGCACCGATTTAATTCCCAATATCCTTTCAAACGCTGAAATAATCGGGATACTGCCACCCGAACGCACCGGAACCGGGCGTTTCCTGTATACATCGGTGTATGCTTTCTCGGCTGCCAGGTAAGCCGGGATATCGATCGGGCAAACATAACCCGGGCCGCCGTGCAGCGAGGTGACTTCAACTTTTACCGTTTTGGGTGCGATACTTTCGAAGTGTTCTTTAAAAAGAACGGCAATTTTTTCATGATCCTGGTTCGGAACCAAACGGGACGATATTTTTGCAAAAGCTTTCGACGGGAGTACGGTTTTGGCGCCTTCGCCGGTGTAACCTCCCCAAATGCCACAAACATCAAATGATGGGCGGATTCCGGTATGCTCGCTGGGCGAATAACCTTTTTCACCGGCTAATTCTTCCACATCGATCGCTTTTTTGTAATCTTCCACACTAAAGGGCGCTTTTGCAAGCAAGGCTCTTTCTTCGGCAGAAACTTCGAACACATCATCATAAAATCCAGGGATGGTAATTCGTCCGTTTTCATCCACTATTTTTGTAATCATCGACGAAAGTACGTTGATGGGGTTGGCAACCGCACCGCCAAATAAGCCTGAATGCAAATCGCGGTTTGGCCCGGTAACTTCTACCTGCCAGTATGCCAGTCCGCGAAGGCCGGTAGTGATGGACGGTATATCGGGCGCAATCATCGAAGTGTCTGAAACCAGGATCACATCAGCTTTCAACATGTCTTTGTGTTCTTCGCACCAGGCAGGAAGATTTGGCGAACCCACTTCTTCTTCACCTTCTATCATAAATTTCACGTTACACGGAAGAGTATTGGTTTTTACCATCAACTCAAAAGCTTTGGCGTGCATCATACTTTGTCCTTTATCGTCGTCGGCACCACGCGCCCATATCTTTCCGTCGCGGATTTCGGGTTCAAACGGATCGGAAGTCCATTTCTCGATTGGGTCGACCGGCATTACATCCATATGTGCATACACCAAAACGGTTGGAAGCGCCGGATCAATTATTTTTTCGCCATAAGTGACCGGGTTGCCTTTGGTTTCGTACACCTCAGCTTTGTCGGCGCCTGCCGAAAGCAGGATGTTTTTCCAGTACCCGGCAGCTTTGTACATATCGGGTTTGTGACTCTTGATGGAACTGATCGACGGGATGCGGATCAGTCCAAACAGTTCTTCCAAAAAACGTTCCTTGTTTGTTTCAATGTATTGATTAATGTTCGTCATAATAGCGCTTTTATTTTGACAGGAAAATAGGGTTTATTCAGAAGATAAAAAAGGACTTTTTATACAAACTTCAGTTATACCGGCGTACCTGTTTGATATACAGCTTTCTTTTTCCGTTTGGCGAATCGATTTTAAATTCGATGTCCAGCCCGAAATCATCGAATAAACAATTACAGGTGTGCGGAACGTTCGAACAGTTTTCCCGGTTTCCGGACAAAATGAAATAAAAAGGGCAGCCAAGTGACTGCCCTTTTCTATATCTGATGTTTTTTGTTAGTCAACAATTGCTTTGAATTTCGGATCGCTGAAATACTTGGCAAATTCCATATCGGTTTTGGCAACAGCTTTCAGGTTGGCATTGATGTCGCAGGCAGCTTTCAGGCTTTCGAACAACAGGCTTTCTTTAGCGGTGTGTGCACCAATTATAGCTTTGAAATATTCTTTCATATAACAACCTTCCATCTGGAATGCTTCCAAATCTCTCAGCGCACCGTTGTTGTCGCCTGACAGGATTTTCGCCAGAGCTGAGTTTACATCCTGGTAACTGCCGAAATAACGAACGGCTTTGTCGTATTCTGCTTTTTTGATACTAACCAACCCAAGGTTGTAGTTAACTTCTTCACCACTTCCGGCAGCAGCTCCAAATAAACCTTCGGCTTTGGCTACATCACCTTCTGTTAATGCAACGGCTCCAAGGTTATTTTTGATAATTGGTTCGTTGTTTTTTAGTGTTTCAGCTTTTTCGAAATTAGGTTTTGCTTCAGCATATTTCATTTGTTTAGCCAACACGTAACCTACGTTGTTCGGACCTCTCCAGTCGTTAGGATAAACTTTTACAAACGATTTGTAAACTTCCAGTTGGTCGTCCATATCATCGAACAACGTGGCAGCATACAACAATTCTGCTTCATTCAGCGAAGCCGGATCTTCTTTGGCAGCGGCTTTCAGTTCTTCATCGCTTTTTCCAACCATATCGACACTGGTTACCATTTTAGCGCGACGCAATTGTGGAAGAATATCACTGGCTACTTCGGTGAATGTTTCGCTCAGGTTACGGATTTCGCGTTCGCGAACTTCCGGGTCGTTATACATCGACAGTACACGCAAAATGAGTTCCTTATCCTGGATATTCGATTTTTCCATTTTTTCTTTGAACCCTTCCCAGTCTTCAGGTGTGTATTTTGTTTTCAGTTCGATATCCACACCGGCTTCTTTTAATTTCTTAGCCAGGAATGCCGACGAAGTATTTTTTCTTTCAGCAGCCAGGTCGGTATTCAGGTCGATGCTACCATCAGGCGATGCATAAGCCGAAATTTCAACATCTTTCAGGTTAATACGGCTGTCCTCGCTGGCTTTTTTGGTATAATCTTCCAAGGCTTTTACCTCGCTTTTTTCAATCTCTTCTCTTCTCAGGTTCGAGCGGTTGATGAGGTACATAATATCGGCCATCTTTTCGTCGGGCACCACACGCTGGAACGCATCGGTTGATGGATTGTATTTTCCGCTGTTATTGGCTTCGCGAACAACGCCCAAAATAGGTTGAGGCATTATTACTACCTTTTCGCTGGTAGCAATTACTCCGTCAGCAACCTTGATGGGCGCAAAATCTACTGATTTTTTACCTTGCGATGCCTTTATATTCACGTACAATTCTGATTTAGCCATGGATTTGTCGTATGCAGTGGCATCTTTGTACGAAACACTTCCGCCATTGTACGAAATAACCTTATTATTGGCTTGTACGCTTTCGCCCTGTACGCTTACCGGTTGGTATTTGGTTTCGCCACTTTCGTATTTCAGTACCGGAGTGGCGGTCAGGGTAACTTTCTTATTAAAATATTTTTCAGGAAATCTTCCGGTAATCGCCAAATCCACTTCACCGGCGTGTGCCTCCAACACTTCCGGAGTAACTTTAAAGTTGATCTGGTCGGCATTCTTCTTCATTTTATTCAGCCCGGAACACCCTGACAACAAAACAGCAGCCGTTACTACAAGAATGGTAGGTTTAAAGTTGATCCTTTTCATAACAAAACAGTATTTATAACGATTTCTAAAATTGATGAATAAGTCCACAAAAATATAAAGCTTTTTAAGAAAAGAAAGGTGAAACGCTTCTTTTTATCACAATATCAGACGGTTTATGCCTAATTTATATTCACTATGGAAAATGGCATTTTTCAGGGCCTGATAATCGTCCGGATTTTTAACAAAATCGATGTTGTTGGTATCAATGACCAGAACCGGGAATGAGGCAATTTGTTTCAGAAAATCAAAATATCCACGTTGGATTTTAACAAGGTATTCTGCCTGGATATCCTTTTCGTAATCGCGCCCGCGAAAGGCGATGTTTTTTATCAGCCGATCGACGTTGGCATGCAAATACACGTATAAATCGGGTTTGGGCATCGACTCAAAAACAATATCAAAAATTTGGCGGAACAAGCGGTATTCGTCGTCTTTCAGCGTGTTCTGCGCAAAAATGGCGGTTTTGGCAAAATAATAATCAGCCACCATAAATGAGTGAAACAAATCGAGGTTGAGCACCTCTGATTTGATTTGCTTGTAGCGGTCGGCCAAAAACGAAAGCTCCAGTGGAAAAGAATATCGTTCCTGGTCTTTATAAAATTTATGAAGAAAAGGGTTGTCGGCAAATTGTTCGAGCACCAGTTTGGCGTTGTAGTCCTGCGCGATCATTTCTGAAAGCGTGGTTTTGCCGGCTCCAATATTTCCTTCGATGACCAGAAACTGCATACAAATCTTTTGTGGAATATTTCCTGATTTAACCGAAGCCAAAAATAATTGCTTTTGACGGAAACACGGCCCGATTGTTGAAAACTACATCAGTTTTTTTTGTAAACGGATTTTTTTGTCTTTGGTGCTTCCTAAAATATAGGAAATGATTAGCCCGACGGAAATTCCGATCGAAAACATTTCGATGCGAAGTTCAGGCTTGACCAATACCAGCAAATAACCCAGCAAAGCGCCACCAATTATTCCAAATAGAGCATACACATAACTAAAATAGAACGGAGGATAAAACCCGTGCTCTTTCCTGATATGCTTCGATAGCCGGTTGATCAGGCGGTCGTAACCGCGTCGTTCCCGTCCGGGTGTTTTTATGGCTTCATTGATGTTTTGTACCGATTCTGAAATTTCAGTTTTGAAGCGTTTGCAGTCGGCACACGATGAAGAGAATTTCTCTACCCGCTCCACATTCCGTTTAAACTCGTCGATGCGGAAGAACCGTAAATCCTGAACTCTCGATTTTTCGAGCTTCTGATCGATTTCCAGCGTTAATTTTTCGGCCCACTTTTCCATACTCCTGTAATTTGCTGCGAATGTACCAAAAGCTGCGTGCATAAAAAAACGCTCTGCCAATTGGCAGAGCGTTTTCATATACTTATGAATATTCAATTCATTTAGTCGTTGTCGCGTCGTGGGCGGAAATCCCTGCGGTCGCCACCACGATCACCACCCCGGTCACCACCACGGCGGTCATCCCTGCGGTCTCCACCACGGTTATCGCGGCGGTCACCTCCACGGAAATCCCGGCGGTCGCCGCCCCTGCGGTCTCCACCACGATCTTCTCTTGGCGGACGTTCCACATAACCTTCCGGTTTTGGAAGAAGTACTTTGCGCGAAAGTTTCAACTTACCGGTTTTTTCATCCACCCCAATCAGTTTTACTTCCATCATATCGCCTTCCTTACAGAAATCTTCGGCTTTTTCCACCCGGTTCCAGTCCATTTCCGAAACGTGGAGCAAAGCTTCTTTTCCCGGCATAATTTCGATAAAGGCGCCAAACGCTACCACCGATTTTACTTTTCCGTTATATACTTCTCCTACTTCGGGCAGCGCGGTAATCGCTTTGATTTTTGCCTTGGCAGCCTGAATTGGTTCGAGTCCTGCACCGGAAATTTGCACGTATCCCAGATCGTCTTTTTCTTCGATTACGATCACGGTTTTGGTTTCTTCCTGGATAGCCTGGATTACTTTTCCACCCGGTCCGATCACTGCACCAATCATGTCTTTAGGTATCTGGATGGTTTCGATACGCGGTACATTTGGTTTGTAATCGGCACGTGGTTCGTCAATTACCTCGAGCATTTTGCCAAGGATATGTAAACGGCCTTCTTTTGCCTGTTGCAATGCCTGTGCCAGTATTTCGTACGAAAGGCCATCCACTTTAATATCCATCTGTGTGGCAGTGATACCATCGGCAGTACCGGTAACTTTAAAGTCCATGTCGCCAAGGTGGTCTTCATCGCCCAAAATATCGGATAGCACAGCAAATTTGGTAGCTCCTTTATCAGTGATCAAACCCATCGCAATCCCTGATACGGGTTTTTTCATTTTGATACCGGTATCCATCATCGCCATTGTACCTGAACAAACTGTTGCCATCGACGACGAGCCATTCGACTCAAGAATATCGGTAACAATACGAATAACGTATGGGAATTCGCCGGGTATCATATTTTTCAGTGCGCGAAGTGCCAGGTTTCCGTGGCCAATTTCCCGACGTCCTACTCCGCGAGGTGTTTTTGCTTCGCCAACGCTGAATGGAGGAAAGTTGTAGTGTAACAGGAATTTTTCTTTCCCCTGAACCGTAACACCGTCAATAATTTTTTCATCCATTTTTGTGCCCAGGGTAACCGAGGTCAAGGCCTGTGTTTCACCGCGGGTGAAAATCGAAGAACCGTGAGCTCCCGGTAAATAGTTCACCTCGCCCCAGATCGGGCGGATTTCGTGAGTTTTTCTACCATCGAGACGGATACCTTCGTCCAGAATCATGCGACGCATGGCTTCTTTCTCCACGTCGTGGTAGTATCGTTTAACCAGACCAACCTTTTTGTCGAGTTCTTCGTCTTCAGCATTTTCTGTTTTAAAGGTTTCGATCCACTCGTCGCGAACGGCTTCGAAAGCGCCGTAGCGTTCGCTTTTGTTGGTGATTTGTTGTTTGGCAATTTCGTAACACTTGTCGTACAGTTCGGTTTTTACGCGTTCGCGAAGTTCTTCGTCGTTGTTTTCGTGACAGTATTCACGTTTTACAACACCAAGTTCTGCTGCCAGTTCTTCCTGGATTTTACAGTGTTTTTTAATTTCTTCGTGAGCCGTTTTTATGGCTTCGAGCATCACATCTTCCGAAACTTCACTCATTTCGCCTTCCACCATCATGATGTTGTCGAACGAAGCGCCTACCATAATATCAAGGTCGGCTTCATCAAGTTGCGAGTAAGTTGGGTTGATAATAAATTCACCGTTTATACGAGCCACACGTACTTCCGAGATGGGAGTAGTGAAAGGAACGTCGGAAACAGCGATTGCTGCTGAAGCAGCTAATCCAGCCAGTTGGTCGGGCATTTCATCGGCACCGGCCGAAATCAGGGAGATCATCACAGCAGTTTCTGCGTGGTAATCATCGGGGAAAAGCGGGCGCAGTGCGCGGTCGACCAAACGGGCAACCAGAATTTCGTCGTCACTTGGGCGGGCTTCACGTTTCATAAACCCGCCGGGAAAACGGCCAGCGGCTGAAAATTTTTCGCGGTAATCAACCGACACCGGCATAAAATCAACATCTTCTTTGGCTTCACGGGCCGAAACGACCGTGGCCAGCAACATGGTGTCACCCATTCGTACCACTACCGATCCGTCGGCTTGTTTGGCCAGCTTCCCGGTTTCAATGGTAATCGTTCTGCCGTCGGCAAATTCGATTGTTTTAACTGTTGCGTTTACCATAATTTTTAAAAACTTTTTAATTTAAATTACAATGGGTGGTGAGGTTTTGTAATTTGGAAAAAAAGAAAGGCAACACCTTTGCATTGCCTTTCCTATCGATTTACTTACGTAAGTTCAATTCTTTGATGATCGAACGATAACGTTCAATATCCTTTTTAATCAGGTAGTCGAGCAGACTTCTGCGTTTACCTACCAATTTGATCAATGCACGACGAGTGCTGTGGTCTTTTTTGTTTTGCTTCAGGTGTTCAGTCAGGTGATTGATCCTGAATGTGAACAATGCAATCTGGCCTTCTGCACTACCAGTGTCGGTGGCTGTTTTTCCGTGTTGGGCAAACAGCTCTTGTTTTTTTTCTGATGTTAAATACATTTTAAAGAACTTATTTTGTTATACAATGTTTACGCCGCAGCATCGCTTTCAATAACAACGGTGTAAAATTAATCGGCGCAAAAGTAGGGAAAAGATTTTGATTTACAAATACATGATGGAAAGTTATCGATACAGGTTTGATCTTTTTATGACGCTTTTATTTTCGTTCAATTTCTATCATCGGCCCCGTTTTTTGTTTTGATTGTCTTTAAATAACGCTATTCACGATAAAATGTTAATAAATAGCTATTTATTATTTCTATGTTATTTTTAGTGTTTTGTATGTTTGTGATACCCTTATTTTTTATCATTAATTCCAGTTGAGGGGTGGTCTGTGGGCTACCCTTTCTTTTTTGTTTACATTCAAGCTTAATTTACTCTTCCAATTTCGAGTTGAAACTTACTGTCGCTCCCTGGTATTCGAAAAGCGAGGTCCATAATTTTTCCGAAAGGTTAATCTTCTTATCGTTCTCACTGTTTCGCGAGGCTACAATATAAATATCAAATTCGCTTAAATCGGGCATTGCCGGTCCGTTTTCAGATAATTTCCGAAGCGATTTACTTCGTCACGGCGGTTCAGCGGGTTTTCACCCATCATGCCAGTTTTGGCCACTGCAAGTTTAATGGTTTTCGATTTCGAGTCAGACACTTCGTTGATCAGCGAAAGTTTTATTTCCCACCTGAGAAACCACTGCTTTTTTTCCCAAGTTTCATCAGGCTTAACAGTTTTGGTAAGTTATCTCCCACAAAATTCCCGTCTCTGAATTTTTCGTCGGTAACATCTATGGTATTCGTTAAGTATAAATAACAACGACAATCCCCATTGTAAAGTATTTAACCCAAACAAAATAAGCCACTTAATTCGCTATCCTGGCACATTAAGTCGGTGAAATATTGTTGTAGCCCGACAAAACAAAATCAACTTTTGATTCAACGGGAGCTCTCTTAGGAATTGGATTGGAAATAATTTGTTGGATAACGGATCGATTTTTATTTTCTAATTAAACTTTTTAAACGCATTGCCGTCAAACACAAACACCATGAAATTATGAAAGTTACATCTGTGTTCGCAAGGATAAGCAACTGGCTCGCTTCGCCCGAAGTTTTTGGAAGGATTACAAAGAAAATTCCGGGAGAGTGGGTTCTGTATGAGTATTATTTCGATGAGAAGGAGAAGCTTATCCACCAAACCGAAGATGAACTAAAAATGAATGGCGAGTCCTTGCAAATTCAATTTCATGTTGAAGAAAGCTTTCGTACCACCTCAAAACTGGCACTTCCTGTTTTCGACCATCTGAAGGAAGGAAACTGGAGCGTTCGCCGGAATTATATTACGCTGGTCGATCCAACTGATTTCAGGAATAATCTTGAGTTTCAGTTTGCTTTTGAAAAGGAAAATCTAAAACTTTTAAAGAAGAACAAAATGGGGAAGATCGAGTTTTTCGGGTTTTTTAAAAGTACCGGTCTAAAAAAATAAAACCCCGCTTTCGCGAGGTTTATTTTTATTTAGTAATGGTAATTATTTCATTTCCAGCGGCTCGTAATCTTTAAAAAGCGAAATTTTTGTGGCTTCTGCTTTACTGCGGAATCCGGGCCAAACATCACTATAAAAATTATTAATCGCATCAACCCCTTCCCTGATTTTTGTTTTGGCCTGCTCAACCATTTTTTCTTCTGTAATGGTTGGCATTCCCGGTCTCGACGTGATCTGTCGGATGGCCATGAATACTTTTCCGCTTACATACTGATCATAACTGCGCGACGTAATTCCCTGTACATCCGGATCCTGTTTGCCCAAAAGCATATCCTGGATTGCGCTAACCGAGTCCTGGATTGCTTTTATTTCTTTTTGAAGTTCTTTTATTTCGTCACCTTCCAGGCCTTTTAATTGTGTTGAGAGTTTGTCGAGAACCTGGTTGCTTTCGATTAACCGTTCGGTGCCATTATACAGTACTTCCAAATTAGAAGTAAGGTCGTCGACCATGGCATTTTGAGCTTTTATTGCTTCCACCGATTTTGGGACCCGTGGATCCATGACCACTGTAATTTCTGTCGAATCTTTTTGATCTTTATATTCAGCTACCAGTTTATAAGTACCGGGTAAAACGCTCTTAACACTGCGGTTTCGGCGCATGAATCGGTTTATTGCCCCTTCTTCGCGACCACCACGACGGGGCATTTTCATATCGCCGGTAGTTAAATTCCATCTCACTATATTGAGTCCACCATCAGGGACACTTTCAAGCGTCTGAATCAAGGCATTATCAATATCGTAAATATAAATTTTCAGTGAATCAGCTTTGGCTCCGCCACCGCTTCTACGACCCGGCCCACGCGATTCTGAATCCAATTTCTCTTCTTTTTTGGCTTTGGCAACGATCACTTTTATTTGTGCATCGGTCGATTTATTTTCGCCCGAGAAAATGGCATCTGCCGGAAAATGAGAGCCAATGTTGGAGAGTTTGCCGTTTACGAGTACTGCATCGGCCGGTTTAAAAATGGCAAGCGGTGCATCCAGCGCTTTTCCACCATTGGCAGCCAGCTGGCGCAAAGGCCTGATGTCATCAAGGATATAAATTGAACGGCCAAATGTAGCGATAGCCAAGTCGGCTTCTCTTTCCTGAATAGCGAGGTCCATTGTTGAAACAGCAGGATAACCATTTGTCCAACGTGTCCAGTTTTCACCTTTGTCGATGCTTATCCACAAACCGTGCTCGGTACCAAGAAAAACCAGGTTTGGTTCTGTCGGATCCTGAAGAATAGTTAGTGTATAGCCAAAAACTTTATCATTGTTTACAATGCGTTTCCACGTCTTCCCATAATCAAGGGTCACATAAGCATAGGCAGTAAAGTCGCCACGGCGGTAGTTATTGGCCACCACCCAGGCAGTTCCTGCATCGTAGGTAGAAGCCCGAACCTGCGGAATCCAGCTGGCTGCCGGAAGACCGGGCAGATTATTCACATTGGTCCAGGTTTGGCCGCCATCGCGGGTAAGCTGGAGGTTTCCATCGTCGGTACCCACCCAAATTACATTCTTATCGAGCGGACTTGGTGCTATGGCCAAAATACAGGTATGGTTTTCGGCACCGGTAACGTCAAAGGTCAATCCACCGCTTTCGCTAAATTTTTGCTTGGTAGTATCGTTGGTAGTCAGGTCGGGAGAAATAATGTCCCATGTCAACCCTTTGTCGGTACTTTTATGCAGAAATTGCGAACCAAAATAAATGGTATTGTTGTCGTTAGGATCCTGTGCCATGGCAGCGTTCCAGTGAAAGCGCAGCTTCGTGTCCAAATCGGGTGGGGTAGGCTTGATCGAATAAGTGTTTCCGGTTTTCGAATCGTAACGCCCCACGTTTCCCTGTTGCGACATGGCATAGCCCCACCTTGCATCATCGGGGTCAGGAATAACGTCGAACCCATCGCCAAACATTACTTCGAGCCACATTTGGTTCAGGATTCCACCGGTTTGATAAATATAGGCCGGGCCTTTCCACGAGCCGTTGTCCTGCATTCCGCCATAAACATGGTACGGAAGTTCGTTATCGACATTAATATGATAAAACTGACCCACCGGCAGGTTCTGTACAAAACGCCAGGTTTTCCCGTAGTCGTAAGAAATGTTCATTCCTCCATCGTTTCCTTCCATCAGGTGTGCGGGATTTTTTGGATTGATCCACATGGCGTGGTGGTCGGAGTGTGTTCCGCCTTCGATCGAAGTAAACGATCGGCCGCCGTCTTCACTCATGGTAATGCCTGTGTGTAAACTGTATAAGCGGTTGTAATCTTTCGGATCAGCATAAATTTCGCAGTAATAAAACGGGCGGCTCCCGATTTCATCCTTATCATTGATTTTTTTGAAAGTATCTCCTCCGTCGCTTGATTTGTAAAGTGCGTTCTTTTTCGATTCGATCAGTGCGTAAACTACCTCGGGGTTGCTTGGGGCAATGGTAAGTCCCATTCTTCCAAGGTCGCCTTCCGGAATTCCGTTATCTTTTGAATTAAGTTTTTTCCAGGTTTTACCGGCATCGCGTGTAAGGTACAAACCCGAACCCGGGCCACCCGATGTAAAGAACCAGGGCCAACGACGGTGCTCCCACATGTTCACGAATATTTTGTTCGGATTGCCGGGGTCCATCACCATTTCACCTACGCCGGTTTTTTCATCCACAAAAAGAATTTTCTCAAATGTTTCGCCGCCATCGGTGGTTTTATACAAGCCACGCCCGGCATGCTCGGCATAAGGATTTCCGATTGCCCCGATATATGCCACGTTTTCATCACGCGGATCGAGTAAAATGCGGTGAATGTTTTTGGTGTTTTCCAAACCCAGCAGTTTCCAGGATTTTCCGCCGTCCATCGATTTGTATAAGCCGCCCCCTATGTTGATTGAGTTTCGGGGGTTTCCTTCACCGGTACCCACCCAAATAATATCGGGGTTGGTTTGGTTGATTTTAATAGCGCCGATATTGATAAGTTTTTCATCGTCGAACACTGGTTTCCAGGTAATTCCCCCATCAACCGATTTCCAGACTCCGCCTGACGCGGCGCCAACAAAAATGATATCAGGGTTATCAATAACAGCATCGATGGCAACAATCCGGCCACTCATTCCGGCCGGACCAATGCTTCTTGCTTTCATTTTCTCCAATTTGCTGATGTCGGGTTTCTGGGCCGACAAGGCAAACGTGGATAAGATTAAAATTCCGAGTATCGAAGCAGTTTTGCTCCGAAAGTTAAACAGCCGCTTTTTCATAGAAATTGTATTAAGTTAACTTGCAATTCTGTCAATAAAAATAACAATGTTTTTGAAATACGGAAGTAACTGTGTTTAAGATTGTAGAATTCTATAACGATTCTTTATGATAAATGGATAAAGCTGCCGGAAAAGGTTGCAATGCGCGTTCGAAGATTCCGAGAGAATAGGCAATGGTAAGTCCGTAATTCGTGATTGGCACACCTGCTTGTTGTGCTTTCATAATTCGGCTTAGCATTTCGCGGCGGTTCCACATACAGGCACCACAGTGGATAATCAGTTTATATTCAGAAATATTAAAAGGGAAATCGTGCCCACGCATGTTATCGATCTCCAATTTTCCTCCCACGTACTGTGTGAGCCAGCGGGGTATTTTTACACTTCCAATATCTTCTCCGATGGGATGATGAGAACAGGCTTCCGCAATCAGCACTTTATCGCCTGCTTTGAGATTATCGATCGTCATGGCACCGCGGACCAAAGCATTCAGATCGCCCTGAAAACGGGCAAACAAAATCGAAAACGAAGTCATTGGAATTTCGGGTGGCGTGTCGGCAGCAACTTTTAAAAAAGCCTGTGAGTCGGTTACCACCAGTTTGGGAGGCTTGTTAAATCGCGACAATGCTTCGCGTAATTCGCGTTCTTTTACAACAACCGAAAAACAGTCATTATCCAGCAAATCACGGATGCTTTGAACCTGTGGAAGGATCAATCGTCCTTTTGGAGCTTCCTTATCGATAGGAACGACCAGAACGGCGGCTTCACCAGGTCCTACTAAATCGGCCAGAATGCTCGGGCGGTTGATAAAGTCATCGGGAGCCGATTTTAAAAGTAGCTGACGAAGTTCGGAAATGCCGGATTGCCTTGGCGCCGATGTAAATACAAAGCGGATTTTTGACTGACCCAGGATAGCAGTTATTCCGAGATCCTCAGGGTACAGATCACTTTTATTGAAAGCAACAATGAAGGGTATTTCGCGTGTTTTGAGTTCGCTGATCAGTTTTTCTTCGTAATCTCCCCAATCGTTGAAATTGCTAACGATAATTCCGAGGTCGGTACGATCAAAAACAGACAATGTCTTTGCTACACGCTTTTCGCCCAGAATACCTGTATCGTCTATTCCTGCGGTATCAATAAAGAGAACAGGGCCGAGCGGAAGCAGTTCCATGGGTTTTTCAACCGGGTCGGTGGTTGTTCCTGCTACCTCTGAAACAATCGAAACTTCCTGATGAGTGAGGGCATTTAGAATACTTGATTTTCCGGCGTTTCTGCGGCCAAAAATTCCAATGTGCAAACGAAATGATTTTGGTGCCCTCATGTGTCGAGTTTTTGTTGGCCTGAAAATACGCAATCAAATGATTTCAAACAATGATATACAAAAAAAGGGCGCTCATTGAGTACCCTTTTAATACACGTATTAATTTTTTATTTTGAGCCGCCACCAGTTTCTTTTTTGCTGGCTTTCTCTTCAGGACACGATTTGCCGGCAGCCGCACAACATTTCTTTTGTGCTTCGCCGCAGCCTCCTACGGTTGGTTGTGCGTCCTTTGTTTCTTTTACTTTTTCGGTACTTTTTGCTTTTTCTTCGGTTTTCTTCTTTTTGTCTTTTTCTTCTTCTACCGACATGAAATTACTTTGGTCGTCGCTGGCAACACAAATTTTGCCGGCTTTTTCCGAATTCACTTTTACAGGCGCATTTGCCAGCGAAATACCGTACACTGCCACGAGGGCTAAAATCAGTAAGATCTTTTTCATTGTTCTGATTGTTAAAGGTTAAGATTGATTACAAATAACATTTGTTTATAATGATTAAATTCTTGAAAATGAAACATTGCCAATATAATATTTTTCCTTTAAAAACAAGAATTTCAGAGAAGAAGGTATTAAAAAAAACCGTCTCTCGAAAATTGAGAGACGGTTTAACTATGTAAAGACTAGGATAAAATCTTATTTACCGCCGCATCCGCCACCGCTGGTTTTAGCTTCAGCCGTTTTTGTTCCTTCGGCTTTTTTATCGCCCCCACAGTCGTGCGATTTTGCGCCTTCAGCTTTTACTTCTTTTTCACCTCCGCAACCCGCAGATTTCTTTTCTGCTTTGGTTTCGGTTTTAGCTTCTGCTTTGGCTTCTTTCTTTTCTTTTTCTTCTTTAACGGTGTCTTTTCCTTCGTCGGCGACAACAACCGTTTGGTTGAATGTAACTACGGGTGACTGGGTCTTCGCTATCGAAACACCGTAAACCGCGACAAATGCCAACACAAATAATAGTTTTTTCATTTTTGTAATTTTTAAAGTTATAAAATAAAATATCTTTTTATCTCATTTTACACAATAATATGAATATCCAAAATAAAATCAAAACAAATATTAAGATATTTTAGTATGGAAATCAGATTAAGCTCACAAATGTCTGAAAATGAAAAAGATTTAGAATGTTAATGTCTTGTTAATGCTTTACCGACATCACGAACCCAGCCGACAAACTGCCTCGGGTGAGATCATTTCTTCGAATTCTTCTCCGGTGATAAGTCCATGAAGAATTGCTACTTCGCGGATGCTTAATTTTTGTTTTCTGGCAATTTCTGCTACCTGGCTGGCTTTGTCGTAACCGAGTTTTGGAATCAGCGCCGTTACAGCGGCAGTCGAATTTTTAACGTTGCGTTTGCAAAGCTCTTCATTGGCTCTAATTCCTGAAACACATTTTTCAGCAAATATTTTGCTGGCATTCGAGAGCAAATCAAGGGATTCGAGCAAAGCGTTTGCAATGAGTGGCATAAATTGGTTAAGTTCGAGGTTGCCCGCACTGCAAGCGTGCGCAATTACCTGATCGTTTCCCATCGTTTTGATTGCCACCTGAGCTACTGCTTCCGGAATTACGGGGTTTATCTTTCCAGGCATGATTGAGGAGCCTGCCTGCATTTCGGGAAGATAAATTTCGCCGAGTCCGGCATCGGGTCCACTCGACATCAAGCGCAGATCGTTACTGGTTTTGAGCAAGTTGGTAGCACAGGCTTTTAAAATACCGGACACCTCCACGAAAACATCCAGGTTCTGTGTCCCGTCGATGAGGTTTTCGCTGCGGGCCAACCCGATGTTGGTATTCTCGCGAAGCTTGTCGACCACCCGGAAGATAAATTGTTTAGGGGCCCCCAAACCCGTTCCGATAGCAGTTCCACCCAAATTTACTACCCGCAAACGTTCTTCGCATTTATAAATTCGCCAGCGATCGCGGTTAAAGGCTTCGGCGTAGGCACTCATTTCGCGGCCTAGTGTAGTAAGTACGGCGTCCTGGAGTTGGGTTCTTCCAATTTTTACCACGTGGGCAAGTTCTTTTTCCTTTTGCTGAAAAGCTTCCTGTAAGCCAAGAATATTTTGTTCGAGTTTTCGCAGAATCCGTATGGCAGCTACTTTCAAGGCAGTGGGGTAACCGTCGTTGGTGCTCTGGTGCAGGTTGATATCATCGAGCGGCGAAATCCGTTCGTAGTTTCCAAGGTATTCGCCCATAATTTGCAGGGCGCGGTTGGCCAGCACTTCGTTCACATTCATGTTCGTTGAGGTTCCGGCGCCTCCCTGCATGGCATCTACAATAATGTGTTCTGCTAAAAGTCCCTGCGCCATTTCAGAACAAGCTTGTTCAATGGCTGTAGCTTTTTCCTTGTCTTTCCAGAAACCGAGCTCCTTGTTCACTTGTGCACAAGCCAGTTTTACTTCTCCAAAAGCTTTGATTAATTCGGGATGGACCACTTGTCCGCTCAAAGGAAAATTTTCCACTGCCCGTGCTGTATGTATTCCCCAAAATACATCAGCCTGGATTTGTTTCGAACCTAATAAATCCTTTTCTATTCTTGTCTTTACCATGATTCTCCTGATTAAAGGATTACGTGATTTTGTTGTTGTGTACTCGTTTAAGCCGAAGGCTGTTTGCTCCAAAATTAAGAATTAACAGTACACATCATCTCTTCCGGCTTCCACTCTTTTAACGAGTTTTTCGGCACGCTGGCGGGCAATTCCGCTCATACTTCCAATCGTCTCGGCTATTAATTTATCCCCCACTTCAGCAGTTTCGGGTCTGGCAAAATTCTGCAGGTATTCTTTAAACGAACTCAAAGCATTGGGCGCACAGTGTAGTTTTATATCTCCTGGTTTGGCCAGGTCCATAAAATCGGCTCCGGTTCTTCCCAAACGATAACAAGCCGTGCAAAACGACGGTATATAACCCATCGAAGCCACATCGCGGATCACTTCATCAAGCGAACGATGATCACCCAAACTAAACTGGCCTGAAGGATCGTCTTCTGTTTCTTCCTCGTATCCTCCGGGATTGGTGCGACTTCCGGCTGAGATTTGGCTAACTCCCAGAGCAAATGTTTCGCGGCGCATTTTGGCGGTTTCGCGGGTTGACATAATGATTCCGGTATAAGGAACAGCCAGGCGAAGAATAGCTACAATTTTTCTGAAATCGATGTCTGAAACAGGGAAGGGGGGATGTGATGCGATGTCGCTGTTGGTGGCAGGTTCGAGGCGCGGCACCGAAATAGTGTGCGGCCCCACGCCAAACTTTTCTTCGAGTTCTTTGATATGCTGCATCATGGCAAGAATCTCGAACCGGTAATCGAACAGACCGAACAAAACACCAATTCCTACATCGTCAATTCCGGCTTCCATGGCCCGGTGTAACGACCAGGCACGCCAGTTATAGTCTCGTTTTTTACCTCCGAGGTGTACTTTCGAGTAGGTTTCGCGATGGTAAGTTTCCTGAAATATCTGGTAAGTGCCTATCCCGGCATCTTTTAGTTGTTTGAATTCTTCAGTTGCAAGCGGAGCCACATTTACATTAACACGGCGGATTTCGCCATGCACCGACTTGACACTGTATATGGTTTTTACCGAATCGAGTACATATTGAAACCCTTCTTTAGGATATGACTCGCCGGCTACCAGCAAAACGCGTTTGTGTCCTTGTTTGATTAGTACATTCACTTCGCGTGCAATTTGCTGTTGCGAAAGTGCATGGCGCGTAATTTCCTTGTTGGTTGCACGAAAGGCACAATACAAACATTCGTTTGAACACAGATTGGAAATATAAAGAGGAGCGAACAATACCAGCCGTTTCCCGTAAATGGTTTCCTTTACCTGGTTGGCAGTATTAAACAATTCGGCAAGCAAAGCAGGATCGCTGATTGAAGTCAGCATTGCCACTTCTTCCAGATCGAGGCCTTTCATTTCGGCAGCTTTTGCCAGTACATCCCTAATTTGCCGAGGTTCGGGATTTTTACATTTTTCAAGTATTTCCCAAACCTTTTGTTCGTTGATAAAATCGGCTTCTATTTTGTACATAATAGTTGAAATATTTAGGTTATAAAGTGTGAAACTCAGTGAATTTTCATCCCCCTAATCCCCCTTCAAAGGGGGAAGCGACAAAGGAGCGGGGGATGCGTGGATAACTCTTCATGATGTTTTATTTCAGGTTATTTTTTTGCGAGACCCGATTTGACGGAAACACCGGGAATGCTTCCCAGTTTCCCTGTCAGTTTTCCAAGCTCATCAGTGGTGGAATCGACTACAAGTGTGATAATCGAAGTATTTTGTTTGATGTTTGGCAAGCCAGTACGCGCGAGGATCAGTTCTGAAAATTCGCTAAGAATGGTATTTACTACACCGGCGCATTTTTCACGGTCTTCAATAATTATTCCCACAAAACCAAGTCGTTTCATATTTTGAAAGTTGGAAGCCCGAAGCCGGTAGCTTAAAACCATCATCGAGTTCAGGCTTGAATTAAACAAATAAATTCTGCGGGAATAAAAATAGAAGCGAATTAATCCTTTTTAATCTTTCCCTAAAGTCAGCCTCGGCCTTCCCGCAGGATTAGGGAGTAAAGATACTGGATAAATGTTCAGAATAAGCTGATAAAAACAGATACTTTTTTATGTTATTGAATACATTCGGAAGGTTAGCTTCTAATTCTGCAATTTTTTAGACAAACAACTGGCAGACAGAGGACAAATTTCCCTGAACTGGGCGCTTGACAGGATTTCAGGTGGGCATAAATCGCGTTGCTGCGGGAGGTAACCTAATTTTTTGAAGAATTCAGTAGCCGTGATTGTCAAAAGAAATAGGTGCTTAATTCCTTTTTCGATTGCTTTATTTTCTAAAAACCGCACGATTTGCAGGCCATAACCCATATTTTGGTACGCCTCGTGAACCGCAACCGAACGCAAAACAGCATTAACACCATAAATTTCAAGTGCTCCTGTTGCAATAAACTGATCGTTTTCTTTTACTCCGAAAAAATGGGCAGGCGCTTCGTCTAAATCGGAATAAGGCAAACCGGAAAGTTGTAGTAAATTTTTTACCGAATCGGTTTCTGAATGACTTATTGATTGAATCGTTACCATGTTATTGTATCGAAGTTGTTCTTTAAACTGTAAAATTGGGTCCACGCAAAGTTTAATAAGTAGCGTTAAGAACACAAAGACATTGAAGATTAAAATTTGTGCCTTGGATACTTTGCGTGAACCTTTTTTAGTTGGCCTCTTTTTTTAAAGTTTTATAGCTTCAATATCTGCCGAGTCCACATATTCATCAAAACCATCGGAGTCCCACTCGGTCACCAGTTCTTTACTTTTTAGTTTCGGGCTAATCCTGATGTTTTTAAAACCGGCGATACTTAGCATTTGTTCAATCGCTTCAATACTCGATGCTCCCGAGATACATTCACTGTAAAGTTGCATATCGCTTTTAATTTCGTCAGGAATTTCCTTTAAGCTTACTGTATCCGAAATTGCGAGTCTTCCTCCCGGTTTAAGAACGCGGAAAGCATCGTTAAAAACCTTTTGTTTTTCGGGCGACAGATTAATCACGCAGTTCGAGATAATAACATCCGCTATTCCATCGGCAACCGGAAGATTTTCAATTTCACCCAAACGGAATTCCACATTTTGAAAATCAAATTTTTCAGCATTGCTCCGGGCTTTCGTAATCATTGCCGGAGTCATATCCACACCGATCACTTTGCCGTTTTCACCTACTTGCCGGGCAGCCAGAAATACATCGAATCCGCCGCCGCTTCCAAGGTCAATCACCGTTTCCCCTTTCTTTAAGTTGGCAATTGCCTGTGGATTTCCGCAACCCAGGCCCAGGTTGGAGGTTTCCGGAACCTGTTTTACATCGTCATCTGAATAACCAAGTTTCAATGATCGTAAATCAAAATCTTTTTGCGAACCACAACAGGACGTTGATTCACTGGTTGAACAACAACCTGTTGCACCATTTGATTCAGCGATCCCTGCATATCTTTCCCGAACCGCATCTCTGATTTCATTTTTGTTCATGACATAATTTTTTAGAATTTGTACCCTGTTGACGGCAAATTTTAAAAACGGACACAGCTTTTAAACAATTTTTCAGCATTTTTTACAAACCGGTTGATTTGCATGGTAATCGATGATGTTCCCATAAACATCCACATGAAAGGTACAACAGTCGGTCAGGTTCTTTTTCAGCGCCTGTCTTCCGCGGTGAACACGCGCCCTTGCATTGGTGTAGCTGAGGTCCAGATTCTTTGCAATATCGGCAATTGAATAGCCTTTTAACTCCGACATGATTACCGCTTCACGATAATTATCAGGTAACCCGTCGATATATAAACCAATCCAGCTTTCTGCCGCTTTCATCGAAGTATTTTCATCCGCATCTTCTTCCTGTAAATCAAAAGGTTCCTCAATATTTTTCCCCTTTTGCTGTAGCCGGTAATGGTCGTTGATGGTATTGCGTGTGATCTGGTAAAGCCAGTTTTTAAGTTTATCGCTGTCTTTAAGCGTATCGACTTTCGACAGGATTTTTATAAAAACTTCCTGCAAAATATCATCCGCATCCGCATCATCCTTCACTCTTTTCCGGATAAAATCCAGGAGCTGATCGTGATATTCTTTCCAGATATAATTGATTTCAGTTGTCACAAAAGCCATTATTTTAACGATTTAAATTTACTAAAAACTGGCGATTCCATTCGCTATAAAATAATGACTGGATTATTTCTGTTTGGAAACACTTTCCAATCAAAAAAAATATAAAACATTGAAAGATAAGTTTGTCGCTTCACACAAAGCAAGTTTTATCTTTACAGCATGAAAAATATTCCGGATATATTAAAACAGGAATCGTTTAACCGTGATGATTTAATCACATTACTAAGAGCAAATGGCGAAGACCGGACTGCACTATTAAAGCGTGCCCAGGAAGTGAAACTCCGCGAAGTGGGGAACAAAGTTTATTTACGTGGGCTGATTGAATTCTCAAATATTTGTTCAAAGGATTGTCTGTATTGCGGTATCCGGAAATCGAATGGAAAAGTAGTTCGTTATAAAGCCCGCGATGAAGAAATCCTTGACGCCTGTCGTT
Organism: Draconibacterium sp.; assembly: GCA_011620585.1. Lineage (GTDB taxonomy): Bacteria > Bacteroidota > Bacteroidia > Bacteroidales > Prolixibacteraceae > Draconibacterium. The sequence continues at coordinate 23,754 of WOYV01000107.1, forward strand.
TTGCCTGGGAGAACCGTTTTGGATCAGTTGTATTGCAGTCGGGGGAAGTTTCGTCGTCGTCTTTTGTAAAACGGATCGAAGGGTTGCTGAAAAAAATCAAGCAGCTTTCGAATAACGATCTAGGTATTACACTTAGTTGCGGCGAGCAAAAGCTGGACACCTATCGCCGCTGGTTCGAAAGCGGGGCACACCGATACCTGCTCCGGATTGAATCCTCTAATCGTGATCTGTATTATAAAATCCACCCACAAAACGAAACCCATTCTTTTGAACGCAGAATAGAATCACTTCATTTTTTAAAAGAAGCCGGTTACCAGGTGGGGACCGGGGTGATGATTGGATTGCCATTTCAGACTTACGGGGACCTGGCTGATGATCTCCTGTTTTTCAAAAAGCTTGACATTGATATGTGCGGGATGGGGCCCTATCTTGAGCACGAAGATACCCCGCTTTACGAACACAGGCACTTGCTGATGAACAAGCAGGAACGTTTTGACCTTACGCTGAATATGATCGCGGCTTTGCGTTTGCTTATGCCCGATATTAATATTGCAGCCGCTACTGCCTTGCAGGCCATCGATCCGGCTGGAAGAGAAAAAGCGCTGGCTGTGGGCGCCAACGTGATGATGCCCAACCTTACACCCTGCGAATACCGAGGGGAATACAAACTCTACGAAAACAAACCTTGTTTGGATGAAGATGCCGGGCTGTGCCGTAACTGCTTGGAAGCCCGCATTGAACTGGCAGGAGCCGAGATAGGTTATGGTGAGTGGGGTGATTCCTTACATTTTAACGAAAAAAAAACAAAAGCGAATACTGATAGCAATTTATTTTAGTTCTCCCACAATTCTTCTTCCATGCAATTCGCTTGCACCAGTCAATCGGCTGATCTCATACACGTTCGAAGCGAGCACTTTCCCGGCTACCAAAATTGTTATCCGGTCGGCTGCTTCCTCCATCATTTTGCGAATAGTCTCCTGACCTTCGACTGCGGTGGCTTTTCCTCCTGAAGTAAGGATACGTTTTATCCCGGGAATCGTTTTCAAAACCCGGACTCCTTCAACCGGATCATCCAATTCGTCGATGGCTTTATGAAAAGTAACAGGAAGCGGCTGCGCATATTCCGCTAAAATACGGGTGTTTTTTTCATCAATCTGCTTGTCTTTCGTGAGAAGTCCAATAACAATTCCAGCGGCACCTGCCCCTTTCGCCTCGTCGATGGCAGTCTTCATCCGTTCTACTTCATTAGGGGAATAAACAAAATTTCCGGCACGCGGTCGCGCCATTACCATCACCGGAATTTTTAGTTCTGAACAAGCTTTTCTCATTTGTTCAATCGTTGGTGTCAATCCGTCGTTCGCCAGGTCAGAGCACAACTCAATTCGGTCGGCACCCAGCATTTCTGCCAGTTTTGCTTCTTCAAAACTTTCAACGCATACTTCTTTAATCATTTGAATTTTGATTTAAACTCAAATATACAGCAATGAAATATAGGTAACTAAAAATTCATTGAAGATGCTTGAAAAGGGAATTCCTGTAATTGATGTTTCTTAAAAGAACAGAATGAGGAAGACACATTTTATTTGTTATTTTGTATTCAAAACAAATCGACTTGAAATATAATTTACTCACCATATTAGGCCCCACAGCGACCGGAAAAACAGGCTTGGCTGCCCACCTGGCAGTTCGTTTACAGGGCGAAGTGATATCGGCCGATTCAAGGCAAGTGTACCGCGGAATGGATTTGGGGACCGGGAAAGATTACGATGACTATTTTGTAAACGGGGTGGAGGTACCCTCGCACCTGGTAGATATTGAAGAGGCCGGTGTTCATTATAATGTATATCGTTTTCAAACCGATTTTATTAAAGTTTTTCAGGAAATTCAGGCACGCGATAAATTTCCGGTATTATGCGGCGGAAGTGGCTTGTACCTTGAAGCTGTTCTGAAAAATTACCGACTGATTGAGGTTCCGCCTAACAGGGAACTTCGCAAAGAACTGGAAGGTAAAACGTTGACTGAGCTTACTGAGATTCTCAAAAATATGAAACCGCGTCAGCACAACGATACTGATGTGGAAACCGACCGCCGTGCGATCCGTGCCATCGAAATTGAAAAATATTATGCAGAACATCCGCAGGAAGCCTCGGGGATGCCCGATATTAAAAGCCTGAATATTGGTATTGATTTCGACCGGGATATGCGGCGGGAACGTATTTCCAAAAGGCTGAAACAACGCTTGGATGAAGGAATGCTCGATGAGGTTCAACGCTTGATGGATTCCGGTCTGACATCTGAACAGCTAATCTATTACGGGCTTGAATATAAATTTCTGACTCTGCATCTGATCGGGGAGCTGACATACGATGAAATGTTCAGCCAGTTAGAGATTGCTATCCACCAGTTTGCCAAACGCCAGATGACCTGGTTTCGCGGGATGGAAAAACGCGGGACAAAAATCCACTGGGTGAACGGACACCTGCCAATGGAGGAAAAGGTTGAGGAAATATTACAACTACTAAGGCAGCCCTGAAAAACGTATTCATTGAACCTGATAACTAAAACATATAATTATGGCCGAATCAAATGGTGGCGATCGTTAAATGCGCGCCAAATACGATGTGAACCTTAAATCTTTTGGAGGCAGACGCTGGCGTTGGCATATCAATTGTGTCCCGGGTGGAAAGGATATCTGAAATCGTTAAACGAAGAGGAACGCGCGGAATTAAAGGAGAAGTAAATCTTTAGTTCTTCCTGGCTATCGATTAAAACCACAGGATACCAACTGGTTATGCGTAAAACGGACTTCGAAATCCTTAAGAATGACGTGAAAGCATTGCTGATTGGCAATGTTACATTAATCTTTGATTCAAGGAAGATGATTAATTTTTGTGATCGCATTGGAAAACGGAGTTAATAAATTAATTTAGCAAGAGAACTAATTTTCCTGACTATGAAAAACGGTATTGTTCTACTTATTATTCTGGCCATATTTTCAGGCTGCACAAATAATGAACCGGCAGAAAAAGCGCATTTCCTGGTTCCTTTCACCAAAAATCCGGAGTTTAATCCTTGTTTGGTACCGACTACCTGGTACAGTTTTAATTGTCCGGTTCGTGGAACTGAAGTGTACTGGGAAGAAAAAGATGTGTTCAACCCTGCAACGGTTGTAAGAGGAGATACCCTCTTTTTACTTTACCGCGCCGAAGATGTGGTTGGGAAACACAATGGGACATCGCGGATTGGCCTGGCAATGAGCCTGGATGGTTATCATTTTCAGAAATATCCCAAACCAGTCCTGTATCCCGATAAAGACAAATTTGAAAAATATGAGTGGGAAGGCGGTTGTGAAGATCCGCGCGTGGTGGAAGATGAAAATGGCACATACTACATGAATTACACAGCTTACAACGGGGATAAGGCACGTTTGTTTGTAGCTACTTCCGCCGATCTGCGTCACTGGACCAAGCATGGTTCTGTTTTCAGGAAAGCGGGAGAACAGTTTGTCGATATGTGGTCGAAATCGGGAGCAGTGCTGTGCCGCCAAAAAAACGGACGGATGATCGCTACCAAAGTAAACGGAAAATACTGGATGTACTGGGGCGAGTCGAATATTTACATGGCGACTTCGGATAACCTGATCGATTGGGAACCCGTACTCGAAACCGATCCTGCGAAAATGGTTCTTGACACGATGAGACATTACGATATAGCTTTCAAAATACTTTTTTCAACCCGGGAGGGGAAATTTGACAGCGAATTGGTAGAACCAGGGCCGCCTGCTCTTTTAACCGGGCAAGGATTCGTTTTTATTTATAATAGCAAGAATAGCCCGACTTTTGGCGATAAAAATCTGGCGCAGGGAGCCTATGCTGCCGGACAAATTATCACCGACAAAAACGACCCCCGAAAAGTGCTTTCCCGTACCGAGGATTATTTTATAACACCCGATCAACCTTTTGAAATTACCGGACAGGTGAACAATGTTTGTTTTGTGGAAGGCCTGGCCCGTTTCAAAGACAAGTGGTGGTTGTATTACGGAACGGCAGATTCGAAAATTGCAGTGGCCGAATCAGAAACGGTTTTAGAATAATTTTACCGGCGAGGTTTCCAAACCAATCTTGCACGGATAAGTTCGGCGCCGTCGCTTTGGCGGACAACACTGCAAAGATGATTTTCAGCATCAAGAAGTTGTTTTTTTACGGCTAATGAATCGCCGGGGATTCCTTCTTTGGCAAAGTTTATCTCAAATTCTGTCAGTTCATGTTTTTCATGAAAATCAAAACTGTAACTGTCGATAATTCTTTCGAGATAACGGCCGCTGTTAAAATGCTGGTTAACATCAATTTCGTTGAACAGAACAGGAGTAAAAATCAGCTCTCTATCCGATTTGGGTGAAATCACTTTTCCTGCAAATTCTTCAAAAACGCGTTCGTCGTGAAAAGGGAAATCCCTGAAATTTTCGAATCGCAGAATACGTTTTGTTTTCAGATCGAGGATCAACCAACTGGTTGTCGCTTTTATGATATGATCTCCACTCTCATCAATAAACCGGATATCGCGATGCGCTAAAAAGCCGTCAGATCCGGTGGGCCAGGTTTCGAGCGTAAATTTCTCCCCCCAGGCCGGACGGCGTTTAATTTTCACCAATAGCCGTGACAGAACCCAGAACGATTGTTCCTGTTGCAGGTTATCAAAACCAACTCCCAGCATTTCGGCATGTTTCCACGCAATTTCCTGGATTTGCCAAAACAAAAAAGAAGTGGACAATTTTCCAAAACGATTCACAAAATAAGATTTGGTTGTTAGTTCCTGCCTGAGAATATTCATTTTTTTCGATACTTGATACTTGTTCCCCAATGCTGGATAAAGCGGGATAATTATTTTATTTTAATTTTTGCAGATTGTGACCCCGATCCGAAAACCAATTCAGGATCCGTTTTTTCACTTTCAATTTCCTGCTTTATTAAACTTTTTTGCAAATTTATTGTTCAGTTTTGAAAATCGGGCACAAATGTTCAATTTTGCACCAAGAATTATTATTTATGGGACAAATCATTATAAAAACCCCGGAACAGATTGAAGGTATCAGAAGCAGCGCTCATCTGGCTGCCCAGGCATTGGAATATGCCGGGCAATTTGTTAAGGAAGGTGTTAATACAGAATATATTGATGATAAAATCGACGAATTTATTCGTTCTCACGGTGCAATTGCAGCAACCAAAGGGTATAATGGTTATCCGAAATCAAGCTGTATTTCGCTTAATGAAGTAATTTGTCACGGCATTCCCTCGAAACAAACAATTCTTAAGCCCGGCGATATTCTGAACATTGATGTCACTACTATATTGGGAGGTTTTTATGGAGATACATCAAGGATGTTTACCGTAGGCGAAGTTAGTGCTGAGGCCGAAAAACTGATCGAAACCACTTTACATTGCCTCGATCTTGGCATTGAACAGGTTAAACCCGGCAACCGTTTTGGAAATATTGGCTTTGTTATTCAGCGTTATGCCAAAGCCCTGGGATACAGCGTAGTTTACGAATTTTGTGGTCACGGGGTAGGGGTTGATTTTCATGAAGAGCCCCAGGTTGATCATGCATCCCGTAGAAATACCGGGCCAGAAATGAAACCAGGAATGATTTTTACGATCGAACCGATGATCAACCAGGGAAAACCCAAAGCCAGTATCGATCGTTATGATGGCTGGACAGCACGCACTGTTGATAAAAAACTTTCAGCTCAGTTCGAACACACGGTTTTGGTTACACCAAACGGTTGCGAAGTGCTGACTGACATTCACGACGAATACCCCGTAACCTGAAAGGACATAAAAAAACCGCCGCGATCTTCTGATCTTCAGCGGTTATTTCATTGATGCTTTTGATGTTACATTTTCCAAACCTTGTTGTCAACCATCCAGCCTTCGGGTTGTAAAGCTGCATCTTTTTCTTCTCCGATCACAAATGTTCTGATTCCAAAACTGGTTTCATTCATCATCCATTCTTCCAGTTCGAGCGCCGGTTCAACTTCTGTTTGGAGCATCCCGCTTACTCCTGTAAATAAAAACTCGTTGGTCATCCAGCTTTCCAGTCTCAACTCAGGTTCTGCTTTGGTACTCAAAAGTTCGTTAATAAAAGCTGAACTTAATGTGTTGCTTGTTTTGTAATGAGATGGACCAGGATTTCCATCGGTCATAGCCATTGCAATTTGAGCGAAACTGTTGTTTTTAAGAACGCTTTTCCAGAAATCCTGGGCGTTTACTGTGAAACTTAATAAGACCAGGCTGCTTATTACTGCAAGGGATTTGGTAATTGTTTTCTGAACATTGTTTTTTGTTTTCATGACTTTTTCCTCCGCTTCTTGTTTTTGTTTTCTTGTTCTTGTTTCAGCTTCTTGTTTTTTGTTTTTTGATAGTAAGACGATTTGTTTTTTGATTCGTTACAAATTTTTAGAACTTTTTTTAAGATTGTACTTTACATCGCCTTGAACATTGTATTGCAAATATATGAATAAAAAATAATACCATGCAATACATAGTAG
>WOYV01000096.1 GCA_011620585.1 Draconibacterium sp.
CAACACCAATTGGTTGACTTATAAGATATTGGGGGTTTTCTTGCAGGGACTAAATGGAGGTACCCGCAAAACGCATAATAAAAAGCTCCGGCCTTCATGACCGGAGCTTTTTATTTAGTTCAAAATGATATTCATTTTCCACTTTTTTGCCACTCTGAAAACATGAATTCTGTTCTCAGAGAATTCAGAACGGATACCAATTTTGGCGCTCCAAACCGGACCTCGCTCTTTTGTTTCGGGTTTTCTGTTGTTGTCTTCCATCTTGTTTTGTGTTGCAGTAATGGCTTTTCAGGCAATATACAAAATCTGCTATGATAAAACCAAATTACCTCTAACAATTTTCGTACCAATAAAAAGCGCCTTTCTATTCCGGTGCTTTAACGGTATAGCCACGTTTTTCGACAGCAGCTTTAATGTCGTCCATATCCACCACGGCTGCATCATATTTTATAACGGCAGTTGAATCGTCGAGCGTAACCAATACTTCAGCAATTCCTTCAACTTCGTTCAAGCCTTTTGTAACCGACATTACACAGTGTTCGCAAGTCATTCCGCCTATGCTAACAGAAGCCTGTACCAACCCGGCAGGAGCAGCAGTCGCTTTTTCTTCCGTTTTTTGGGTCGCGCTGTTACAAGCTACAAAACCCACAGCAATTAATAGGATAAGTAATTTTTTCATTGTATAATTTTTTATATCAACATACTACAGTTATTCAACCAGAGGTTCCAGTATTTTCATATTCTCTGAACTGGCTGTCTCCAGTACTTCCTTAACCTCCTTACCAAGGAATCTTCCGAATAAGCCGGAATTGAGCATCGAAATATATGTCTTCCCATCTTTTTCGTACACCGACACCCGGCAAGGCATTATAGCCGATACCAAACGGTTATCATCACTGCTCAGAATTTCATACGCAAACTTGGGATTGCACAGCGAAAAAACATTGACCGAATCAACTTGCAACCCTTTGCTTTCGAGTGTTGCCCGCAGATCGTAACGATGCGGGACCGACCATTTATTTTCAGCAACCGATTCTTCCAAATGTTCGATGGTTTGCGAAAAACCGTATTTACTTTCCATAACCACAAACACGTTTTTCGATATCACCACAAATGTGAGTAATAAAGTCAATCCAACACCAAGGATTAATCCAAACAAAAACAGTACAGGCCCTTTTTTCATAATAATTTCAATTTAACACTGAAATAAAAACAAAGCTTCCGGTCAATTGTTTTATCGATTTCGCCGATGGCTCTTTTGCAAAAAGAATTACAGACAATCGTTATGAATTCAATTTTCAGGAATCTAAAATATATTCGATTAAAACAATCCTTCGACCGATAGGTAACGTTCTCCGTGATCATACGAGAAAGTAAGAATGCGCGAGCCTTTTGGAAGTTCCTTTATTTTTTTGGCCACTGCTGCCAACGAGGCCCCCGACGATATTCCAACAAACAAACCTTCCTCGCGGGCCGCCCGTTTGGCATATTCGAATGCTTCTTCTTTACTGACTATAACGGCTCCATCAAGGATTTTTGTGTTCAGGTTTCCAGGGATAAAACCGGCGCCAATTCCCTGGATGGCGTGTGGCCCGGGCGCATTACCGCTGATTACAGCGCTGGTTTCGGGCTCAACGGCAAAAACCTGCAATTTCGGGAAATGTTTTTTCAACACCTCGGCAACACCGGAGATGTGTCCTCCGGTGCCAACTCCTGTAATCAGGTAGTCGAACCCTTCCGGGAAGTCGCGAATGATTTCGAGTGCAGTATTTTCACGATGAGCTTTTACATTTGACGGGTTGTTGAATTGCAGCGGGATCCACGAACCCTGAATTTGAGCCGCCAGTTCTTCGGCTCTGGCAATGGAACCTTTCATCCCTTTTTCTTTAGGTGTCAACTCAAGTTCAGCTCCAAGCGCCAGCAACACTTTTCTGCGTTCCACCGACATCGATTCAGGCATGGTCAGGATTAAGCGGTAACCTTTTACAGCACAAACCAATGCCAAACCTATTCCGGTATTTCCTGAAGTTGGTTCGATAATTACCGAACCTTTGTTAAGTATTCCGTTTTGCTCGGCATCTTCAATCATTCGAAGGGCAATGCGGTCTTTGATACTTCCCCCGGGGTTGGTTTTTTCCACCTTCACCCACACTTCATAATCTTCAGGATACAATCGGTTGATTCGCACATGTGGCGTGTTGCCAATCGTTTCCAAAATGTTTTTTGCTTTCATACGATATAGTAATTAAAGTTGTGATGTTTAAAATCTATTTCTCCAGTAAATAAAAAAGCCTTCCTACAATACGGGAAGGCTCTGTATTTCAATTCAAATTTTGCCAGATTTTACATGATAATACCTTCCCGATTTCCCGGGCAACAACACATTAAAGTCGTATATAAGGCATTTATCATATCGAAGGCAATTTAACTATCTTTTGTTATAACTAATCAAAAAACACTCGTAGCTCTTAAAATGTTTTCAAAAAATTCATTTTATTAGCTATTCATCAGCTTCTATAACGCAGCCACTTTACAAGTTCCTTTAAATTCACTTTTTTACCGTACATGAGTAAACCAACGCGGTAAATTTTTGCGGCAGCATAAATTGCACCTATGGTGGTAAGTACAAGCAGCGACATTGAAAGAACCAATTCCCAGGCTGGCAATCCGTAAGGGATACGGGCCATCATGGCTATCGGCGATGTTAAAGGGATGATAGAGGTCCAGAAAGCCAGCTGGCCTTCGGGATTTTTGGCGATCGGAAACAACAACATGATCGAAAGAATCAAAGGGAAAGTTACCGGGAAAACCATTTGTTGCGAATCCTCATCGTTATCGACCGCAGCCCCCACTGCGCCTAATAAAGAGCTGTATAACAGGTAACCGGCAAGGAAATAAAACACGAACGAGAACAGGATAAGCGGAATATTCAGGTTGCCAATCATTTCCATTACTTCGTTAACCGGGTTGCTTTGCGCTGCCTGTGTCATTGCAGGATTCATGGCCCCCTGGCTTTCCATCAGGCTTTGTCCCATTTGTTGCGCGGTGTCGGGACTGAAAAAACCCTGAACCGCCACCAATCCGATTCCTCCCAGCACTACCCAAATGGTTACCTGGGTAAGGCCAACTAACGCAGTCCCGATAATTTTACCCGCCATCAACTGGCTGGGTTTTACCGATGAAATGATCACTTCGATAATGCGGCTTTTCTTTTCTTCCATCACGCTTTTCATAACCATTGCACCGTACATGAACACAAAGAAATAAATGATCAGGCCCATCGAGTAGCTTGCAATAAACGCCACCACCGACGAACTTTTTTTGGCTTCTCCTGTTTCCGATATCTTTAAAGTACTAAGGGTTACCGAAGTACGCGTTTCCGCCAATTTCCTTTCAAGATCGGGAATGCCGGATTCTTCCACCACTTTTTGTCGTTTATCGTTTTCTATAAAGCGGCTGAGTTTTCGTTCGAGCTGTTCGGCCAGTTCCATTGGCAGTTGTTTATCCGAGATCAACTGTGCCTGGTTCGAAGTATAAATATTGGCAGGAATATACAACACTCCATAATAACCGCTTTCTTTCAGATTCGATTTCAATCCGGCATATTCTTCCTTTGGAATAAAATGGTATTTGGTGGAACCTTCATCGCTGAATTCACCTAAAAACAGTGATGTTTCGTCGTACACTGCAATGGTCCTTTCTTCGGTATCATCTTTCACCGAAAAATAGATAACAAGCCCGTAAACGCCGGCAATCAGAAAAGGCATCAGGACCGTCAGAATAATAAAGGATTTCTTTTTGACCCTTTTCAGGTACTCCTGTTTCAGAATTAAAAATGTATTGCTCATGGTTGAATTTCTTTCGGTTTGGAATTGTGATTACTTTTTGTTGGCTTCTTCCACCGCGCTGATGAAAACATCGTTCATACTTGGGATAAGCTCTTCGAATGCCCTGATCTCGATTACCGGAAGCAAGGTTTCGAGCAGTTGGTTGTGTGAACTGCCATTGGTATATTTCACTTTTAACAGGTTCTCCTTTTCGCTTTCTGTGTGTTTAATAACCTGGTAAGCCGGTCCCAGCGCCTTTTCCACTTTTTCGAAACTTCCCCGGTAGCGGATATCAAAAAGATTGGCTTTGTATTTTTCGCGGATCTGATCGGTAGGGCCATCTTCTATTTTTACCGATTTATTGATCAGTGCAATGTTGTCGCACAACTCTTCAACCGAACCCATGTTGTGGGTAGAAAAAATAATGGTTGCGCCATCTTTTCTCAGGTTCAATATCTCAGCTTTCAGGAGGTTGGCATTAATGGGGTCGAAACCGCTAAAAGGCTCGTCGAAGATCAGAAGCTTTGGGCGGTGAACCACGGTGGTGATGAACTGCACTTTCTGCTGCATCCCTTTCGAGAGTTCTTCCACTTTTTTATTCCACCAGGGCATGATATCGAATTTTTCGAACCACATCTTTAAATTACGAACTGCCTCGCCGTGCGACATTCCTTTTAACTGGGCCAGGTAAATCGCCTGCTCGCCAATTTTCATTTTTTTATACAAACCCCTTTCTTCGGGGAGATAGCCAATTTTTGAAATATCGGCCCTTGTCATTTTCTTTCCTTCCAGAAATATCTCTCCCTGGTCGGGCGCGGTAATCTGGTTGATAATACGGATGAGGGTGGTTTTGCCTGCCCCGTTTGGCCCCAGCAAACCAAAAATACTTTGTTCCTTAACCGAAATGCTTACATTAGTCAGGGCTTTAGTCGAGGCAAAGACCTTTTCTACATTTCGCGCTTCAAATAATTCCATGGTGTTGTTTATTGAATAGTATGATTTAACCCGTGCAAATTACTGTATTGTATCCATGTTTTAAAGAAAGCAGGAAAAAATCGACGGCTAAAAAAAATATCGGCGAATGAGGGTTTTGGGGGGATAAACAGGGAAGTAATCCGGTCCGTTGTTTTGCCGTACCTCGCAAAAAGCGCTTTTTTTGTTAAATTTGGGAGGATAAACCGTGGTGATACCCCGGAGACGTTTGGCAGCGAGCGATTTTTCACCCGTAAACGTATTGAGTATCTGATTGAGAAAGGGATAAGCATAGAAACATTTACCCTAACAAATGCCAACTTCATTTAGCATTGAAATTATAAACAGATACCAGAGAATTTCGAGCCGTTTGAAAACCTGATTAAAGACTTTTGCACCCACATTGGGCAAACCATAAAAAGCAGTAAAAAACTGGCAGAAATGATGGCAGGCAAAGCCCGCCTTCTTTCTGAGCTTATTGAAAAAGCATTGACAAGCGATGAAAACAACAGCGAAGACAGTACGCTAAAAAACCAAATGCTCGCTTTTAAACAAATCCTGATACACGATATTACACCCAAAGGATTTGCCGATGTGTACGCCCAAACCATCGCCTACGGAATGTTCGCGGCCCGTTTGCACCACCCTACATGAATACTGAAGAATTGGCCAACGACATGAAAGTACACGGCCAGCTACTTTCGGTATTCCGGCTGGTACAACAGCTCGACGATGGCCTCGACGATACCGCAATGATGGCCGGTGTCGAAAGCTACATCAACGCGCTGAGCTATTACAATGCCGTGAAACAGGCTGCCAAAATGAATGTGCCGGGCGCCAAAGCCATTTGCGAGGACCTGAGCAAACGTTTCGAACGCAACAGCGCCAAAAAACCTGTAGATTAACCGGGACAGTAAAGATAGCCGGAAGGCCGCGTTTTGCCTTTCTTCCAGTACCGTAACAGAAAGCCGCTCTTTATGTAAAGGGCGGTTTTCGTTTTTCTTACGCGGCCGGTGTGTTCACGGCAATCTGGGGGAGTACCTCGGATCAGTTTAAAAAGTTGTGGAGCAGTCTCTATCAAATAAAATTCATTTAAG
>WOYV01000090.1 GCA_011620585.1 Draconibacterium sp.
GTTGAAGGACAACGTTAGAAGTACCGAATTATGAGGAAAATGAAATCAGGAAACACATATTTTTTACTTCCTTGATCCTGTTCTCGCTGGTATCGCCCCTTTTTACGTAAAACCCAAAATATACCGCGCGGGCATCAGCTTCTTCCATGTTACTGATTATATGCCTAACGTTAATACCTATTTCTACATCGAATACGAGTTGAATGTATATACGAAGCAGCCGAATAAAATGATGCAGTTTTATTCTGATCTTCACAAAAGTATACTCAATGAATTCAATAAGGCCGGGGTTGAAATAATGTCGCCGCATTACACCGCTTAACGCGATGGAAATGCCTCGACCATACCACAAACAGAAACGGGACCAATACCCAAAAATCCAATTGTGGATGTTATCGATAAAATAACCAACGCAGGGAATTCAAAGAATCAATAAGGAACCAGCGAGAATTTGCGGCTTACAAACGAATCGTTGTAATTGAAGCGAACGATGTAAACACCCGGCGTATTTCCCGACATGTCGAGTTTTACACGATTAGCATGGACGCTCAAAAGTGGCGCATTTATTTCCTGTCCTATCAGATTAAAAACCGAAATCGTTTCCACCGTAATCACCTGATCCGACTCCAGTGTAAGTTCAGTACTGGCCGGGTTTGGATAAATCCATACGTTTTCAGGAAGAGCAATATTTGGAGTATCGTTAGGATTATCGTTGTAATTACAAGCCAACACTTCCATTACATTACACATGGCTCCCTGGTCATTGTCGGTGAAGTTGGTCCAAGTCTCGCTCAGTTTAAAATAAAAACTGTTATCGTCGCCACTTTCGCGCAGCGATTGATACAAAACAAAAGTGTCGGGCGCCTGTACACTTTCCAAATTGAATCCTACAAAGAAATCTCCGGCAGGTTGAACATCTTCATCAAATGGAATAAAATTCATTGCATCAGCCACCAAGTCGCTCATTGCCAATTCTTTACTATATATCACAGACTCCGGCAGTGTATTACCGGAATAAACCTTCACTTTAATTTTACTTGGCAGAGTTGCCTTTTTGACGATCTTACCTACTCCCAATGAAACTCCTTGCAAACTTTCGTCGCCGGAAATGGAGAAACGTTCACTAACTTCTGTTATACCAACATCATTGGTTCCGCCCCAATAACCGGCAAAAACGCCACCTTGTGTAATTCTCACATTGGCATGTTCGTCGTTATCGGTAAGGTTGGTAAAAGCATCGCATAAATTTTCTCCTGAATTAAATTGTTTGGCTTCCATAAAACTTACCCCCGAATTGATCGGGTCAAGCCAGTATTTCACTTGTTTTGTCGAGTCAGAACGATAGTCCCAATATACTGCAAAGCTGGCATAATAATCGTTTAATGGATTTCCGCAAAGAGCAGCGCCACCGGTTAATGTGCCTACCAACTGGTTTTTCGTGTTAAACAAACCTCCTCCCGATGAACCGATTTCGGTAACTCCCTGGTCCCATTGTTTAATATTCAGAAAGGCATTTGCAGTATACTTTGTTCCAAAGCTTGCTTTTACTGGGGCATTGTTATCAAAGGCAATTTTTTTGATATCTCCAAGTGGATGATGAATGCTAACCGTTGAATCGGGTAAGATGCTGGAGTGGCTCCACCCGGCATAATATGGCCGGTAGCTTGGAGGGGGAACTACCGACATTTCAACAAGCGCGAAATCAAGACTATCATGCGTGGCTTTCATTATTGCTCCCGAAATCGAGTTTGAAGGATCTCCATCGAGTGGTGCACAATACGGACTTTCGTAATTAAACGTGTAAACCGTAACTTCGGCTAAATCCCAGGCATCGTAACAATGCGCTGCGGAAATAACATAGGGTTTTCCATCTTCCGCAGTATTGTTGATCAAAGTTCCGCTGCACAACTCCGTTCCATCTACTAAAATCCTGCAAACCGAATTTTTAAGCTGATGGTAGTTGTCGGCAACATCGCAGTTAACATCAACATTACACGCTCCGGCTTCACCCAGTGGGCGACGGTCAGATTTGGTGATTCCCAGAAAATCGTGGTTCACCCTGATGATTTCAAAATCGTTCGGAGTACCAAATTCTTCAGGAATTTCATACTGAACAGTAATTTTGTCGCCTGAAAGTGGAGAAACAGCCAACTTACCTGAAACTTTATTGTTGACCGAAGTGTATGCCCCGAGATATTCTTCTTCGTCATTATACAAAAATAAACGTGCACCTTTGGACAGTTCAAATTGATCGAAAATAAGATTCAACGATAATGCACCTTGAGAACGAATAGTTAATTTCCAAACATTATACCCTGCGTTGGTAGAATACCATTGCCCCAAATTACCGGGTTTAAGGCTGACCTCGAAAGCATGGGCAAAATGCAAGGGTTTGAGTTGATTGCCGCTGGATTGACCGGCATCGATTTCTGCGTCGATTTCCAGCGAACTTAACCTTGGCATTTCAATATTGGCTTTGGCAGAGCTTTTGGTGGAAATCACTTCCAACGGAACTCCTCCCTGAGAGATTTGTGCCAGCGTTCCACCATTGAAAGCAAACAGTAAAGTGCAAACAATTAATAAGCTACGTATGGTTGTCGGCATGTATTCGTCCGTTATAAAATGGCAAGAAAATTACATAAAAATTATTCGCTCACGTAATAACGCCCAAAATTTCAACAAAAATTGAACATTGGGTGTTATAATGCAAACATTGTAACAAACAAAAAATTATGCTTATGAAACAAAAAAGTTTATTTCTCGGATTGATGATGGGTTTTACCTCGCTTTCCGTTTGGGCGGTTGGAACAGAAAATCCTACAAAACCTCAAGCAGGCAGTATGCCCGATAATGTGAGTACGATTATTGAACAAAGGTGTTTTGGTTGCCATAACACAGATTCAAAAAACGATAAAGCAAAAGAAGATCTCGACTTTAAAACATTTGATGGACTAAGCACGATGAAAAAAATGAGTTCGTACAATAAAATCGCCGAGGTTCTTGAAAAACAGGAAATGCCTCCTCAAAAATTCCTCGAAAAATTCCCTGATAAAAATGTAACCGACGAAGAACGCACTGTTCTGCTGGAATGGGCAAAAAATGAAGCTGCTACCCTGATAAAAGGAAATTAATATGCGAAGAGTTTTACAGGTAATAGGGATAATACTTGTTATCGGATTTGTGGTACTCCAGTTTTTTCAACCCGGGAAAAACTCGGGGCCACCTTCCGGTGACGATCTTTTTGCTGCCCGGCAAGTTCCTGATGATGTTCAACAAATCCTGAGAAATTCTTGTTACGACTGTCATTCGAACCAAACACGTTACTTGTGGTACCATCGCATTTCACCGGTTTCGTGGATGGTCAATCACCACATTGAGGAAGGGAAACATGAGTTGAACCTGTCGGAATGGGGAAGATTGGATCTGTATGACCAGATTACCATTCTGGAAGAAATGGCACAGGAAGCCAAACGAAAAACCATGCCTTTAAAATCGTACCTGATTATGCATCCGGACGCCAAACTAAATGCTCAACAAATAGAAACTATCGAGAAATGGTCCTCCGATCTGGGAGAAGAATTACTAAAAAAAGGCGCTAAATAGAAACATTTTCAAAACCAGCTCAATCTCCTAACTTTATCTTACAAAAAAAAATGAAAGTTTTAGTAATATATGTCGATGAGTTTGCATACAAACCTACGGTAAAAAATGTGGATACAGCCGAAGATGTTACTGAAGAGATGCATTTTACCGACTCAATACTGGCTTTTATTCAGGTGGAAGAAAACGACGAGGAGAAAGATGTGAAGAGCCGGGAAAAGAAGTTGGTAAATCATTTGAAATGGACGGCACGAAAAAACAATTGCAACAAGGTAATTCTTCATTCGTTTGCCCATCTTTCCGAATCAAAAGCTTCATTTGAGTTCACAAAAGAACTTTTCGACCTGGCCGAACAACGGCTGAAACATGCCGATTTTGAAACAGCACAAACTCCGTTTGGTTATTTTCTTGATCTTGAAATAAAAGCTCCGGGATATTCACTGGCCCGTATCTGGGCAACACTTTGATTTACAGAAAAACGGACAATAGGCGCCACGTTAATTCTTCTTCAACTTCTATTCAACAAACTTGTAACCGATCTCTTCTATGGTTTTCCTGACCTTCTCCATTTTATAACCCGAACCTATGATTTTAACCGAGTTGGTATTTTTATCGGCCATCACTTCCGAAACGCCTTTTATTCCTTCCAGGTTTCTTTTCACGCTGGCTTCGCAGTGCGAGCAAGTCATTCCTTCAACTGTAACCGAGATCCCTTCCATTTTCTTCATCCCGTTACGTTTTCTGAACTTTTCGAAAAAATAACCCCCCGGAACAGCAGCAATCAGAAGAATGGCTGATAACATCTGGAACCATTTTGGTAGCATCTCGTGTCCGTGACCATCGCCATGAATGTGCTGAATTTTGCTCAGAATGAAATCGGCAGGTATCAACCAGTTGGTGAGCAAACCAAAAATAATAGCACCGCCGATAATGGTTGCCAGATAAACCGCCAGCGATTTTTTACCCATTGTTTTGCCGAGAACGGTCATTGTTGCAATGTTGGTAGCAGGTCCGGCCATCAGGAAAACAAGCGCAGCGCCCGGCGAAACACCTTTCATAAGCAAAACAGCAGCCACAGGTATCGATCCTGTCGCACAAATGTAAATCGGTACCGAGGCAGCTAAAATAATCAGAATTTCAAGGATCCCCCAGCCCTGGAAACGGGCAAAAAAGTCGTTGGGAATAAGTACCGAAATCAGTGCTGCCAAAAGAAAGCCAATAATCAGCCACTTGGCAATATCCTGCAACAACTCAACAAAAGCGTAATCGGCAGCACGCACCAGCGAATGCCGGGTATCGTTTTTTTTAGGGGCATGACGGCCACAGCTTTCATCTTCACAAGTTTCTGTCCCCTGCACCTTTTTTTGTACATCGGGTTTAAGATTTGAAAACGGTGATGCAGGTTTTGGTTTGGGTCCATCTTTTATCAGCCAGTTGGTTAAAATACCTCCAACCACGCCGGTAACAAAGGCCACAATGGGACGAAGTAAGGCAAAAGGCCAGCCCAGCATCGAATAAGTGGCAAAAATAGAATCGACGCCGGTTTGCGGCGTTGATATTAAAAACGAATTGGTTGCTCCTTTCGAAGCGCCATCTTTATAAAATGAAATCCCGGTTGGAATTACTCCACACGAACAGAGTGGCATTGGAATCCCCAATAATGCCGCATTCAGCGCCGACTTAAAATTTTGTTTCCCCAAAAAACGATCGATGTGCTTTTGCGGAAAATAGACTTTCAGAAGCCCGGCAAAAATCAACCCCAGCAATAACCAGGGCGCCATCTCCCGAACCAGATACCACAACTCGGCAATGTATTTTTCGATATACTCCATCATACTAATCTTTTATCAACTTTTCCAAAGTTTTAAACTTTGGAAAAGATTCAGTTGCAATTATACAAAGACGATAACTAATAAAACAACTTAAAATGCTTGTTGTTTTCTAATGGTACAAAGAAACAAAGCTTACCGGGAAGGATTTTTACAGAATTATTGAACAATCAGCTTCCCCTGCGTGGGCACTAACCCTTTGGTTGTTAACCGATAGGTATAAACGCCGGGAGAAAGACATGGAATTTTTAATTCGAATATGCTTAGCCCTTTTATTGTTTCTTGCCGTATTAGATTTCCATTTATATCAAACAGTTCAAGGGTTTCAAAATCGAGGTTTTCAAAGTAGGCAGTTC
>WOYV01000093.1 GCA_011620585.1 Draconibacterium sp.
AAGAAATGAATAACATCTTGGAATCTATGTTACGGTTTAAATAACCGGAAAGCATTTATAGTGAGAAGTAAATCTTAAAAGCAATTCCTTTCCCAAACCACAAATTGAAAACTCTGTTTTGATGGTTCGACCACCACTGGGGGAACCTTCTCTAAACATCGAACCACATATTCAAATGCTCTTTAATGCAAATTCATCGGAATATTTTTATCCCGGATGAAAACCTGCGATTTGTGGATGGTTTAATGTGTTCATGCCCGACAATATATGATTTGTGGATTTGACCATCTCCCGTTTTTAATATTTATAATTTAACGAATTCGTATGTTGTATCGTCGCTACCCTCGTAAGTGTGAATGAAAACCAGTTTGTACTTCCCCAAAATTTTGCCAGATCATTTTCGGAAATTTTTGAATAAAGTACAAACATTTGCAGAACGAAACAGATAATATGACTGCCGGAAATTACTTGGCCTCCGGGTTTCTTCCGTTTACCTATAATATTGATTCATTCGTCATAAAAATTTCATCAAACAGGTGTATTAGAATTACCTTTCAGCTTCATAACGTAATTAAAACACAGAAACATGTTAATTCTGATTATTTCATCGATTGTTGCGGCTATAGTCCGTTTGCTCACTTATAACCGTACCCAACATAGCTTAAACGTTAAGAATGTGGACATTGAACAATTAAAATAATTTCTAAAACTCGAAACATGAAAATACTTGGAAATCTTATTTGGCTGATCTTCGGTGGTCTTGCCATTTTCCTTGAGTACATGTTTGCCGGACTGGCTTTGTGTATTACCATTGTTGGAATACCTTTCGGAATACAATCTTTCAAACTAGGCATCCTGGCTTTGTGGCCTTTCGGAGCAAAAATCGAATACCTGGATTATGCGCCTGGCTGTCTTTCTACCATCATGAACATCCTCTGGTTTTTTATTGGTGGAATCTGGATCATGCTTACACACGTATTTTTCGGATTGTTACTTGGTATCACCATCATTGGTTTTCCGTGGGCCCGTCAACATTTTAAGATGGCCTCGATGGCTTTAACTCCATTTGGAAGAAGAGTGGTGTAGTGTTATTCGGATTGATAGGATGAAGGGTTGAAGTATGAATACTGAGCCGTGATCTCACTTGATCATGGTTCCCTTGGCGCCCCACCAGTAAAAGGCTTCCATCCGAAGGCGATCAGTTTTTATCATTGGATCTTCACCTTCAAGTTTCAATGCTTCATCCACAGTTTCCACATCAAAAATCAACAAACCACGATGATCGCCACCACCTTCAAAAGGGCCGGCTACAATCAATTTACCTTCGTTGGTAAGTTTTGTTAAATGAGCCAGGTGCATTTCCTGGTATTTTGCTGCTTCATCCGCGTCTTTGCTCTTTGTTTCTCCACTATTCAGCAACATAAAAACATAGCGCTTCATGGTGTAGGCAGTATCGCCTTCGTTGTATGTAAATTCTCGTTGATCCTGCGCGAAAGCAGCGACAGTAGCAAAAAGCAGAAACGTTAAAAATACCAGGTTTTTCATTTCAATTGATTTTTAAAAATTTTTCTGAACTTTTCGAGTTTGGGTGTAATAATGAATTGACAATAACCCTGTCCCTTGTTTCGGTTGTAATAATTCAGGTGGTAGTCTTCGGCCATATAAAAGGCTTCGAATGGTTCTACCTGGGTAACAATCGGCCGATCGTATACCTTTTCTTCGGTAAAAAGTTGAACCGCGTTTTCGGCTACTTCCTTTTGTTTTTCGTTGTGGTAAAAAATCACCGAACGGTATTGCGGTCCCACATCGTTTCCCTGCCTGTTTAGCGTTGTTGGGTCGTGGGCCATAAAAAACACTTCCAAAATATCTTTAAAGCTTACCACATCTGCATCAAAGGTAATTTGAACCGCCTCGGCGTGTCCTGTAGTTCCGGTACAAACTTCTTCATAAGTTGGATTTTTGACCTCTCCCCCACTGTAACCGGGTTTCACATCCACTACTCCTTTTAATTCAAGGTAAACCGCTTCGGTACACCAGAAACACCCACCGCCGAGCGTAGCTTTCTCCAGATTTTTTGTCATACCAGTTGTCGATATTAATAATGTAAAAGCAATCAGTAAACTTTTCAAATGAATGCGTTTCATGCTATTTCTGTTTTTCTAACTTTTCTGAACCGGAAGCGCGAAAAGAACTTCTTCTCGAACTCCCAAAAAAACCTGAACTGTCCGAAAATACTACCCACCACCAGTAATAACAAATTGTAAACTAAAAGAATTACCAAGACATAAAGTGGAACCCTAATTAAAATTGAGGTTTCTGAACTAATCCCGATCAAATCATAAATCAGTTTCTTAACGTACACCGTCGAGCTACCTGTAATCGCAAAAACAACGAGGATAATCACCACTTGGTAGTTACTGCTTATGTTCCACCTCTTTTTTAGCCGTTCAAACATTTCTAGCTTTTGAAACAATAACAAAAGAGTTAGCGGTATGTTTTTCGGAAGGAATAAAAAAATGAATAAAAACAATGAGGAGTAAAGGCTTACATGTGGTGTGTTTGAAAAATAATGTAACCATAAACCGCAAATCTCAAAATCCTGAACAAGGCATATTTTAGATATCGTTTGGATGGATAACCCGATGAACCTACCAACAAGCTCACCGCCGACCAGGGCAGCGGAGTTAATGCGGCCACAATAATCAGGAAGATACCGTATTTTTTAACCATGTCAACTGTTCCTTTTAACAATCTACGCTCCAACTCTTTGTACTTCTCGTTTTTGTAAAAAAATTGTCCGATCAGAAAATTAACATAGCCCATCGCATAAGAAAGTCCGGCAAAAAAACCAACGTTGATAATATAATGCAAAGTATCTGCCTTGTTGATGGCCCAAATCATAAATAATTCGGGTGGCAGAATTCCAAAGAAAAACTCTGAAAAACCATAAATCAAATAAATCATCGTGGGGCGTGCGTAAAACTTCCCGACCCAAACATCGGGATTTCGTGAAACCACAATTTCCTTAAACAGGTAATAAGCAGCTAACAAAACAATCAGCCACAAAAGTCCCTTTAAACCGTTGCTAATCAAGAATTTTATGCGTGGACTAATTTTCATGCAGTTCATTTTGCAATTGTTTCGAAGGTAGAACAATTAAATTGAAAAGAGGTTTTGATCAGATATGTTTCATGAACTAGTCTTCCATGTTACTCAAATGTAACTCCAGCGCTTTTACCGAAATTTGTATTTCCCAGATAGAAACGGCAAGTGAAGCACACAACAACAATAAAGCTGCTCCGAAAATATAAGCCGCAATCAAAGTCTGCCCAACAAAAATCAGAAACATGGTAATCACACACAAAAACAAGCTGGCAACCCCCAAAATTTGCATCGTTCGAATCAGGTAAAGCCGTTTCCGTAAGTTGAAAATCTGACCTTTCAAAACCGTGGAAGGGCTTTCGACATACTGTTTATGCAAATTTCGGACAACACCGGTGTAGGTCACAAAACGATTGGTATACGCAAGAAAGATCAATGATATTGCCGAAAACAAAAGTGCGGGAGTTGTAAGAGTAAAAGCTTCGTGCATGGCTGATATTTTTGCTAAAGTTAAAAATTCATTGTTTCAATCCGATGCTTTACAGGAAGTCATGTACTTTAGGTCGGCAATTCTTTTTATTTTTAACCCACAAATAACAAAGGAATGGCATTTCAGGGACTACAAACATTTATCGAATTACTCGAAAAAAACAACGACCTCATTCGTGTAAAGGATTTTGTTGATCCCCGGCTTGAGATCACCGAGATTACCGACCGGATTTCGAAGCAGCCCGGCGGCGGGAAGGCCATCCTGTTTGAAAATACGGGAACCGGCTTTCCGGTTTTGATAAATGCCCTGGGTTCGGAAAAACGTATTGCTTTGGCTTTTGGCCGCGAGTCGGTTTTTCAGCTTGAAAAGGAAATTGAAGCGCTGTTTGCAGACCTGATGTCGCCTAAAGATAATTTATGGGACAAACTTCGTATGCTACCCCGTCTGAAAGATGTTTCGGAATGGATGCCGAAAAAACGTAAAGGAAGGGGCGCCTGCCAGGAAGTGGTGATGAACGAACCCGACCTTGGAAAACTCCCGGTACTCACTTGCTGGCCTGCCGACGGCGGACCGTTTGTAACTTTGCCTGGTGTTCATACTTTGGATCCTGAAACAAAAACGCCAAATGTGGGCATGTACCGCATGCAGATATTCGACAAAAAGCTGGGTGGAATGCACTGGCACCGACATAAAACCGGAGCCAACCACTTCGCGAAATATAAAAAATCGGGGAAAATTATGCCGGTTTCGGTTACATTAGGAGGCGACCCGGTTTATACTTATGCAGCTACAGCTCCGATGCCCGAGAATGTGGACGAGTACCTCTTGGCGGGCTTTCTTCGAAAACGATCGGTTAAATTGGTGAAGTGCCTGACAAACAATCTGTATGTTCCCGAAGACGCCGATATTGTAATTGAAGGGTACGTCGATCCTGCTGAAGATCTGATTTGGGAAGGGCCTTTTGGCGACCACACCGGATTTTATTCGCTTGCCGACTGGTATCCTAAATTTCATGTTACCTGCATCACTCACCGTAAAGATGCGGTTTACCCGGCCACTATAGTTGGTGTTCCTCCAATGGAAGATGCCTATATTGGATTGGCTACCGAACGGATTTTCCTCTCACCAATTCGCATGGCAATGGTCCCAGAGTTAAAAGATATGACATTGCCGGTTGCCGGGGTAGCACATAATTTCACGGTGGTAAAAATCCATAAAACCTACCCGGGACAGGCCATTAAAGTGATGAACTCGTTGTGGGGCGCCGGTCAAATGATGTTCAACAAAGTATTGGTTGTAGCCGATGAGTTTGTAGATATTCAGGATCCTCAGAAAATACTGAATGCCTTTGCACAGCGGTTTAGCGTCGATTATAGCCTGCACTTTTCAAAAGGGCCTCTGGATGTGCTCGACCATTCGTCACAAAAATTTGCATTTGGCTCAAAACTGGGAATTGACCTCACTGTCCCTTTTGCTGAAGAAGCCATGAAAACGTCAGACACTTCGAAGGAACACTTCGAAGAAACGAAGATAAAAGCGTTAAAAGAAGTTGATCAATATCGTATTCACT
Organism: Draconibacterium sp.; assembly: GCA_011620585.1. Classification (GTDB taxonomy): domain Bacteria; phylum Bacteroidota; class Bacteroidia; order Bacteroidales; family Prolixibacteraceae; genus Draconibacterium. The sequence continues at coordinate 5,163 of WOYV01000093.1, forward strand.
CATACATTCACACCCTGTTGCTTACCGTTAAAAAAGACTCCGGGTTCGATAAAACTAACTTGCAGAGAAAACTCGCAGGTACAGATAATTTGAAATGTTTTAAATTCATCCTGATTTTTAACGAAGGCGCCAACCTTGATGATCCGTTTATCCTGTTTTGGTTACTTGGCGGAAACCTCGAACCCGATCGTGACATCTCGCTGATTCCCGGTTTCGAAAACACTTTATTTATTGATGCTACTTTTAAAACCTCCGCGCACGACAATTTCCATCGCGAATGGCCAAATGTTGTAACCATGGACGAAGCTACCATTTCAACCATCGATCAGAAATGGGAAAAACTGGGATTGGGTAAATTAATTGAAAGTCCGTCGATCAAACTAAAGCCGCTCGTAAAAGGCAACGGAGCAGTGCGCTCATAATATTTTCCAAGCAGTTTTTCGGTCCAGTCACCAATAGGTTCCAAATGCCCCATAAATAAACGAAGTAGCGGCGGTTCTTCCCCCCACTGCAAAGCACCCCCCAATTCGCGGTTGTCGATCAACCATTTAACGCGGTCGATCACGTACATGTTTGCGATAAAGTAAACACACGACGAGGAAATGCCAGACGCAGTAACTCAACATCTGCCATAAACCTGCTTGAAAAACACTTAAATACAGGTTACGTGATACTTATAAAAACTAAATGATTAGTTATGCCGAAAACAGGAAAGAGCAGACTACCATGCAACGGCTTAACCAACAACTATGGGGTTTATTCCATGAGTTGGTAAAAGCAATTACAGCGCTTTTTGATGAAGTTGACCATATAACTATTTGAGAAAATAATACAAGATGAAAAGGCTTATGAAAAAAATAGCAAGATTACGTAACTTATTGAAATAAAAAACATTGAATTTTAGTGCGAAACTTTAGCAATTTACTTTTTCTTGTGGTCTTTTTGTTTTAACTTATTTCGCGTTTCCAAAATGCTTGATTATGAATCTTACAGGAGAAGAACAGGTTAACGAGTTGAGCAAGATTCTTTTAGAAGTTGGATCTTTACTGATGAGTTCGGGTGCCAATTCTGCCCGGATCAGGATTACCATCAACCGTATTGCAGGCGCTTACGGTTTCGATGTGGATTTGCTTATTACTCATCGGGCCCTAATGCTGACCATTTACGATGAAGAACAGGATTATTTTTACAGCCGGTTGAAACGCACCTCGCCGCATAGCGCTAATTTCAGGATGGTGAGCGGGATCAGCCGGATGAGCTGGAAGATTGTGGAAGAAAACTGGGATTTTGACCAGGTTGAGCAGGAACTTGCCAGGTTAAAAAGCCTGCCACATTATCCACGATGGGTAGTGCTGGTTATGGTGTCGGCAGCCGGCGCTGCTTTTTGCAGGGTGTTCGGTGGTGTGTACCTTGAATTGCTGGTTACCTTTGTGGCTACTTTTATTGGATTGTTTGTAAGACAGGAAGCCGTAAAAAAATCATTCAATCCTTACTTAGCCATATTTTTTGCCGCTTTTGTATCGTCATTAATCGCTGGCGCTGCGCTGAAGTTACAAATTGGAGAAAATCCTGAATATGCTTTTGCTACCTCGGTTTTGTACCTGATTCCTGGCATCCCCTTAATTAATTCGCTTTCCGATTTGCTGGACGGGAACATAATGAACGGGATTGTCAGAGGTGTAAATGGTTTAATGATTTCCTTCTCGATTGCGCTTGGAATGATCGGGGCTATCGTAATTTATGGAATATAAAACATAGAAAAATGGAAGATTTACTGCTTTATATAGATCGATGGTTTTGGCTGGGTGTTGGGGCCATTGGCTTTGCCATCTTATTTAATGTTCCCCGACGCACCATCTTGACAATTTTTCTGCTGGGGGCATTTGGCGGTACGTTAAAGTTTATCATTCTTGCGTTGGGTGGCAGCATTATTATGGGATCATTTTTCGGCGCAGTGCTGGTTGGATTTTTAAGTATTTTAGCGGCACATTATAAACACGCCCCTCCATTTGTATTGGCCATTCCGGCAGTTATTCCAATGGTTCCGGGAGCTTTTGCGTACAGGGCAATGCTTGGAGTTATTCATTTGACAGAAAAAGTCGATCACGATACCTTTCTAAAATTACTGGAAGAAACAACAGACAACGGGTTGAAGGCATTTTTTGTGTTGGCAGCGCTTTCCCTGGGAGTTTCGGCGCCTATGTTGATTTTCCGCCGCGAATCGGTTAAGAACATGAAAGTGAGAATTAAGTCATAAATTTCGAATTCTTCATTTTTACAGGTGAAGAAAGCAATTTCCCGTTAAAATTGTACATTTGAGCAAAATCTTGGATATGCACACCAGGGAAATTAAAATATTTGTACAAGAGTTTGACAACCTGGCTGAACTTCCTGAAAAAGATCAGCAATTGATTTTGTCTGCCCGCGAAGTTTCAAAAGATGCCTATGCGCCTTATTCAAAATTTCACGTTGGGGCAGCTGTTTTGCTCGAAAATGGAGAATTGATTTTAGGCAACAACCAGGAAAATGCCGATTTTACAGATGGTTTGTGTGCCGAACGGGTGGCGCTTTTTTATGCACATGCTAAATTTCCGGGAGTGCCCGTTCGTTCGCTTGCGGTAACTGCCTGCAACAGCCATGGTTTACTCGAACAACCTACGCAGCCGTGTGGTTCGTGCCGCCAGGTTATGGTTGAAACCGAGGTTCGTTTTAATCAGCCAATTCGAATCATTCTTGACGGCAAAAAACATATTCATGTAATCGAAGGCGCCGACAGCCTGCTGCCCATGGCATTTAAACCCAAAGCGCTCGGTTCCTGATTCAGGATCACTTTTCAGTTTAATTTTCCTACTCCCGGTAAACTAAACCTAAATAGGATCTACCGGACTAAATTTCCCTCTTTTAAACAGATCGAGAAAAGCATTCCAAACAGGATCATCAGGAGGATCGGCGACAATAGTCAGCATCTCGTTTTTCACCGGGTGCATAAATTCAAGTTTTCGGGCATGCAAATGAATGCCTTTATCGGAGTTCGATCGTGGAAACCCATATTTCAGGTCGCCTTTGATATGCAGCCCGAGTTGTTTTAATTGCACCCTGATTTGGTGATGCCGGCCAGTGTGGAGCTCAATTTCAAGTAAATGATATCGTTCGATGCTGGCCACGTGCCGGTAGGTGAGACTGGCAAATTTTGTTCCTTCGCCTTTTTCGGTATATGCGTAACTTCTGTTGCGTTCTTCGTTTTTGACCAGGTAATGGTTGATGGTATCTTCGAATTTCGGTGGGCGATTATCGACCACTGCCCAATAAGTTTTATGCACCTTGTCTTTGGTTTGGAACAATTTATTTAAGCGGGGAAGGACTTTACTGGTTTTTGCCAGAATAAGGATTCCACTCGTAGGCCGGTCAAGGCGATGGGGCAGGCCCAGGTAAACGTTGCCGGGTTTATTGTATTTTTCCTTCAGATAAGCCTTCACCATGTCCATCACCGTTTCGTCACCGGTTTTATCGCTTTGGACTACTTCGCCGCAAGCCTTATTGATGGCAATAATATGGTTGTCTTCGTAAATTACTTTCATTTCAAAGTGGCAAACTTTAAACTGCTCTTTTAAAATACGTTTTCAATTGTCGGGGTATTATGCTTCGAGCTTTGCTCTTCCATCTTCCTGTTCTAATATTGTTCTTTCTCGTTCGGAAAATCTTCCGATTTTACATCCGCGATGTAGTTCCCGACTGCTCCTTTTACTTCAACCGCCAGGTTATGGTATCGTCTTAAAAACCGGGGCGAAAACTGCTGCGTAATACCGAGCATATCATGCAGGACAAGTACTTGTCCGTCGACACCGCTTCCTGCGCCAATCCCGATAACCGGAATTTTTAATTCCTTGGCAACCTCTTCACCCAAACGTGCCGGAATTTTTTCAAGTACAAGAGCAAAACAACCGGCTTCTTCAAGCAACCTGGCATCGTTGATTAGTTTTTCGGCTTCGGCTTCTTCTTTGGCGCGAACGGTGTACGTTCCAAATTTATGGATCGATTGTGGCATCAACCCCAGGTGCCCCATCACCGGAATACCTGCCGAAAGAATACGTTTCACCGACTTGATCACTTCTTCACCACCCTCGAGTTTTACTGCGTCAGCAGCAGTTTCTTTCATAATTCGAATGGCGGAATTCAAGGCTTCTCGCGAGTTTCCCTGGTAGGTGCCAAACGGAAGATCAACTACTACCAGCGCACGTTTTACCGCACGTACCACCGAAGCACCGTGGTAAATCATCTCATTTAATGTGATCGGCAGAGTAGTGGCATGCCCCGCCATCACGTTCGAAGCCGAGTCGCCTACCAGAATGACATCTACCCCTGCTTCATCGACAAGTTGTGCCATACTGTAATCGTAAGCGGTTAACATCGCAATTTTCTCCCCACGCAACTTCATCTCCGATAAACGGTGAGTAGTTACCTTCCTGATTTCGCCTTGTACTGACATTTTTTTATTTCTGAATTTCGGTGTAAAATTAAGCAAAGCATTCAGCATGGCAAAATGCAGGCAAACGCGCTGATAATCTTGGAACTTAACTTTTATTAACCGCCTTGTGAACGGATTATCTGGAAGGTTTGCTTTCTTTGCGCTTTAATTTTTGAAGAACAGAACATGAGAAAACAGAGCCGTCTTTTTGCCCGCATTATCCTTCTTTTGTCATTCCTAAATCCCATTAACAATGCATTTGCACAGGACGATGAAATTAATAATGCAGTAGTTTCTTTTAAAAAGAACGAACTGAAAAATGGTTTTGTATTCAGTTTTGGAAACGAGCGCGAGGAGTTGCGTACCGACGAAACGCGCTTGTACCAGGAACAAAGCATTTTCACAGGTACATATAAGTTAGAAAATTCGGTTTGGAACCTGCTCGATTATAAACAGGAAAAACTTAATTTTTTGTTTGAAGTGGGGCCGATGGGCGGACACGGGAACTGGATCGACAGTTCGAAAGTAAATCTTACGGATGCCAATCACAAGCTCTTCGGACTGAGGGCAGCAGGCGAAGTTCGATACTGGAACCGCTTTTATTACGATCCAAAATCTTACAGTTTAATCGATGTGCGGGTGGCCGGGCGATATGATTTTTACAAACAGAATTCGGAAGGAACAGTAATCGATTCATTCGGAGTTTCGGCGCCTTTAGACGAGAGTGAAATGAATAGCCGCTGGCGTGTTGGTTTTGATGCCAAAGCAGGCTTTGGTTTTGGCCGGCTGAGCCCCATGAACCATTTGATGACAGCGCACTATCTGCTCGAAAAATATTATCCGGGAAGGGTTTTTTCCGACTATGAGATTGCTCGTTTTGCTCAGGAAATTGCCAATCTGAAACACGATAGAAACGTAAGGAACGGACACCGCACTGATAAGGAAATGGAAAAACTGGCAGAGTTTGTCAGGGGGCAAATGATGCTCGAATCGCCCGAGTCGATGAGCGGTGACTGGCAATTGGGTGAATTCGATCCGCGTTATGAAGGTAAACGGGTTGAAATGGGGCCTTTTTTTAAATACTACAACCAGGAGCCCGATTTTGTGTATGGCGGTTATGTGCAGTTTGATTACGCCAAATACCAGGAGCTTAAATGGAACCGCAATTTTGCGTTGAACCTGAATTACAACCGTTACAAAAAACAAGACTGGATGACTGCCGAGCTAAACCTGGGCTGGAGCTATTACTCTAACCTTCGTACCCAATTCGATTTTGGGATTAAATATGTGCCAGGCATCGAGCTCAATGGTTTTGAAAATGTTGGCCCCTTGAGTCATAACCTGGTTCCCTACCTGGCATATTATTCGCAGCTAAATTCTAAGTCGAGAGTACGTTTCGATTTCTCGTGGCGTATTGCCGACGGAGAACAGTTCGTACTGCCCGGCCCCGAATTCTCGCTTGCATTTTATCGCAGCCGTTACTAAACGCGAAGGAATATTTTCTTCTTGTACATATAATACAGCAATAGCCAGACTAGCGCCAGCCCCGAAACAATCAGGAATAACTGGCCTGCAGCTTCTCCCATAGGTTTGGCAAGCCAGCCCACGAAAAATTCAGTGACGTGTTGCACATCGATAATCCGGGTGAACAGGTAAATAAAGATCGAGTTCATCCCGATAATTCGGAAGTAATTCGACCAGCCTCTGATTTTCCAATGATCGATAATCAAAAAGAAAAGCGCCATCATCATAAATCCGATGCCCCCGGTGAGAATATTAAAAGTCGATGTCCAGCATTTTTTGATAATCGGGTAGAAGGTTGACAGAACAAGCGCCAGTACAATAAGCCCGGCTCCAATGGCTGCCATTTGTCCTATTTTTTGCCAACCGCTTTGTTTTTTCTTTAGAATATTTCCGGCAATGCTCCCCATCATTGTTACTCCGGTTGCCGACAAACTACACATAATTCCTTCGGGATCAAAAACACCACCGTGCAATCTTCCGGGCAAAAGCAATCGGTCGATATAACCGTTTATACACCCTTCGGGAGTAAGAACGCCTGCACCAACTCCGGGCACCGGTATCAGCAATTGTATGATTCCGAAACCAACCAGGATACCGGCAAGCCAGAAAAGCCTGCTCTTTAATTTAGGGAAATAGAGATAAATAACTGCTGCAAAAAAATAGCCGATCCCGATTTGCCCCAGCACACTGGCAATCCTGCCGTTTTCAAAACCATGCTGGAAGGTCCCGTTGTATAAAATTCCAAGCACGATCAGGATTACCATCCGCTTAAATACTTTCCAGAAAAGCTTTTTCTTTGGAATGTTTTTGTCGAGTTTCGACCCTACCGAAAATGGAATGGCTACACCGGCAATAAACATAAAGAGTGGAAAAATGAGGTCCTCGAAGTGGAACCCGGCCCATTCGGCATGTTCCAGCGTATTTTCGAGCCAGGTAGCTCCGGTCATTTTCGCAATTACGGTAAACAGGTATCCGCCCCCGGTGATCCAGAACATATCGAATCCACGTAATACATCGAGCGATTGCAGCCTTTGTTCAGGCTCTGTACGTAATGGTTTAGTTGTCATAGCCTTTCATTTTAAGCTTTCTAAATTATAAAACTTTTCTTTGTTTTTGTATGAAATTAAAATAACATTTGACGTTCCGGTCCCTGTCGTTTTGTCACCGCTTTTGACAGAAGAAAGCCGGGCATTGATAAAATGTGTGTCAGTTTTGCGTTCATTTTCCCGATTTCCCCGCTGGCACAATCATTGATTTAACAGTTGCGTAAAATTAAGAAACAATAAAAATTAAAATACATAACAATGGGAAAAATTATCGGAATTGACTTAGGAACCACAAACTCTTGTGTTTCTGTAATGGAAGGCAACGAACCTGTAGTTATCCCCAACAGCGAGGGAAAACGAACTACCCCTTCCATTGTAGCTTTTGTTGAAAACGGAGAACGTAAGGTGGGTGATCCTGCCAAACGTCAGGCCATTACCAATCCTGCAAAAACCATTTTCTCGATCAAACGCTTTATGGGCGAAACTCACGATCGTGTTTCTAAAGAAATTGCACGCGTACCTTATAAAGTTGTAAAAGGCGACAATAACACTCCACGTGTTCAGATCGACGACAGAAAATATTCACCACAGGAAATTTCGGCCATGGTTCTTCAGAAAATGAAGAAAACGGCTGAAGATTATCTTGGACAGGAAGTTACCGAAGCAGTAATTACCGTGCCTGCCTATTTTAACGACGCCCAGCGCCAGGCAACCAAAGAAGCCGGCGAAATTGCCGGTTTACAGGTACGCCGTATCATTAACGAACCTACTGCAGCATCGCTGGCTTATGGTTTGGATAAACGCGACAGAGACTTGAAAATAGCGGTATTCGACCTTGGTGGAGGTACGTTCGATATTTCTATTCTTGAACTGGGCGACGGAGTTTTCGAAGTAAAATCGACCGACGGTGACACACACCTTGGCGGTGATGATTTCGACCAGGTTATTATCGACTGGCTGGCAGAAGAATTTAAAAAAGATGAAGGGGTTGATCTGAAAAAAGATCCCATGGCATTGCAGCGTTTAAAAGAAGCTGCCGAAAAGGCAAAAATTGAGTTGTCGAGTTCATCGCAAACCGAAATTAATTTACCCTATATAATGCCGGTTGACGGTATTCCAAAACACCTGGTAAAAACCCTGACCCGCGCCAAATTCGAACAGCTCGCCGACAGTTTGATTACAGCAACTATCGAACCTTGCCGCAAAGCATTGAAAAATGCCGGATTAACTGCCAAGGACATTGATGAGGTAATTTTGGTTGGTGGATCAACACGTATTCCTGCCATTCAGAATAAAGTAAAAGAATTTTTTGGAAAAGAACCTTCGAAAGGTGTAAACCCCGACGAAGTGGTAGCCGTTGGTGCTGCTATTCAGGGTGGTGTTCTTACCGGTGAAGTTAAAGACGTGTTGTTGCTCGATGTTACTCCGTTGTCGCTGGGTATCGAAACCATGGGCGGTGTAATGACCAAGTTGATTGAAGCGAACACAACTATCCCGACCAAAAAATCGGAAACATTTACCACGGCCGCCGACAACCAGCCTTCGGTAGAGATTCATGTTCTGCAGGGCGAACGTCCGATCGCTTCTGGGAACAAAACCATCGGCCGTTTCCACCTCGACGGAATTCCACCGTCACCACGTGGTATCCCGCAAATTGAGGTTACTTTCGACATTGATGCCAACGGTATTTTACATGTAAATGCAAAAGATAAGGCTACAGGCAAATCGCAGTCAATTCGTATTGAAGCTTCTTCCGGTTTGTCAGACGATGAAATCAAAAAAATGAAAGCCGAAGCCGAAGCTAATGCCGAAGCCGACAAACAAGCCAAGGAAGCCGCTGATAAAATCAACCAGGCAGACAGCCTGATTTTCCAAACCGAAAAACAGTTGAAAGAATTCGGCGATAAAATTCCGGCTGATAAAAAACAACCGATCGAAAATGCGTTGAAAAAACTGAAAGAAGCTCACGCCAGCAAAGACCTTGCTGCTATCGACGCGGCTATGAACGAATTAAACACCGTGTTCCAGGCAGCTTCGCAGGAAATGTACAATGCTTCACAGGCACAGGGTGGCCCGCAGGGAGGTCAGCAGGCCGACGGTGGCGCACAAGGCCAGCCTAAAGACGACGGTGAAGTGACTGACGTTGACTTTGAAGAAGTAAAATAATAGCCAAAAACAGGGATTTAAATCCATTATACAAACCGCTGTAAATACTTTGTTTACAGCGGTTTTTTATTTTCTTTTCTTTTGATATTTATTGATTTATATTGTTATTTTTCTTATATCTGCTACATATTTGTTACGCGACTCAATTAACTATAAGTTGCGACTAATAAATACTTATCACTACTTATAAATTACTAAAGTTTCGCACTAAAATTCAATGTCTTTTATTTCTATAAGTTACGTAATCTTGCTATTTTTTCATAAGCCTTTTCATCTTGTATTATTTTCTCAAATAGTTGTATATGGTCAACTTCATCAAAAAGCGCTGTAATTGCTTTACCAACCCAAAGAATAAACCCCATAATCGTTGGTTAAGCCGTTGCATAGTAGTCTGCTCTTTTATTTGATTAAAATTACACGCAATAAAATTCACGAAGCTTTGTTTATAAATTGAAGAAGAAAGAGCATTGAATCAAATGACTAAAATCTATTTTTGGATTACACACTGCTAAGCAGAAAACTATGAAGTACATTTTTCTTTTATTCCTCTTTTCCCTGACAGTTAATTCTTATGCACAAAAACTTAGCCGCGAAGAATATATCCGTCGATATCAATTGCTGGCCATCGAAGAGATGAATCGCAGCGGCATTCCGGCAAGTATAACCATGGCACAGGGTTGCCTCGAATCGGGTAACGGCAACAGCGAACTTTCGGTGCTCTCAAATAATCATTTTGGGATTAAATGCAAAACCGGCTGGCGCGGTCCAAAAGTGTATTACGATGACGACCGGCGCAACGAATGTTTCAGAAAATATGCGACCGTAGAAGAATCGTATATCGACCATACTAATTTTTTAATGGATAACCCACGTTATGCCGATCTTTTTAAACTGGAACATACCGACTACAAAGCCTGGGCGCGCGGGCTGAAAAAAGCAGGATATGCAACCGCACACGATTACGATAAACGGCTGATTAAAATTATTGAAGAGAATAAACTTCACCGGCTCGATCTGAAAATGACGTTTAACGAATTACCGGCATACGAACAGCAAAGCCTTGGAAGTAGTAATCTTTCGAATACACTTACCATTGATGCATATCGGACACACGAAGTACGGAAAATCAACCAGTTAAAAGCAATAGTTATCCGAAAAGGTGACACATTTGAAATGCTGGCACAGGAATTTGGGCTCAGTAATTGGGAATTGTATAAATTTAATGACCGGAATCCAGGTTATCGTCCTATCCCGAATGAAGTGGTTTACATCCAGCCGAAAAAGAATAAAGCTCCGAAAGGTCAGGACTCGCATCGTGTAAGTGAAGGAGAAAGTATGCACTTTATTTCTCAGGCGTACGGAATAAAACTAAAAGCGCTTGTAAAACGGAACAATATGAAACCCGGCCAGGAACCAGTCGTGGGACAGCTTATTTATCTACGACCGGGGAAAAACAGATAACAATATTGTGGTTAAAAAGTGGAAGATATAAGCCTTGGAAAAGAATAATCATTCGGGAATTAAATCTCCGGTAGCACTCCTGATTGGCAGTAGTCAAATCTGATTTCGTAAATACGAATCTTAAAAACAGGTATCTTTTCAACACTATTGCTTGTAGAATTTTAACCCGCAAAATCTTTTTTCGATTCTGCACGATACAGAAAATAACGTAGTAAAACCCTGTCGGCAAAAAGAATAAAAAGGGCTAAAATATTAATCCCTGCGACCAACCAGATGTTAGAAATCAGAAAATCGGACCAGATTTTCCAGTCGTTTTCGAACCAGATTAATGCCATTACAGCGGTTACCACAAAGATTCCAATAATAGCCGCGAGGTAAATGGCAAATTCCCGAATATATTGCGTCCACGCAAAGTTTCGCCCTGCTTTTTCCGCCACTAAATCGGCAAAATTATCCTTTAAAAACCAGCCAGGTTCTTGTTTTAGCGCCTCGTTTACAAGCTTGTCCGAATAATATTTATTGTCTTTGTCAAGCATAATCTGCAAAAATATTGGTTTGTTCCAAACGTGCAACTTTTTCAATCTTGCCTTTTAATAAAGTCCGTGCCCTGTTGAGGTAACTCTTAATAGTTCCTTCGGGCATTCCGGTAATTTCAACAATCTCTTTATACGAAAATTCTTCGAGATGATAGAGTGTCAGCACAGTACGATAATGCACCGGCAGCGTTTCAATCAGTTTCAATAAATACCTGTGGGCTTCCTCTATTTCCAATACTTTCTGGTTCAGGCCGCTGTCCTGTTCATCAGCCAGGAGCAAAGGTTGTTCGTTGTACGACAATTCGTTTCTTCGTTTTTGTTTACGAATATGTGTGATGGCCGTGTTGTAAGCGATACTTGCAATCCATGTCGATAATTTTGAGTCGCCCCTAAAATTTTTCAGCGTTTTAAATACTTTAATGAAAACATCCTGGCAAACATCTTCTACCTGGTCCTGCTGTTGGACGATCCGCCCCACCACATGCAAAACCAGTCGCTGGTGCTTCGATACCAAAAAGCGGAAAGCATTATTATTCCCGCCAATCACCTGATGAACCAGTTCGCTGTCTTCCATACTTACCCCATCTGACTATGAAAGATAGTCAAATGTTACAATTATTTTCGATTTTTATTCTTCAACCGAATTGGAGGAGTAAAATGGTCCATAAATTAGATTCTGCCGATATAATATTCTCCGATTTTTCTTAAATTGACAAAAAAACTTATGAGACAAATACTATTGTTATCTATACTATTCGTTGCAGCCTGTTCAAACAATGACACAGATACAACAAAGAAAAAGAGTCATCCGAGCCATATTTACAATTACGTAAACCTCGATAAGAATAATCTCAATTATTTTGAATCGGATTACGTTCCGGTTTATTCTGATATTTATTTCCAGGATGGCACACGAGAATATCAGCTCACCTCAACCATAAGTATTCGCAATACTTCGTTGCTCGATTCGGCTTATATAATTTCAGCGCTTTATTACGATTCGTATGGAAAAATGTTAAAACAGTATGTTGATTCTACTTTGCTCCTTTCACCACTTGAATCGATCGAGTTTCATACATTTAACCCGAGGTTTACATCTGCATTTTATATATTTGCGCAAATTTTAAAATCCTGTTTTTGATGAATTTTGTAGAAGAACTGAAATGGAGAGGCATGTTGCACGATGTAACGCCCGGCACCGAAGAACAACTTCAAAAAGAAATGACATCAGCATATATTGGTTTCGACCCCACTTCTGATTCTTTGCATGTGGGAAGTTTTGCACAGATCATGTTGCTAAAACGGTTTCAACTGGCAGGGCATAAACCACTTGCACTGGTAGGCGGCGCTACCGGAATGATCGGCGACCCGTCGGGAAAATCGCAGGAACGCAACCTGCTTGATGAAGAAATGCTGAATAAAAACCTGGACGGGATTAAAAAACAGCTTTCCAAATTTCTCGATTTCGATTCGGGCGAACCCAATGCTGCCGTGATGGTGAACAACTACGACTGGATGAAAGAATTCTCTTTTCTGGAGTTCATCCGTGATATTGGAAAACACATTACCGTAAATTACATGATGTCGAAAGACAGCGTAAAAAAACGCTTGAGTTCTGAATCGAAAGTAGGCATGTCTTTTACCGAATTTACTTATCAACTGGTGCAAGGCTACGATTTTTTGTGGTTATACGACAACATGGGCTGCAAGCTGCAAATGGGAGGTTCCGACCAATGGGGAAACATTACTACCGGAACCGAGCTGATTCGCCGGAAAGTTTCGGGCGAGGCTTTTGCACTTACCATTCCTTTGATCACCAAAGCCGATGGTGGTAAATTTGGGAAAACCGAACACGGAAATGTTTGGCTCGATCCTGAAAAAACAACACCCTACCAGTTCTATCAGTTCTGGCTCAACACCTCCGACGGGGATGCTGAGAAATATATTAAAGTATTTACCTTACTTGGCAAAGAAGAAATTGACGCTTTAATTGCTGAGCACAATGAAGCGCCTCATCAACGTACACTTCAGAAGAAGTTAGCCGAAGAAATTACGTGCATGGTACACTCGCGCGAAGATTACGCTTTGGCAGTGGAAGCATCGCAAATTCTTTTCGGACAAGGTACCGCCGAACAGTTGAGAAAGCTGAACGAAAGCACTTTCCTTTCGGTTTTCGAAGGTGTTCCTCAGTTTAATATCAGCAAGGCTGAACTCGATCCCGGAATTAATGTAATGGACCTTTTAGTAGAAAAAACAGCCGTTTTCCCATCCAAAGGCGAGCTCAGAAGGACAATACAGGGAAATGGACTGAGCATTAACAAGGAAAAAATCGGGGATATGGACCTGACGGTAAATACCGATTTTCTGATTGGAGGCAAATATATTCTTGCACAGAAGGGAAAGAAAAACTATTTCCTGATCATTGCGGAATAAGTCATTTAAAATCGTTCGGATAAATAATAAAAATCGTTCGGAAGCGTTCAAATAACACGATCGAATTGTAACCACATCTTATGGAGAATTTTTTTGACAACCAGCGTATCCTGGATCTGATCTGGAAACGCAAATTTCATTTCCTGATCATTGGCTTTATCGCCATCGTGCTTTCAGCAATTTTCTCGGGGCCGGCTTTTATTCAGCCAAAGTTTAAATCCACCGCACGAATTTATCCATCCAATATCTGGACACACAGTAACGAATCGGAAACCGAGCAGATGCTGGAGATTCTGAATTCAAACGATATAAAAATAAGAATGTTTGACGCATTTGACCTTCACCAGGCATATCGCGTGAACAAAGACGACCCGAACTACCTAACATATATGTTCGACCTTTATAATACCAACGTTTCGGTAAATAAAACCGAGTTCGAAACTGCGGAAATCAAAGTACTTGACCACGATCCGGTCAGGGCTTCGAATATGTGCGATTCGATCATATTTTTTTACAACAAAAAGGTACGTGAGCTTCATAAAGCGAAGGACAAGGAAATGGTAGATATCTCGCAAAAAGCCTTGAATAAGAAATATCGCGAGCTTTCGGTTCTCGAAAAACAACTCGACAGTTTGCGGGAAGCCACCGGAATCATCAATTTTAACGAACAAGTACCCGAACTAACCCGTGGTTATATGAGCGCATTAGCTACCGGAAGAGGAAGTGCAGGCGACACTAAAACAATTGAAAAGCTTTACAGCAATTTCTCGAAAGAAGGAACTAAAGCCTTTTTCCTGGAAAACAAATATAACCAAACCATTCATGTAATCGACTCGCTCAGCATTGTTTTCGACACTTATATGACTGAATACGAAAAAGATATCACTTACAGCCATGTGGTTGAATACCCTTTCCCGGCGGATAAAAAGTCGTATCCGGTTCGCTGGTTGATAGTGCTTATGTCCACCTTTTCTGCTGTGTTCCTGGCTTTACTGGCGTTTATGGTTCTCGACTACCGCAAATCGTAAAAACACGGCTTGGAACAAAATGGCTACATACGAATTTCGGTTTTTTACCTGATTACCGTTGGGTTTATTTTTCTGAACCTTTGGTTTATGGTCAGTAAAAATATGATGATGGTAAATGCTTTGCCGATCGTGCTGGCTATTGTTCTTACTGCTGTCTTTTCGTTTGATAAAATCATTTACCTGGTCGTATTTTTTGCGCCACTATCGATCCCGCTCCACGAAATTATGCCCGGTTTTGGTTTCGATATGTACCTTCCTACCGAACCCTTGTTATTTGGATTACTAATCGTTTTTCTTTTAAAAGTGCTTCAAACCAGAAGTTTCGACAAAAAAATATTGTTACATCCGGTTTCGCTGGCCATTTACCTAAACTTGTTCTGGCTGCTGATCACGAGCATTACCAGTAGTATGCCCATCGTTTCGTTTAAGTTTTTACTGGCACGTACCTGGTTTGTGGCTATCCTTTTCTTTTTAAGCGCGAAACTGTTTTCGGAAGGAAAGAACATGGAACGTTATGTTTGGTTGTACATCATTCCACTGATTGTAGTAATATTTTATGCCACTTACCGTCACCTCGGCTACGGCCTGTGGGACAAACAAGCTGCTCACTTTGTGGTGTCGCCTTTTTACAACGACCATACTTCGTACGGGGCAACGCTTGCACTCTATCTGCCATTTGTGACCCTATTCATGTTCGATAAAAGTTATTCCAGAAATGTTCGCTTATTATCCGTCGCTGCATTTTTGATGGTGCTGATGGCCCTTGTGCTTTCGTACAGCCGAGCTGCATGGTTAAGCGTTGTAATTGCCTTTGGAGTTTGGCTCATCCTTTTATTAAAAATCCGTTTTAAGCCTATTTTTATTTCATTTTTGGTTGTGCTCGCACTGATTCTTGCTTTTCAGCAACAGATTTTTATGAAGCTGGAAAACAACCCGAAACAGTCTTCTGCCAATTTAATGACACATATTTCTTCGATGTCGAACATCACCACCGATGCATCAAATCTTGAGCGGATTAACAGATGGAGTTGTGCCATCCGGATGTTTGAAGACAGGCCGGTATTTGGATACGGCCCGGGAACATATATGTTTCAATACGCTCCTTACCAGCTGAATAAAGACCGTACAATTATTAGCACCAATGCAGGAGATGGAGGAAATGCCCACAGCGAATACCTCGGTCCCTTATCGGAATCAGGCGTGATGGGATTGCTGACTTTTCTGTTGTTAACCGGTGTAGTAATTTATACTGCCGTGAATGCGTATACAAGAGTAAAAGATCCGCGTTTAAAGAAAATTGTACTGGTTGCCTTACTTGGCTTGATCACCTATTATATTCACGGATTTTTAAACAATTTCCTCGACACCGATAAACTCTCTGTTCCGTTTTGGGGGTTCACCGCCATGATTGTTTCTATCGATATCATTTCGCGAAAACAAGATGCTCGTACTGAGCGTTAATTCTTATTCTGTCGTTTCTTTAATTCGTTTTATGATCTCGAGCATTGCACGGGTATTGTGATACGGACATTTCCAAAAACCAACTTTATCCTCGCTTTCGTATGGCGTTCCGTTTCGGTCGACCGTGCCAAACCATTCTCCGTTCTCGTAATCGATTACATTCTCCTTGATAAATTCCCAAACTTTTTCGAGTGCTTCCAGGTAAGCTACTTTGCCCGTGATTTGCCACGCATCCATCAGGCCAACCATGGCTTCAGCCTGGGGCCACCAGTCTTTATTGGTATCAAGGTGACCTTCGTTTCGTTCGTTAAAAACAGATCCATCGTTATCGACACCATCCCGTAAAACAGCATCGACCAGATTAAGGGCTGCCGTTTCAACCTGTTTTAAAAGTTGCCCATCCCCGATTTCCAGGGCAGCTTCGCGCAATAACCAGGCTCCTTCGATACTGTGCCCAAAGGAGGTAATATTTGTTGCGTTGTTCCAGTTTAAATCGAAAAACAAATTTAAGTGGGCGCTTTGCTTGTCAATTATTTTATCCAGGAAAATCCCGGTGGTATGAATAATGGCGTCTTTTAAACGTTCTTCGGGCCACACCCTGTATAAGTTGGTATATGGTTCGAGTATGTGCAAATGCGTATTCATTGATTTGGGCACGTTGGCATCCTTTTCACTCAATCGCATGTCGTCGAGTTTATTCCACTCTTTATCAAGCGCTTCAAGATATCCTCCGTTTTGCTGATCGCGAAAATGATCTTCAAGCAGATTGAATAGTTTTATGGCATACTGGAGACTTTCTTCGTTCCCGGTAGCTCGATAATATTCCGAAAATGCATAAATTCCAAAGCCCTGAGCATACGCTTGTTTTCGCGTATTTAGGGCTTCTCCCTTATGATCATTTTCCCAGTAAAGTCCGCCATTTTCGTTATCCCAGAAATAACGGGTAAGGTATTTGTATGCCCGTGTGGCCAGTTTTTCCAGTTTTTCAGATCCAATAGTCAGGTATGCTGCCGAAAATGTCCATAGCAGCCGTGAATTCAGTACAGATCCTTTCGGAGCCAAAGAAACTACATTTCCCCAATGATCGATCTGCCCGACAAAACCTCCATAATGATGATCCACAGTGTGATGACTCCAGAATTCAAGAATATTCTCGAGTTCCAGATCCATTTCTTCATATAATTTTTCAAAAACAGCTTTGATGTCCATAATATTCTATTCAAAATACAATCCTTCAAAAAAAATTATTCAAACAAAATATACCATATAAAAACACATCATTTTGGATGAAACCTATCGTTAGGCTTTCTGGTCTGAAGCAGCCCGGAACATCTACACTTACTTTGCCATTTGACGTTCGAACCAATCAAAAGTATGATTTTATTACGCTCATTCTGTGCAAATTCGGCTTATTCTCCAAAATTCCCGGAAGTGCTAACAAATATTTTACAGTACAATTCTCGTTGGTAAATTCTAATTATTTCCATTCTACAATTAGCCAGTAAAAATGGGCCATTCACAAACCAGCCACTTCCGTGTTAACTGCCAAATACACAAGAGGCCAGAACGACCTAAGTTCGACCTTAAATTATATAATGCAATTGAAAATGGCGATACGGAGCCGGGGGATTTTGGCGAGCCATGCTTTGCGATAAGACATAAAGAAATTACATTGACGAATGCCTGCTAATTATGGAAGTAAACCATAAAGCTTTGCTTATTAAAATTAAGTTTTTAATTCACTGAAAATGAGGTAAATCTATGATCCATTAAGCAATCTGGGGTGGCATTTCACTTTTTAGCCAGGTAGCGGATGGCTTGATGCAGTAGCTTTTGATAATCGCTTTCCCGATAAGTTCTTTTGTCGTGACCTGGTTGTATGTACAGAATTCTGGATTTTAGGTAGCGGTTCTCCCACACAACATACTCCATACTGTTTGGGTGTTTTATTCGCAGAAGCGGTATCACATCATCAGAAATACGAACATTCCCATATATTTCATCAAAGAAACGCAGTTCGCGAAAGCCAACTGTTACCGGCGTATAGTTTTCTACGGTACAATATTCCCAAACGTCGTGCTCGTAAGTGGAAAGGTCTTCTTCGGGAATACCTTTTGCCTCAAGTACATATCTGCCCCCGATAATTTTTTCAAACTCGGGCCATTTTTGGTACGAAACCAACGAATGGTGCAAAAACAACATTGGCTTGCCAAGCTCAGCCAGTTTATGATAGGCTGATATTTCAAAGCCTGATATTTCCTGCCACATATCGTAAAATACGATCAGATCAAAATCTTTGGCTAAAGCATCTGCTATTGCCCGATTAGCTGCCGGCTGCACAAAATGTTCGTATTCCACATCATCCATTTTGTCGAACATCTGAAAAAATTCGAGCGAATCATACTCGTGGCCACCGGTAACCAGCATAACACGAATCTCTTGAGATTGAACGATAAATGCACTGATAAGAAGAAAAACACAAAGTAAAGCTCTTTTCATACACACTGGTTTTGTGATTTTGATTACAATTTCTGCCCGGATAAATGTAGCTATTTAGGATGAGACCCCAAGTTATAAAAAAGATGTGGTTGTGTTTTTTTGTCTCGATATTTTACAATTCCTTCAAATAACAAATTTTTTAGTTTAATTTTGAAACAGACACTTTAGAAAATATTTGCCATGAAAAGTTATTTGCAAACCACTATTTACCTGTTATTTTTTTTAGTTGTTTTTTTTTCGTGCGACAACTTCGAAGATGTCCCTCCCGAAAATAACGACGTTTACCTTGTATCGGAAACAAGTGTAACCGTACATTCACTCCCCTATATTAATACCACAATTGACGCAGCAAGCATACAATATCCCGAGTTGACGGACATAAGCAGTAAATTCACGGCTCCGGTTGAAGTGTACCGGATTTCTTACAATACTACTTTTAAAGGCGAAGATGTGGTTGCTTCCGGGCTGGTATGTGTTCCGAATAGTAACGGTACCTACCCGATTATGAGCTTCCAGAATGGAACAAATTCTTTGGCCAGCGCTGCGCCTTCTGTTTCGCCTACCAGCAATCTGTTTACTCTGCTAAGTATGATGGCTTCAACAGGTTTTGTGGTTACCATTCCCGATTATTTGGGTTTTGGCGCTTCCGCCAATATGTTCCATCCTTATCTCGACAAAGAATCAACGGTTCAGGCAGTGGTCGATATGCAACTTGCTGCAAAAGAATTGATAGCCAAACTGGATGGAATTAATGTAAACGACGATCTGTATATCACCGGATATTCTCAAGGTGGATGGTCAACTTTACAGGTTCAGATAGCAATAGAAACCAATTCTTCAAGCGAGTTCAATCTGAAAGCAAGTTCAGGAGGCAGCGCTCCATACAACCTGGTTGCGCTAACTGGTTATGTGTTGAGTCAAACCACGTATCCAATGCCTTTCTTTTTAGCATACATCATGAATAGTTATGCAAATCTTGGGATGACAACCCCTATCGATTCGGTTTTTAATGAACCGTATGCAAGCCGTGTTCCCGGATTATTTGACGGAACCATGGATGGAAGTCAGATCAATGCCCAGCTCACCCCGGTGGTGGCCGATTTGTTTACAGCCAATTTTATCGAAAACTGGAACAAACCGGGGATTTATGAGTCGCTGTACTCGATGTTACAATCAAATAGCATAGCAGGTTACCAAACACAAGTTCCTACCCTGCTGTTACATGGTTTGTCCGATACTTTTATACCATCGTTTACAAGTCAAACGCTTCACACAGAGTTTATGTCGGCTGGAGTTAGTGAAAGCTTGGTTGACTATATCGGGTTGGAAGGATTGGACCATACCGGGGCCATTATTCCTGCTGAACTACAAGCCATTATTTGGTTTATTCAACTTAAAGACGCTTCAATTTAAAAGTTACAAAATCCAGAAGTCCTTTTTCAGTGAGCGTTTTTTCCACTCTTTGATGAAAACGCTGGAAGTTATGTTCGATCTTCTAAAGGTTTTTGCGTAGTCCGTGTCATCTCTTAGCTTGTTCATTAAAGGATGGCAAGTACAGGAACATATTCAAAAACTGCGCCCCGAGATGGCAGAATTGCAACAAAACTAAAATTGTTTCGATACCTTTTCCAGAGTTTGAAACTTTGTAAAAGGTTAACCCCTACTCCACTAATTCATCTACGCCCTTCAACAAAAAAAAATATCATAAAATATTCAAGCGAGTTTTTCATTCTAAACTATTGCTTTCTATTTTTACATAAAAAACAATGGTAAAAAGGTTCTCGTTCGACAAAAGCAAAATAAAAGTCTTGTTGCTGGAAGGAATACACGAATCGGCGCTCAGCGCTTTTAAAGCGGCAGGATATACCAATATTGAATACTCCAAATCGGCCCTGGATCCCGTAGAACTGGAACAAAAAATTAAAGACATCCATGTGATCGGAATCCGGTCGCGGACCCACCTAACGGCAGATATTTTAAAAAAAGCCAAAAAACTTTTTGCCATCGGATGCTTTAGTATCGGCACTAACCAGGTCGATTTACAAGCCGCAAAACAACTGGGAATCCCTGTTTTTAACGCTCCTTTTTCGAATACCCGGTCGGTAGCCGAACTGGTACTTGCCGAAATTATTTTGCTGATGCGCGGCGTGCCGGAAAAAAATGCAGCCGCCCATCGCGGCGAGTGGTTAAAAGCTGCGCAGAACTCGTTCGAAGTTCGCGGGAAAAACCTCGGGATCGTGGGATACGGGCACATCGGCTCCCAGGTATCCATACTTGCAGAGGCTTTGGGAATGAATGTTTTTTACTATGATATCGAGAAACAACTGAGTCTTGGAAAGGCAATATCATGCAATACACTGGAAGAATTACTGAAAATTTCGGATGCAGTTACGCTACATGTGCCCGAAACCGAACTCACTAAAAATATGATTTCGAACGATCAGTTGGCTTTGATGAAGAAAAATGCGGTGCTCCTGAACGCATCGCGCGGGACGGTGGTCGATTACGATGCGCTGTCGCGCGCTTTGCAAAGCAAACATTTGGCAGGAGCGGCAGCCGATGTTTTTCCGAGCGAACCGGCTTCAAACAACGAACGTTTTGTTTCCGAACTCCAGCAATTCGATAATGTAATTTTAACACCGCATATTGGCGGCAGTACTTCGGAAGCTCAGGAAAACATTGGATTTGAGGTCACCGAAAAGATGATCCGTTACAGCGATAACGGTTCCACAATCGGCGCCGTAAACTTCCCGCAAATCTCGCTTCAGCAGAACCTGAACAAACAACGTTTCCTGCATATCCATAAAAACGTGCCGGGCATGCTGCGCAATATTAACCTGATTTTTACCGACAAGGAAATAAACATTGCCGCACAGTATCTTCAAACCGATGCGGATATTGGTTATGTGATTATCGACACCGAAAGCGACCTGGGCGAACTTATTCTAAAGGAACTAAAGAAAATTCCAAATACGATCCGGTCCCGTATGCTGTATTGAAGTCAGTATAAGAAAGCAGCCAATTGAGCGCTACAACCCTTTAAATTACAGCAGAACAGGCTATAATTAACATACTTTATTATTAAAGCCATGTGCTTTATTTTTTGGTAAGTAGAATCCTGTTAATAGTATAATCATTTCCTGAAGTTTGTCTACTTTTAAACTGTCCGGTCTTCAGGGGAGCTTAAACTGGCACTCATCCAAACTACTTTTTGTTCCGGCTCATGATTTTGTCCTATTATGTCCCGATACAACTCTGGGCGTCTTGCTTTTATATACCTGTATCCGCCTGCCTGAATTAGTTTATCATCTGAAATTATTGCCGTTACAAAACTATCATCAAACGAGCGGCATTCGGCAATAACATCTCCAAAAGGGTCAATAATCATAGAACAACCGTTTTTAAGTTGGTCGTCATCCATACCAACCGGGTTTGAGAAAACTACATAAATCCCATTGTCGTAAGCCCTTGCCGGCAACCATTTCATCAGCCAACTCCTACCTTTCATCCCGTCAAATTCCAAACGTAAAGAAGTCGGGTCGGTCTCACGGTTTTGCCAAAGCCTGGGGTCAACAAAGCCAGCTCCCGGCCTGGTAGATGGTGTACACATGGTTACATGGGGCATAAAAATAATGTCCGCTCCCAAAAATCTTGTTGCCCTGACATTTTCAATAATATTATTGTCATAACAAATTAGAATTCCGCACTTCCAGCCGTGTATTTCAAAAACGCAGTAACTGTCACCCGCCAACAAATACGGATTTATAAATGGATGCAGCTTTCTGTATTTTGCAACCAGTCCGTTTTTGTCCACACAAACATAGGCTTTAAATAAATTATCATTCTCATCCTTTTCAAATAGCCCTGCCAAAATAACGATGTCACTTTTTTTTGCTATTTCGGTAAGCTTTAAAGTACTCGCTCCATCCGGAATAAATTCAGCCAGGCCAAGCATTTGCTCTTTTGAAAGGTGCCGGGCAAAAGTATAGCCCGTAACAGAACATTCGTGAAACGCAATTACGTTTGATCCTTCGCTCGCGGCCTTTTCTGAAAGTTGTTCAATAACCTTTAAATTATAGTTTTTGTCCCCGCTTTTATTCTCAAATTGTGCTGTTGAAATTTTTAACTTTTTCATTAATTATTATCACGTAACTAATCAGTTTGCAAATTAGCAATAGTATTTAAGGAACAGATAACGTTTTGTTTATTTTTTAGGACAGTATCTGTAACCGAGCGTAGGACGGCAAAAATGAAAGCACCGTTTTTTGAATACCTGGTGTTCGGTTACGTGTACTTTTATTTCGGGAATGTCGAACACCTGTCTTTTCCCCACAAATTCATGGGGAACGTTTGAAACATCAGCCCCACAGCAATTGCAATAACCAGGAATGTGCCGCTCAACCGTACCGGGAACTTCAGCCATTTTTAACGTATTGCCTTTCCTTCCTTTTTGCCCACCGGACTTACGCCCGGTTTGTTCGCGCAAGCTCCTGCGCTGGGGGCGGTTTTCATCTTTTGACGGGGGAATGGAACTGTTGTTGCTGTTTTTTGGGGTTTCATATATTGTTCATACCAGTTGATTTTTGAAAATTATGTCATGGAGAGTTGAATATTTGCGGGAATATTTAAAATCAGACGGAAAAGCGCAACCTCACGAGCTTTATAAATCACCAAATCAGCAACTTATTCACTTAAAACAACCACAATTGTTAGTAACGATTGATTTTAGAAATTTGACACTGATTAGTAACCCAAAAGTTAAATATTAAAATTTAATATCATGAAAACAGTAAAAATTAATTCTTTTAAAATGTTGGTAAGCAACTGTTATGAATGTATTATGAAAGTTCATCATCCCCAAAAAATTTGAGATAATGACAAAGAAACAAACAAAACAAATGCTCAGAATAGCATTTATTATTGCCAGTATAAGCTCTTTGGCATTTGTACCATGGGTTATTGTATGGGCATGGGCGGCTCCCTTGCCCGATACAGTTCAGGAACAAGTTGATGACGCCATTGGATATGGATTGGATGGGATGATTGTTTATGTAGATCAGGGAGGAAAGGAACCCGCTTTTTACGCTGCCGGTTGGAAAGACAGGGAGAAAAAGATACCCGCAGATCCTCAT
>WOYV01000001.1 GCA_011620585.1 Draconibacterium sp.
AATGTTGATAATCAATGGATTAGATGTGTATCTTGGAAAAATCAGCAGACCCTAATTAAACCTGATTCGAACAGTAATTGCCTCCATTTAGATAATGCTTCAAAAGTTTTTAAGGGAATGTCTATGTTTCCTTCTATTCGATTGCAATGGAATTTAATATAGCCATCATCGTTCATTTACCTGGGATTTTTACAATTATTAAGCATCTTACTTTTCTCTGTACATGTTTCCCGACCAATATCTTGCCTTATTTAACATATAAAATTGCTTCTTATTTACTTTTGAACCCTAAAATAAACATGTTCGGTTTTTCTTGGCCAATAATTATTTTGTGTATTTACATCGGCCGTTTCAGCATAAGGATCAAGCACAATATTTTTTACTTCCGTTGAATATATAAAAATTTTCGTGACCTCTTTCTGATTCCTCATCCAGATTTCAGCAGGAATACGCCGAATATCCTTTGAGCCATCGATAAACTCAAATTGAACAATCAAGGGCATAGGCATCCCGCCTGGTGATGTAAAAGTTATTTCATAATATTTTTGTTGGCTTTGAAGTAAAGCTAATTCTTCATCAGATAACTTTTCCTGCAATTCGTTAATCTGTTTTATGTCATTTTCATCCAAAAGTGGTCGTATTTCGTTGTACTTATCTTTTAACGATTTATCTAATTCAACTGCTGGTGTAATTATTTTTCTATCCCTTATTTTTGCTATATGTACAGGTGTATTTTCTTTTTTCTGGCGGGCAGCTTCCTTTGCCTGATCAACAGTAAAAGCGGGTTCGTAAACGACCACATTTTCTATAGCTAAATCAACATGCTCCGTTGTAAAAAACCAGCCTCTCCAGAACCAGTCTATATCAATTCCCGAAGCATCTTCCATAATACGAAAAAAATCAGCTGGCTGCGGATGCTTAAACATCCAGGTATGTGCATATTCTTTAAAGGCCTGGTCGAAAAGTTCTCGTCCTAAAATTGTTTCACGTAAGATATTTAATCCGGCAGCTGGTTTACGGTAGCTATTCATGCCGGCTTGCAACAAAGCATCTGCCTGTGTCATTATAGGAACGAGGGTACTTTTATCATCATCCATATAGCCAATCATTTCGGCAGGCCTGCCCGACCACACCCAGGTAGAATCCCAGTCGCGCTCTGCAATACCCTGGAGAAAAATATTAAATCCTTCATCCATCCAAGCCCATTGCCGTTCATCTACATTTACGATCATGGGGAAAAAATTATGTCCAACTTCATGATGAACAACTCCAATTACGGCTCTTTTTTGGGCGGCACTGTAACTTTTATCTGCATTAGGTTGTCCGTCATTAAAGCAAATCATAGGGTATTCCATTCCGGCCAATCCCTGAAAATTTATCGAGTTTGCAGTGGAATAAGGATAATTAAAAGTATGTTCGGAATATACCTTTAAGGTGTGGGCAATGGATTTTGTTGAATATTTTTCCCACAAGGGATTTGCTTCTTTGGGATAAAAAGACATGGCCAGAACATTATTCTCCGGAAACATTACTGACATGGCATCCCAAATAAATTTTCGTGAACTGGCAAAAGCAAAGTCGCGTACATTTTGGGCTTGAAAACGCCAGGTTTTCATGCTATTGGAGTGACCCTTTTCATTCTTTGTTGCCTCATCTTCCGTAACAATAAAAACAGGAATATCTGATTTCCTTGCTTGCTGAAGTCTTTTTTGCTGTGTTTCGTTTAAAACCTCTTTCCCATTTTTTAATTCACCTGTTGCTGCTACAATATGATCAGCAGGAACTGTAATATTCACTTTAAAGTTCCCAAATTCGAGCGCAAATTCGGCGCCAATAAACTGTTTAATTTGCCAGCCCAAATCGCTAAAAACACATAGTCGGGGATAAAACTGTGCAATAGCAAAAACTTCGCCGCTTCCGTTTTTGGCCTCATTAAACCCGGAACGTCCCCATAATTCCTTAATATTATTTAATTTGTAGTTCCATTTTATTTTAATGGAAGCTTCTTCACCTTGTTTTAAAGCCTTCGGTAAAATTACTTTCATTATTGTATAATTTTTTACCGTTTGTAAAGTGTTGCTATTGCCATCTTTTACCCATTCAATTTTGAAGCCTCCATCAAAATCATTATTCATCCTTTCCAATACCGACATTTTCATTTCTCCCGACATTTTGCCCTGTTTTATTTCGCTGCCAAATGATTTGGGCTCCCTAACGTTCTGGTCGAGTTGTAACCACAAATAATTCAATATTTCCGGTGAATTGTTATGATAAATTATTGTTGCCTCTCCTGCAATCGATTTAACATTTTCGTCCAGTGAAATATTCATATTATAATCAACCTGCTGCTGAAAATAATCAGGCCCGGGCCTTCCTGTTGCAGTTCTGTAACTGTTTGGTGTTGGCAACTCTTCAACCAATTGCCTGAACATGTTTTGATTGGTATGTACTTGTGCAAAAAGATTTCCCCAATAAAAAACTAGAAAAACCAGGATTGGAAAGAATATTTTTTTCATGTGTTTTTAATTTTTTTCGCGAGCTATAATTAAGAAACCTTTCCCTTTGGGAACAACTATTGATTCTTTTGGATTCCATGTTTTTTCCTCCTGAAATTTATCCACGGCAGGCGCATAAAATTCGGCCTTTGATTTGTCAATTCCAATTAAATCCCAGTCGATGTCCAGCTTTACACTATCATCGTTTTCTGCCCAGGTTGCCAGGGCAATCAGGGTTTGTTTGCCTTTTTGCACATAAGCCGTAGCATACGTGTCGTTGCTGTTTATTTTTACAGGGTTACTTGAATCCCAATAGCCTTTCATTTCGCTTTTTTCAATGCCAAAATCGTCCCAAACTTTCCAAAGTGCAGAAGGATCTCCTGACCAGGGTGCACGGCTTGTCATACCGAAAACCATTCCACGCCACGGATTTCCACCATCCTGCAACATTTCGCCCATTAACCCAAAAGGAATTCCGGATGTTTCGATTAACCAGTAATCAGGACGCTGGTTGTAGTCAAAATATTCGCCAAACCAAAGGCGATCAATGTAAGGAAAATGCTCCAGATAGAGATTGGCACTGTTTGCAAAGCCATCGCGTACATTAAACTGGTTGGCTGAGTGCAGATCGATTAATGCACCTGGATTACCACGCTCCAAAATTTTACGAATCCGTTTCATGGACGTGCGATCAAAAGCAAGGTCATCGATATACAATCCATCAATTCCAACATTTTTCACCAGCCAGTTTAAGCCTTCAATGTAAAAGTTATGCCAGCGCGAAATTCCTGTATTAACTATCGCTGCATCCTGTAAACTCGGCACAAACCAGGCTCCAATATAATTGGAATCAAGATGTTCCTGCAACCACGAAAATCCCCCGCCATTTCCATTAGAGAAAATTTCGTCGCCCAAACTTCGTAGCATAAATAACTCAGGTGCCTTGTTGGTAAGCTCTCTAACCGTGTAATATATTTTTACTTTCAAATCTTTTGAATGCGCCTCATCAATGTACGACTTCATTTGTGCGGGACGCAAAAAAGGATAATTAATAAATGGATTGATTTCATTGGCATGGTGAACGTTAATCGTATTTGCGCCATATGCCAAAACAGTGTCGATGGGTTGATAGCTGTGATAATACCTGTTGTGCCAGTGTTTTTTCGTATCAACGGGTCTGAAAGGAGTAACCAAAATATTAAAATAATAATACAACTTTTCTCCCTTTTTAACCACCCGCTCACCTGAATAAGAAGTTATTGACACAGACGTGGGCCCGGCAGATTCAATTGTAATTCCCCCTTTACCATTGTTGCACCACGAGTCGGGCATATACAATGGTTTTTTTAGATAAAAATTGGTATTTAGCGGGCGTGAATAATGATTATCGCGAAAACGTGCCTGCAATCCTGCATTAATGTCACCAATCCAAGGGCCATCCTGATTTTTTTCAACCGCCCATTTCCAATCTGTTCTTTCAGGGCGAAAACCTCCTTTTTGTCCAAGGCCCATCATATATTTTGCTGCATTTTTCTGAACAGGAATTTCAAGCCTTATATCTTTAACCAAAACATCTTTGGTTGCCGTAAGTACAAGTTGATAATCAATATTCCCATCAAACTCCATTTGCGCTTTTCCCTGCATTTTGAAACCTGGCATTTCATTGCTGATTTCCCAGGCAATTGCACCTTCTTTTTCCTTAATAAGTTGAAAAGAAGGGTTCTTCCAACCATCGGTATTATCCTTTGTTTCAATAACGAACTTTACAGGAGAAGCTAAAATTTCCTTACCGGTTTCCTGAAATTTTGTAACGCTCTCGGAAAAATAGCTTTTTATACTTTCGGGAAATCCATTATCGCCAAAAGTAACCTGGTGCCCCAGACATTCTACCGTGTTTCCGTTAAGTTGCAATGCTATATAAGGAGCTACAATTTCATCGTCTTCAGCAATCGTTGAATTTAGCCATCTTAGGCGCGACAATCTTCCCGGTTCATTATCACCATGAGCAAGAATTGTTTCTTCGGGAATTTCAAGATTAACTTTAACTTCAGATGAACCACTATTTGCTGGCTTTATCAGAATAGTACTATGATATTCTCCTGCTTTAATATTTTCAGGAATCTGTACACCAATCCATAAAGCCTGAACTTTTCCCTTTTTAACATCGCAATCTTTTATAAAGGATTTCCCTTCCCAATTGATGCCTTCCGTGTTAAAACAAGTAAATAGATCAGGTTCAGTTACAATCGTGTCATGGTAACTTAGACCGTTAAATTCAACATCTATATTTTCAATATTTTTTTGTGCTGCAAAAAGGCCAATCTGAAAGGTAAAATATTCACCTTTTAAAGCTTTTCCAAAAAATTCGTTTGTAACTCCATCCTGAATCCATTTCAACGGTATATCGGAAGTCATTCTTATTGAATTTTCTCTTTTTTCCGGAAAAAGAAGGTATTCTGAGCTCGGATGTTTTTTTGTCAACAAATAAACTTCATTTTGGGTGGCAATTATTTCCATCGGATAAAAGGAGTTAAATGGATCGATGGATTGAAACTGTACCAGTTTTGATTTTGGTAAAGTGTGCAGACTTTTAGTCGCATTTTTTGCTTTGCTCAACCAACTTGCTTCTGCTTTTGATTTGAATGATGGATATGTAACCTTTGGATAATTGCTTCTACCATGCATGAAATTCTTCAAATAATACACATAATATTCTCCCGGGGCTGTTTGCGGTTGAAAAACAAATTCACCAAATTCACGATTTATATTTAAGAGAAATATATTGTTTATTTCTTTTCCTGTACTTGCATCAATAACAATGATGTCTTTTTTGTCCGGATCAAAATCCCTTCTTCGCCAGGGTATATTTGCCAAAACAACATCTGCTTTTTTTTCAACTTTTATAACTGCCCGGTGATTTCCGAGGGAATCGGCATCCCAATAAGCGGTTCCGTAGAGGTTCGGATCTAATAATTCGTTTTCCTGGGCATAAGTAGTCCAAGTAAACAAGCCTAAAATCAAAGAAGCCAGTGTGATAATCTTCATATTTATTTATTTGATTTATTAATCGTTTAGCTTTAAGATGGCCAAAATCAGTGCAAAACTGGTATCACTAATTTTTGGATTAAAAAACGAACCTCCATTTTCCGATTCAATTTTTCTGAGCAATTCTTCGGCTTCAGAATTGTTGCCATTAAACCTGGCCATATTCCAAGCAGCAATTATATTTTTGGGTTCATCTTTCATGCGTTTAATAAGCAATGCTTTTGCCTCTTCTTCTCGGCCTGCTTTTTTCATAAGTATTACACCAAGATAATCGCTTGATGTTGCACGTTTGGCACCAATTGTAGTATTTATTATTTTTTCTTCTAGTGCTTTTGCTTTTTCCTTGTTTCGCTTTTTTAACCAATATAAACTTTCCAGGTAATCTTCAATCCTTTCATCGGTGACATATGGTTTCCCAACTCCAAGATTTTCAGGCCATTCCCTTGCCATTTTTATAAGTGTAAGCGCATTTTTGTTTTTATTATTTTGAAAACTATTTAATGCATCAAGAATGCAGGCTTGCCGGTATGTTGTCCGTCCGTAACTCGCACCCTCATTAGGTAAAATAGTTGAATTTGTAAGAATATCTAAAACCTCTTTATATTCTCCTGAAATCAACAGGTTCTTGGCCAATTGGTAGGCGAGAATATAATTTTCAGGAAAATTTGCATATCCTTTTTGAGCCCAATCCAGTGCTTTTTCGTATTTCTGATTTTCGTCGTAGTATTCAGACAATGCCTTAAAACAGCGCCACTCGTTAGGTGATAATTTTTGTGCTTTTGTTAAATCAACCTCTCCGTTATAACCTACTTTCCCATTCAGTAATTCAAACCGCGTGAGGTAGAAAGCAAAATTACCGGGTTGCATTCCGCAATTTTCAAAATAAGTTTGAGCCTCCTCTAACTGTCCTTTCGACCAGTATGTTAATCCTAAATAATATTTTGTTTTCCAATTGTCGTTTTGTTCAAGTGCCCATTTTAATGCATCGGCAGTTTCGCTTCGGAATGGAAAAACAAAGTCGGAAGAAGCAGAAATTGCTTTATTTAAAAATGAGGAGTCTTTTAAAATATAAGCCAGCCAGTAATTTATAAGTGGCGTTGGTGTGGTTTCATTTAATACTTTAACGGCCTTATCGTTTAATCCAAGATTGTAATATGAAATTGCAAGTTCAAGGCATATTTCATTTGGCATTTCATAATTCAATACTTTGTTGAAATCATCGTTTTTCTCAAAACGGGCAAAAGCATTCAACGCATCTATTTCCAAAATTTCACCTAAAACAGCTAACCGCTTTTTTTGCTCCCCGATATTTTCATAAATCAACGCTTTCAATTTTAGTGCATTCATGTTGTAGCGATCATAATCCAGGGCCTGATTCGCATATTTCAGTGCTTTTTGCATTTCTCCATTGGTAAAATTAATAGCCGCAATCTGTGCATTGGCAACCGATTTATAACTTAACGAACGGGCAGCCATACTAAAAGCATCCAGCGCATCGTATTTTTTACCTAATTTTTTGCTCACCAGCCCAAAAATATAGTTGGCTTCAGGCTGATACGTATCATTGGCCAATGCTTTCAATGCATAATTATTTGCTTTATTGTATTCCATACTTCGATAACACAAAGCAGCCATCCGGGTCAATGCCTTCGTATTATATGAATCCATTGTTAAAACCTTTTCGTATTTTTCCCGGGCTTCCTGATAAAGACGCTGTTTTTCAAGTTCCACAGCTTCGGTTAAAATTCCATCAACAGACTCCCAATTGTACCCTTCATTTATTGTTACAGGCTTTGAGAGTTTTCTTTCTTCTGCTTCTTTTGTGTTATACGAAAATTGATCGCCTATTTTTATCTCAATATCTTCGGAAGAACCAATCTCAACAGACTCATTAAAAAATTCTGCAGGCTTGAGACTAATCTTTTTCCGTAGAATTTCATTTCCGTCGGCTTTTACAACCAAATCGTCTGTTATTTGCTGATTCGCACAAAACCCAATGGTTGCCTGCCCACCTTTTCTGATGATATTCAAAGAACCAAATTCATTGGCTTTTACCATGCCCCCAATTCCTTTTACCGGAAACCAAAGTTCCGAGAACCGTGATTCTGCTCCTTCATCGAGAAACAAGTGTTTAAATGGAGAGTAGGTACTATTTGTTGCGGCCTGATTAAATAACAAACCGGTTTGAATTTCAGAATATTGAATATTCCCAGGATCGGTTAAAAGGTCGGCCCATATTTCCCCCTGCCGGGATAATGCCCACAACCAGATTTTTTGGCCGGGCTTTTCGTCGTATGCCGACCAATGTCCTAATCCAAATTCCTTATCATGAAAATAACACAAAAAATCCTCAGCATATTCACCTAAAACATGATACGACTTACTTCCGCCGAATGTATTTTTTTTATACATCGAAATTTTAATTCCATCTTTATTTACCGGCCAGGAATCAGATTCTCCTCCATGTCCAATTTCAGCAGTGCCGGGGAAAAAATATTCAAGATCATAGGATGCATCCACCGAAGCGGTCATCCAGTTATATAACGATGTTTTTAAATCGGATGGATTATACCAGATTGCTTTGGTTTCGAAATAAGAAGCATTGGCTGGCAATCGTATTTCAACCCTCCATTCCGTTCGGGAAGTAACATCGGGTGCTCCAATAATGCAGCTCACACTTCCATCATCATTATTCCGAAGTAAATAATTTACAGGTGACGCGGTGGTTGGCGCATGTCCAATCGAACCAAAATTAAATTCTATTCCTCCTGAAGTCCAGGCTCCGCGCATTGCGATGTCGCGAAATTTCACCACCTTATTATAATAGATAAACTCCTCCCCTGTTGATTTTTCAATAGCCCCAAGCACTTTCCCCCCAATTTCGGGAGCTATAAGAACTTTGATGTATTTATTCTCCAATGTAACAATCTTCCATTCCTGCTCTTTGGCGTTAATGCTAAAACCATCAAACCGAAAATATGGATAGTATTTGGTCATTTTTGCAACAGGATCCGGATCCGAATAAGGGTAGGTTTTAAACTTTTCTAATTTTTCGGTTACTGTAGCCTGCGAGAATACGTTTTGAGCGCAATAAAAAACTGCTACCAAAATGATAATAAAACGAACAAGTTTCATAATTGGAATTTTATTATTAAATATTCCGGAATATAATACTACTCATTTATAAATGTTTAATTAACCATTTATATGAATTTGATATCCTTTAACAGGAAATCTCCTGTTTATACTTTTCTTTGATTTCCTTTAAAAGCAGTTCCTGTTTTTCTCTCAGCTTCATTCCTTCGGGATCTGCGGATTGTTTCGCAAATTCTTTTAACTGACTATTTTCGCTGTAAAATTCCTGCAATTGTTTTTCGGTAAACGGAGCTCCGTTTAATATCCCCGATGAATCCAGTGAATATCCCAAATGCTGTAATATATTTCCTGCCTGTTTTTCAAAAACAGCAATCTCAAATGGGGTGAGTTCAGTTTTATATTTATTCGTATTGTCTTTTAAAATTGGGCGTGAAACATTTTCCCACATTTTCCCTGCAACGGCTGTATTTTTTGATTCCACTGAATTATAGAAGTCGAAGACTTCTTTGGTTAAGGAAATATTTAAAAATGAGGAAATTCTTTTCATTTCTCTTTTTGAGTGATGTAAAAGATTTTCATAACTAATTTTTAAAAATCTGTCCTCTTCAATACTTCGTTGTAACTCCAGACAGGCTTCTTGGTTTGAACTCCATTGATTGGCAATATGGTAAACATGTTTTTCGCCTACAACTGCTTTTTTAAAGGAACAGGCTACATCTCTTCCATCGCGATACAAATGAATATAGCGCATTTTCATTCCCGATGTTTCCAACTCTGCCGCATATTTTACGTTCGCCATACTTTTACAAACCCAGTAAGCCGCGTTTTCAGATTCTGCTTTCAAATCATAAATAACTTTGAAAATATCAATTAAACTATGGCTTTTACAACGTTCTATTATTTCATAACGTTGAAATTTTATCCCAGTCCAAGGCACCGGATTTCTTTCAACCAACGTACAAACATCATCAACTAACGTGTAAAAATTTGAAGCCCTTTCCAAATCTCCATATAAGGGTAAAAGTGGCATAAAACGTTGTAAAATATGAGGAGGATGTGGCGCTGTTATTTCATCAAACTGATTTAGCATCAATCGCAGCAGGTTTGATCCTGAACGCTGCGTACCTATAATTTGTATGGGTTGAATATATTTCATTTTATTATTGCTCTTT
This sequence comes from Draconibacterium sp., assembly GCA_011620585.1. GTDB lineage: Bacteria > Bacteroidota > Bacteroidia > Bacteroidales > Prolixibacteraceae > Draconibacterium. Next base: position 9,809 of record WOYV01000001.1, read on the forward strand.
TTTAAAATAGTTATCCCAAATATTTGCCGGAATATATTCAACTCTGTATGGAACAAATGGAGAGTCTAATTCCCAAAGCACCTTTCCGTTCATGTTTGTTATCATTACCGATCCTGTTTTGGCACTTGTTTGCAATAAATTTCCGTTGGGAAGTAAATACCCATTTCCCATTCGTGAAGTATATTTTACAGTGGGGAGTGGTGCATTTATTTTTGTAGTAGCGGTCATTGTTGCCGTATCTAAATGAAAAGATAATGTGCGTGACACTTCCCTGAAAAGGTTGTTGTCAAACAGCATATAATCACCTTCGCTATTTACATTTATGGCATGTTGAAAAGAAAACCATGCAGTTGAATCCATCTTAAAATCACCATTTCGTCCAAACTTCCACATTAATTCTCCGGTTTTCGAATTAACTTTCCAAATCTGATCCTCCATCGCCACGGAAACAAGATAGTTTCCATCTGTATCAAAATTCAGCGCATTCATGTGAAAGCGATCATAACCAAAATCATCAAGTAATGAATCATTTTCAATATCCCAGACATCCCAAACCGACCAATTCCATAATTTATTTCCCAAGGTATCCAAAACCACAATACCATCGCCCATTAAGGTATCGGGCGCTGCAGATGTTTTATTTGGGTTTTGATATATTCTTGAAGTTCGGTACAAAGTATTAATATGATTATCCTTATCCATCCTGATATCGTGGTGTATCAGATCATTTTCAACTTTACCTTTTAATTCGAGCCTCCACAACGTTTTTCCGGTAAGATCGATTTCGGCCACTGCTGTTCCGCCGGCAAACCCTATTTTGCCCCGTCGCATTGGCTTTTGAATTTCCTCCAGAATCTTACGATGTTCTTTTGGTTTATCATCTATTACATCTTTATTTGGTGGCCGCAGCATGGCAAGAATTGTACCTCGCGGGGTAATTGTTGCAGCCCTTACTCCTATATCATCCACTTGCCAATGCCATTTCACGTTTCCATTGGCATCAACCAGTGCAATAAACCCTGGTACCCGCGCATAGCAAATCATTATTAAACCATCTCCAAAAGCTTTAGTATCGAAGGGACCGCCATTGTTTACCCAATGAAAATTCAACCAAGGTGATTGCTCTCTGGTATGAAAAGATAAAACTTTTGAGGTAACATTAAACATTCGATCAATTACTATTTGATACTCGTAAGTGGTACCCGTTTCCAACAATAATAAATCAATGCTATGTTTAATATCTTTTGAAGAAAGTGTTGTTTGAAACCTATCCGTTGACCCCGCTTTCCAATATTCAACATACACCGGAGCAGGCTTCTTTAATTCAACATAGATTTCTTCCTGAAATGCATTATTATTAGGTGAGCTAAGCTTTATATTTTTGATAGAAATATTATTGGAGTAATACCTAATTGCAGCAATGGAAACTATTAAAAGTGAAAAAATGCTGAAGAGTATCCAATATTTTCTTTTTCTATTCATCAATTCTCAGAATTAGCAAATTTAAGAAATCATTGTTTTCAATTGGTTGAGAAAACCGCCGGCAAAAATTTGTTGCCGGCAGTTTTCTCAACCATTCTTTCTATTTTTTGTAAAAAGAATTTTAGAATATTGACAGGTTAAGGTAATCTATCAATATTTTCAGATGCCATATTGCTGTTTAACTGTGCATCCACTAAAGGGTATGGGAAATACTCCATATTTGATGTTACAGCCGGAGTTAATCCACGTGATTCCAGGTATGCATTACAAACTTCTTCATATTTTCCAAAGCGGAGTAAATCAGGCCGTCTTTTGTATTCAAATACAAATTCAAAACCTCTTTCGTCAAGAATTTTTTGTGCCATTTCATCCTTTGTTGTTGGCACCGGGAAACCAGCATTGCCATAAACGGGAGCGCCTGCTCTTGCGCGAATTTCATTTAAATAGGGCAATGCTGCTTCAGGACCATTTAACTCGTTTTCAATTTCAGCTTTGCTTAAGATAGCATCAGCCAAACGAAATACCGGAATGGTACGGCCATCATAATACACCGGATCTACCATCTCGTACGAATACTTCATGGTTGCAACATTTTTTAACAACTTAACAGTATCACTAGGCGGAACTGTTTGACCAGGTTCTGGCATCATATAAAAAAATCCGTGATCGGTAGTTCCATCGCGGTTAGACCGTCCTTCATAATTGTAATAAAAGAATTGTTTGCGTGGATCAGCATCATCATATTTTCTCCAGAAGTACAAAGATACTGCATAATATTGCCATCTATTGGGTACATCAGGATGATCTGCCGGACCAAAGTGGTTTGTTATTTCACCACCATTCTGGGAGGCTTCATGTAAAATAAAGAATATCATTCCTGCATCGTGTTTATTACTTTCCGACCAAATGTTTTTGAAATCAGGATTTAATGTATACACCCCTTCAGACCTTAATTGCAGAACCATGTCGATATAGGTTTTTGCATTGGTATAATCATGAGCACGCATATATACATTCCCTAGCAACATAGCAGCGGCACCTTTCGTAGCTCTGGTCAATCCGTCTGTTGCACTCCAGGTTTTCGGAAGATTATCTATGGCATATTTACAATCTTCGATGATAACTTTATCAACCTCACTCACCGGAGAAAGTTCCATATCATATGTTTCAGTTGGAACCATAATATCAACAATTAATGGAACAGGCCCCCAGGCATCGGTTGCGTCGCGATAAGCCAAAGCCCTTAAAAAACGAGCCTGTGCAATTATCTGTTTCTTTTTTGTTTCATCCATTTCAACCCTTGCAACCCTATCAATAAGCACATTTGCATTACTAATTACTTCGAACATATACCGCCAGTTATATTGGAAATAACGGTTATTGGCATCGTAAGTGAAGTTACTTAATTTAGTAGGGTCTCCTGCTGCTGTTGAGAATCCCATATCAGTAGTATAATCGGTGGTCATCACAAGATAACCATTATAATACATCCATCCATCTCCCGGAAACGGGGCCAAATCAGCATAAACACCAACAAGTGCGGCATTAATATCACTTTCTGTTGAATAGGCATTTGAGGTGGTCATATCACTGTACATTTCTGGTTCTAAGTCAGTACAACTCGCCAGAAAAACCAGTGCCAGTAGTATTATTATATTTCTCATACTTTTTAATTTTTTCATTTTGAATTATAAACTTCCCTAAAATGTAACGTTTAATCCTACTGTAAAGGACTTCATACTGGGATATGAATTAAAATCGAGACCACCTCCGGCATTTGCAGTTTGTGTTCCTTTTGCCTCATACCCTTTAGTGTCAACTTCCGGATCCCATCCGGAATATTTTGTAAGAGTAAATACGTTTTCGGCTACAACATATAACCTCAGAGAATTAACAAAACTTATTTTAGCAGGAATTGTATATCCCAATGTTATATTTTTCAACCTGAAAAATGATGCATTCTCGATAAAATGACTATTTGTATAACCTCCATATTTCGCATAATAAAATCCATTACGTGGCAAATCAGTATCCGTATTAGTTGGTGTCCATCGATTTAAAGCATCTGTAGTACGGTTCCATTCCAAATTCATATTTGTCATATTCAATAAATCGTTGCCAACCGATCCATAAAAGAAAAGAGATAAATCGAAATTACTGTATCTAAAATTATTAGTAAACCCAAAAATAAAATCTGGTTGGGCTGAGCCAATAATGGTTCTATCGTCCGAAGTAATTGCTCCGTCCGGAACACCTTCCGGTCCCGATATATCCTTGTATTTTGGATCCCCTGGCTTAGCATTAGGCTGTGGTGCATAGGTTTCACCTTCCTGCAGTACTCCATCATAAACATACCCGAATAAGGATCCTAAAGGTTCTCCTTCACGAACAATAGCATATTGCTCTTCAGACACATTTCCCACCGGTTTAGAAGAGGTTATATAAATTTCACTTTCTCCCCCAAGGCTAACGACATTATTTCTGTTTAAAGCAAAATTTAAGTGGGTATCCCATTTGAACTTGCCTGTTGTATTAATCGAATTCAATTCAATTTCAAATCCTTTGTTGGAAATTTCTCCAACATTAGACTGAACAACAAAGAAGCCTGAGTAGGTTGGAAGATTCTTTCTAATTAGAAGATCTGAAGTTGTTTTGGAATAAGCATCAATTGTTACGGCAAGTCTTGAATTAAAAAATCCCATATCCAGTCCAACATTATATTGAGATGTTGTTTCCCATTTAAGGGTTGGATTTTCCGGCGTATTGGGGTTCAGGTGTGTACCAGCTGTATTTGATACTCCGTCAAAAGTTAAATGAGTATTACTCATTAAAGCATAGGACGCATACTCTCCCACCTGATCATTACCGGTTTTTCCGTAACCAGCTCTTAGTTTAAGATTTGAGAAAACACCCAGATCCATTATGAACGGCTCTTGATCGATTCTCCACGCAAGCGACCCGGATGGGAATGTCCCCCAGCGTTGATCGGAACCAAAACGTGATGAGCCATCGCCTCTCAGTGTAAATGTTGCAAGATATTTTTCCTTATACGAATAATTAAATCTACCGAAGAACGAGACCAAAAGACTTTCTCGTTTGTAAGAGGAAACTCCCGTTATTGTAGAAGCAGCGCCTACGTTGTGATAGGAGAACAAATCGGTTGAAAATCCTTTTACACCTATTGATTCGCTTTGGTAGCCAAATTTCTGATACGAATAACCGCCCATTAAATTAAAAGAGTGATCTTCATTAATTGTTGTTCGGTAGTTTACTGTTGCATCGAGGAGCTGATTAAGTGAAGAAAATTCGTTCCTGCTAGCAACTCCATTGTCGATACCCCCCTGATATGTTGATCGTGGCAAGTATCTTCCCTGAAAACTATGAACGAGCTCTACTCCTCCGTTTACTTTAAATATAAGATTTTCAATTGGTTCAACTTCGATAAACATATTACCATTGAATTTATCATTGGTCTTATCGTTTGTCCGTTCCAAAAGGTTCGCTAAAGGGTTGTCCCCTCTTCCACCAGGAGGCCTTCCAAATGTGCCATCTTCATTATATGCCGGAACCGTAGGATCATAAGTTAAAATGCCCAATAATACATTTTGATACAAAATATTCCCACTATACAATTGGAAATTTGAATTTTCCCGCTGAGCAAAAACTGTTGCACCTGCATTAATAAAATTGTTAATAGTTTGATCAATATTTAATCGCCCTGACAAGCGGGAAAAGTCAGTATTTTTCAGTACCCCCTTTTGGTCAAAAAAACCAAGACTGGTTAAAACCCTTGTTTTTTCGCTACCTCCTTTAAACTGAATATTATGATCCTGAACTACTCCAGTTCGAGATGTTTCTTTAATCCAATCGGTATTTACATTAGACTGTAACTGCGATTGCGTATAAACTGCATATTCCTGATTTTCCTGACCATCAATTTCTTTGTAAAGGGCATTGGCCAGTTCCATATACTGTTTACCATCAAGCATATCAAATGGATTAATAAGCTTCTGAGTTCCGACATACCCGTTGTAAGTAATTTGATTTACTCCTGCTTTACCCCGTTTTGTAGTAATTAAAATTACCCCATTCGCTCCTCGTGCACCATATATTGCAGTAGCAGATGCATCTTTCAGGATTTGCATAGATTCGATATCATTGGGGTTAATATCGGCACCATTTGTTGTTGGAAATCCGTCAACAACATATAACGGTTCATTATTACTGCTAATTGAATTGGAACCACGTATCCGAATAGAAACGCTACCACCAGGTGCTTTTGAATTTTGTGTTACAACAACTCCCGACGTGCGTCCCTGCAATGCTTGTGCAGCATTACTTACCGTTCCACCTAAGTTCATGTCTTCGTTCGACACTGAAACAACTGCACCAGTTAGATCACTTTTTTTCATGGTTCCGTATCCAATTGCTACTACTTCTTCCAATCCAACCGCTTCTACTGCCATTGTTACATTAATATTCGTCTGGTTTCCAACAGCTACCTCCTGCTTCTTCATTCCCACGAATGAAAATACCAAAGTTGCATTTTCAGGAATATTGGGAATGGAGTATTCCCCGTCAGCATCAGTTACCGTGCCCTGGGTGGTACCTTTTACAACAACGGTTACACCCGGTAAAGACTGGCCATTCGTGTCGGTCACTTTACCGGAGATCGTTTTTTGCTGCTGAATACTTTTTAAAGCACCTTCGGCATCGTTGGGCGAGAGGATGATTTGCCTGCCCAGCACTTCGTATTGGAATCCGGCTTCATCCTTGATTTCATCTAAAATATCGAAGATTTTTTTGTTTCTGAATTCACCGGAAACTTCCTGTTCCACGTTGATTTTGCCGGTGTAAAAAAAGCGGAATTCACTCTGGTTCTCAATATTTACCAGGAAATCTTCGAGGCTCATTTTGTTTGCATTGACTGTTAGCCGGGTGGTTTGCGAGTACGTTTCGGATGCGAAAACTCCCATAAGGGATATCAGCATCAAAAAAACAGTTAGTTTCATAACTTTAAGCAATTTTGATTTCCACAGACTTTGTCCATGGAAACTTCGTTTCTTTTTCATAATTTTGAACTGGTTTGAATAAGTAACTACGATTATTTATCAGCTACTATGAGAAGCAGGAAGAGCAAGTTCCTGCTTCATTTTTTAATGCCCGGCAACTGAACAGGCGAATACCGGTTATTTCATAAGCAGATAAGTTTTAGTTTGATTCACAGACTTGATTATTATTGATTATTCATTTTGCTTTTATTGTAAATACCCTTGTCTTATTATTAAAGCAGTATTTTACCGGGGCGGCCTTGCTGATCATTTCCATCACCTCGCTGATGGTTTCCATTTCAATGGTGCCGGTGTACCACAACTTATCCAGTTCCGGATCGGAATATTCAATTTTTACATTGTACCAGCGTTCCAGTTTTTTGATAAAGTCGGGAAATGGCTCTTTATTGAAAAGCAGTTTTCCATCTTTCCACGAAGTATAGTATTTGGTTTCCACCTGTTTTACGATAAAACCTGTTGCAGTTTTTTCAATTTGTTCTCCGGGTTGAAGGGTAACTTCATTTTCGGTGTTTTTTACTTTAAAGGCCACAACTCCTTCTTCGAGTGTGGTTTCGAAAGCGTTGTCGTCGGTATAGGCTTTTACATTGAATGAAGTACCCTTCACTTTCACATCGCCATATTGGGTTGATACCAGAAAAGGCGTTTCGTTTTTTGCTACCTCAAAATACGCTTCGCCCACCAGTGTAACCGGCCTGTTTTTCCCAAATTGCTGCGGATATGAAAGTGTTGACCCGGAGTTTAACCAAACTATTGAACTATCGGGTAAAACTATTTTCGATTTTGCCCCCATCGGGGTGGTGATGGTTTGGAGTTGAGCAGCCAGATTATTTTGCTCGGGTTTGCTCAAAAAGAAAATGTTACTGATTACCAGAGCAACCACCAAAACTGCTGCAATCCGCAATCCCCAGGTGTAAACTGTTATTTTACGTTGCGCTGCCTTTTGCTTTTCGAGCCAGATGGATTCTTTGATTCGGGTAAAAAGTGCAGAGTTTGTAACAGGTTCTGCATTGGATTCACTCATCTGCTCATTCCACAAGGATTTCATCTGGTTAAAAACGGCAGAATCGTTTTTCTTATTCCCTATAAAATCTGTGACTTCTGAAAACTCACCTGGACTGAGAAGCGAGTGGTAATATTTTTTGAATAAATTCTTCATGTTGTGTTTTACTAATTGTTAATACACAGCAAAAAGGTTTATCCCTTGTGAGAACCTGAGATTTTTATAAAAAAAGATAAACCCAGAGAAACGAGATGAATCCCAGATTTTTAAGTTTTTCTTTCAGGAAACGGGACGACTGTGTAATATGGTATTCCACGGTTTTGGTGGAAATTCCCAGTTTTTCTGCTATTTCTTTATGCGATAAACCTTCCGTGCGGCTTAAAACGAAAATTTCCTTCTGGCGTTCGGGCAAGGTATTAATCAGTTGATCCACTTTTCCCTTCACATCGTTGTATTCAATTTCATCAAGTGATGAATATTCCTGTGCCAGGGAAAGGCTGCGGATTTCGTCCCTGGTTTTTTTGTTGTTCAAACGACTGCGTAACTCATTCAGTAACAGATTGCGGGTAATGGTAAAAATGTAAGAATTGAAGGTTGCTTCGGAATTTATCTTTTTCCTGTTTTGCCAGATTTTTACAAACACCTCCTGAATAATATCGTCAATGCCCTCTTCAATCTTTAAAAACTTTCTGGAGAAATTGAACAACCGCGGATAATAATAATTGAAAAGCTCTTCCATTGGCGCTTCGTTGTCGTTTGCCAATGCTGCAATTATTTTATCCAGGTCAGGTTTCACAGTCATTTGTTCTGGTGAATTCAAAACAAACTTAACATTTTTTGGTGAATTGATTTTTCAGAAATTCTCTTTCCTCCTTAAATTACTGAATCACAGTGCTAAAGCCCTGCCTTTGCCGGCAAGCAGATAGGTCTCAAAAAAAACATTATATATTTTTTAAGGCAAAAAAACAGTTGATAAATGTCCTTTTCGGCATTTTTAGCCGCTGTAACCCGATGACTGAGATTTGCGAGGGGTTGCGGGCGATGAGCGGGAAACTAAACTTGTTGGGGATTGGAAAACCCCGGCCAACTGCGCCTGCAACCGCGGTTATGATTCCAATTCTGATGAATATTTTTTTGAAATTATTTCTGAGCGCTATGAACGAAAGTTTTTTATTCCTTCATTAAGAAATTTTACATAACCATCAACGCGGGTGTCGTAACCTTTGGGCTGCGCCAGCATTTGCCCATTATGGCCGAGTAGTACGTAAAATGGCTGGGCATTTGGTTTAAAATGTGTGGCCTGAAAATCGCTCCATTTGTTGCCAATGGTTTTTACTTTTCGGTTCGTGGTTTCCGAAACATACTGCTCATTTTCGGGCAGGGTGGTTTTGTCATCCACATAAAGCGAAATCAACACGTAATCGTTTCTAAGCAGGCCCAGAACTGTTTTATCGCTCCAGACATTATCTTTCATTTTGCGGCAGTTTACACAGCTCCATCCGGTAAAATCAAGAATTACCGGTTTGTTTACCTGTTTTGCATAGGCCATTCCCGCTTCGTAATCGTGGAAACAATTGAGCCCATGCGGACAATGAAACTCATCGTCGGAAACGGCAGCATCGGGAAAACACAGGGTGTCAGCAACGCCTGCAATCCTCCGGCAAAACCGGCAAAAAAGATGGCCCAGGTTCCCAGGTTGCTTCCTTCGGGTTCAAAAGGACCGGCAACCGGCGCGGCGGCAACAAAAGCGGGGCCTTCTTTAATAGTTACGACCGCAAAACAAACTGTTTTTTGAAGTAAGCGAAACAACATTCAATACCGACAAGTTCATCCTCTTTATGGATAAGTTTTCAAATCAGATAGTCAAAAGGACTGTTGTTATACTTGATAATTCACCAATTCATAAATCGAAAAAGTTCATGACAAAAATGGAAGAATGGAAAGAAAATGATTTGTTGGTTTACTTTCTGCCACCATATTCCCCGGAACTAAACCTGATAGAAATCCTGTGGCGAAGAATCAAATATCAATGGTTGCCTTTTGAAGATCTCTGTTTTCAGAACCTCAAAGAACGTTTGTCGTACGTTTTAAATAACGTTGGCTGTAAATACGACATTATATTTAACCATTGCTTAAACTCAACAGGAATTAAAAAACTTTGGTTTATCAAAGGTTGGCAAGCGCATAGCCTGGGCTTTGTAAAATTCCGGATTTTGAAAGCGGCCAACCGTTTCAGGTGATTTAATGCTTTTGGGGAAAACAGGCAGCTCCTTGTTGCCCACGATTTACATGGATGGCAGTTTAAATTTCATCGTCACTTCCCCGGTTTCCTTGTTCACTTCAATGGTCTGGTTTTCTATGCCCATTTCCTTCCCGGTGGCCATTTTAAATAAGCCGGACAGGAATTGCATCCCGCTGTTCATAACCGTTTCCAGTTCTTTGGCCTGAACATTACGGTTTGATCCATTATTATCTGCAGAAACTTCGGCTAATTCCTCCTGCTTTTCGGCATCGTCGCCTGAAAAATCGATTTCATCTGCCGGAAGTTTTTCAGGTTCGGTTCCAGGAATAATTTGTTCCTGAAGCAATTCTGCGGTTAATTCTTGTTCCTGTTCTTTTCTTTCGGTTTCGTTGATAAACTCTTCCAACTGTTCAATAAACTGGGACCGGCCTTTGGTACTGAAATCGACAAAGTTGGTCCGGGCATCGTCGCCCAGCACCCCGTCGAACAGGCTTTGCTTGACCAGCAGGCCAGAGGCGATCTGTTGTTCAATGGAATCGCGGGTAATGAAGTTGAAAATTGTCAGCTTGTTGCTTTTCTGCCCAATCCTGTCGATACGCCCGATGCGCTGGTTCTTTTTGGCCGGGTTCCACGGAAGCTCGAAGTTAATTAACGTGTCGGCAACTTGCAGGTTGAGGCCCGAGCCGCCCGCCTCTGTGGATAAAAACACTTTGTACTGGGGGTTCGATTCAAATTTGCGGATGAGCTCGCCGCGTAACGGGACAGGTATTTTTCCATTCAGTTCCACAAAGCCAATATTATTTTCACGCAACAGCCTACCTATCAACTTGTGTACTTTGATCCATTCAGAAAAGATAATGATCTTGGTGTTTTTATTCGGGACATCAAGTTCATCAAGCAAAATATGCTTCAGTTCTTCCAGCTTGGGCGATTCGTTGGTTTTTTCGTCAATCAGGTACGTGGAGTCACAAACCATTCGCATATTGGCAAGTAGCAGTTGCATTCGCTTAAGGTCATAAGGGGTAAGAAATTTTTTCCGGATGATTTGCGCCAGCCCTCTCGCGTAAGAGCCATGGTAATCGGCCTGCATTGGTGAAAGTTGAACCGGGATATTGATCTGGCGGAGATTGGGCAACTGGTCGATCACCTTCCTCTTTTCGCGCCTGATGAGAACCGTTTCCAACCGCTTGTTCAGCTTTTGGAGATTATAATAGCCGTTTATTTTGTTGTGCTTATCAGGATCGAAAAGGCAGTGCTGGTAAGAGAATTCCCACAACGGCCCAAAAAATTCGGCGTCAAGGATACCCACGATGGAAAAAATATCGATCAGCTTGTTCTCAATGGGAGTGCCGGTAATGGCCAGCTTGTGCTTGGCCCCGATCCGTTTTAATGAGGAGGCCGTTTGGGTTTCATAGTTTTTGGCCCGCTGGGCTTCGTCCAGGATCAGAAAATCCATACCGGCATTATTGATGGCAACCTGGTCGCGCAACACGGTTTCATAATTTACTATGAAGAAGAAATAATTACTGTCTTTGTACAGTTGAGCCCGTTCTTTCGGCGTGCCCTGGACAACCAGCGCCTTTTGGTCCGAAAATTTTTCCACTTCCTTCTTCCATTGTTCTTTCAGCGAAGCGGGACAAACCACCAGTGTTTTGGTGAATCCGAAGATCTCCTTTTTCAAAACAGCAGTCGCAATGGCCTGAATCGTTTTTCCAAGCCCCATCTCGTCAGCAATAATGGCTGTTTTCCGGAAGAGGGCAAACCGGATCCCTTCCTTCTGGTAATCGTACAGATCGGCTTTTATCCTGCTGAAATCCGGAGTAATTGTTTCCTGAAGGTCTTCGAGCACTTTTTTTTCAAAAGCAGCTTCAATTTTTTCTGTGACCTCCGGCCGGATACAGATGCCCGGGTTTTTAGCGGCTTCATCTATAAAATTCAACAGCCCCGTAATCTTATCATCCTCAACGAAATTTAAATTTTTGAAATAGCGCGAGATCAACAATTGCTCTTCAACCGGCAATTTATCCGGGTAATACCAGCTTATCTTATAATCGTTCAAAGGATCGCAATAAATTTCGATGAACGGGAATGTTTTGTCCAGCTTGTTGAAAAGCTCCTTGTTTTCTTTTAACGCATTGAAGGCAAACATGATGTGCTTGGTAGTGCCCAGTTTGTTCAGGCGCGAGTCCATGCTGTTACTGTAGCCGGTTTCGTTCTTAAAATCGCGAAGGAATACTTTATACCTGATTCCCCGCTCATTAGTCAGGATGTGGTCTCCATAAATATTGTCAGCCCACTTGATGCGGTATTCTGCCTTTTCAGCTTTTTGCCGCCGTTCTTTTAACACCCGTTTGATCATTCCTTCACGGGTGTATTTTTTATGTTCCAACTGTTCTTTGGGATCCAGCAGATGCACTTCGTTTTCAACCTGTAGCAAACAAGCATACGAGTTTTTATCCCATCCGATGTTATCGTTTTTTGCAACCGGGATTATCGTACCGTCTTCTTCAATATCCAATACGATCTCAGCCACTTCGTTTTTTGACTCATCACTTATTATTAGTTCGTACCGTGAAGCTGACTGGGACAAAATCTGGCATTGCCCGTTGTTAAAAATAATTTCACCGAGGGCCAGCTCCTGCATTCCAAGCTGATTTTTCAGTTTTTGTTTTTGCTGGAGAATGATTTTCTTACTATCCATATAACCGTTGTTTGATTACCAACCTAATCTACAGGTTGAATAACTGATTGACGTTTTTCCGCTCCCAAAGATAAGTCTAATTTGAAACAGAATGAAGGCAGATATGGATTTTGCTTGCATAGACTTATCAAAAGAAGAATTTATGGAATTGACAGACACTGTAATAAGCTTCTTAAAACATAAATCATAACCTGTCCAGGCAAGCGATTTGGCAAGATTGCAAGGGAGTTAACAGACAAAGGGCATAGATCGACCAAGGGGATCACCTGATAATCATTTATTCTTGTGGTTCGAAATTGAAATCCGTCAAATGTCAATTTTTCGGGGAAGACCGAACCAATGATTTTTCTTTTCTGGGCAATGTTGCCATTTTCGTATAATGAATAGGGTTGGAAATACTGCTAATCGCCTTGTTTCACAAGGGGTTTTGAGAATCGCTCATGGAACCTGTTAGTTTCGCTTCAAACCTGGTAATCCGCGTTTCAATTTCAGATTTCATTATGCGGTAGTCTTCGGCTTCAATATCGCCACATAAAAGCAATTCTCTTGCCTTGTAAAGCCGTTTATTTTCCAGTAAAGCAGAATCTCTTTTCCTGTCGGCGAGTTTATACGCCAGTTCTGATCAAGCGATGCCCAAAAATCCATCGCAATGGTGCGGATAAGAATTTTTACATTTACAATTTCCACTTTTGTCGTCAGGAAAACCCGAACCGTCACAATCAGGGGAAGGCTGCGGTAACCATTGGGTTTTGGATTTTTGATATAGTTGGAGGTGCGTATAGGTTTTATATCGTCCTGCGAGCGCAACAAATCTCTAACCAGGTAAATATCGTCAATATAAGAACAGGTCACCCTGCCGCCGGCAATATCGGTCAGGTTTTACCTTGCCGCCTACACGGTAAGCCTGTATCCTCTTTTTTGCAATTTCCTGATAATACTTGCCGGGGTTTTAACCCTTGTTTTGACAAGATGGATAGGATTTCTTTCATGTGCATATTTAAAACCATTGTTCAGGTTCTACATTTTGGTTACAATCTCCCGGGATGCTGACAGGTAACGATTTTCCGTCGCAATAAAAGAGCGAATGGTTTTTACCGTATCGGCAGGAAGAAAGTTGCCGGTTATTCCTTCGAAAAGACAAGCTATTTTGGTGTAATCCCGGATATTCATGCTTTTATCTATTTTTGAATAATTCATCAGAAACTCATCTCAGCCCTGAAGAAAATTCCGTTCTTATCAACAAATCCTGAATCGGCATATGAACTTCCTAATTGCCTGACATATTCCACGCGCAGTACTTTGAAAATATTGGTCAGCCCAAAACCAATTTCTGCATAGGGTTTGCCCATTTCGGTGGTGTAATATCCTGGCAAATCAAAAACAGGTTTATAATTTCCGGTAAGTTTCCCGTAATGTGTTTTTAACGATGCCATTTCCCGTAATTTCAGTTTTCGTATAAAAGGAATACGGTTTAGAATGATACCCCCGCCATTGAAATCGAGATGAACGTTGGTATATAGGTTATGTGCGAACGACGCATGGTGCAACAGGTTGAACCTGTATTTTGCATATCCGTACGACCTGGAACCTACCGGCATATCCAGTAAATCGTAAGGTGCATCGCCAATCAGGTAGCCGCCGTTTACCATGTAACGCATAAAAGTAAGCCCCATGTTTACTTTCCCTGTAACTGAGCCATGAAACTGTGCGTACATCCCAAAATTGTCGGAAGAATTACCCGGTAAACTCACCTGCCCCAAATCCATACTTAGATTAATTACCGGGGTCTCGTCGATGTAATACACGCGGGCAAAATAATATTGGTCGTAATACTGGCCGAATGCCAGCCTTGTATTAAATAAAATCCCGTAATTATTATAGGTATGATAATTCACATTATTGCGCGTAAAATGCACATCCGGAGTTTCTATGCTATGCAGAAAATAAGGTGAAACTTCAACACTAATGTCTTCGGGGGCATTGTATTCCATAATCAGGTTAAAACTCTTCTCCTCCTTCAGATATGGATTTTCTTCCTTACTTGTAATGGCTGCAATAAAATTTCCGTTTCCGCGTGTATTGGGATTCTTTTTAATAAACCGGAGGTATTTATCCTGTGAAACCAGGTTATAATCATCTGAATAGTTTCCCCGTATAATAAATTTGTCGGTTGGCAAAAGCTGCCAGGCAAAGTTCAGCCCGTATTTCAACTCGTTACTTTTTGTTCCGTAACCTAAAAATCCTCCAAGGGTAAAACGTTCGAACATTTTTTCGCCGGTTCGGAGTGGAAGTGAAAATCGCTGGCCCTCGATGGCATTGGTGCTGTAAATATCGAACACCGGCCCTATTTCAATTTTTCCTGCATCGATGTAACTCGTTAAAACCATCCCGCCAATGGCATCAATTCCCTGCACGACCGAGTTCTCCTTTAACTTCTCCACCCGCATGTAGGTACCTTCATCAAAATTGTTGGAAGACTCAAATTCAGGCTGGTTTTTCCAAATTCTTGGCCTGATTTCGTTCAGTCTTTTTGATGTGGAATATTGGGTTGTTTTTGTTACCAGCCAGTTACCACTCGAAATTTCGTCGATTCGTTGTGAACCATATTTCGAAACCGTGTCCCTGTTTAGTGAAAGCGCCAGGTTTAAACTGATTTCCTGGTTGTTATAAAACCAGTCGCCATCGTCGATTTTCGAATAATTTACGTTTGATTTGAACCCATTCACAAAATTTATGTTTGCTTCTTCCTGTACATAAGCAAAAATACTGGTCAGTGCAAATGTGCTGTCTTCAACAGTAAAACGTCCGGTAAACAAGGGATTATATTTATTTTTTGGCGTAAAGGAAAAACTGAAATATTTGGTATCGCCAACATAGGTACTGTCGTTTAAGTAAAAATCGTAGAGCAATTGTGCCGTGTTGCTTAATGGCGAAGTTATTCCCCTGCCAAGTATATTTATCTGGTCTTTGTAGAAATCCATATCTATAACTACGTTTAAAAGGATCAGGCTTTCAATAGTCTGGTTCAGTTTGGGGAAGATTCCGTCTTTCCGGTTGTAAACAATGCTGTCTTTTCCAAATGAATTTTTCTTTCCCAGTTCTGCCAGATAAATAGGCGAGAAACGAAGGCTCTGCCCATCCAGCTTCATGGTAACTTCGTCTAAATTATTAATAATCCTGTTTGCCCGTGACGCAGAATCGATGGCCACATAAACCGTTGTCCGCTCAAACATTTTATAATCGCTAACTTTTTGTATGTTTTCACGGTTTTCCTTTTTTCTTTCCTGAATTTGTTTCAACAAAACTTTGGCACGCGAAACTTCGGGTTTTACCGTTACTTCGCCAAGTTCGTGAACCTCTTCATCCAGAAAAACCACAAGCGGACTCTCTGTTATTTTTTTTGCAGGAATTTCCCATTTTCGATAACCGACTGTAGACACACAAAGCGTATCATTCTGCGATAGTTTTATTACAAACTGACCATTTGTGTCTGACATCGTCCCCCTTGTTGTGCCTTTAACCCAAATATTCGAGAAAGGTAGTGGTTCCTGGCTTTTCCTGTCTTTTACAAATCCTGTGATTTCCTGTGCGAAAACGCCAAGATTTGTGATGGCCATGATAATGACCAAACTAATTTTATGTAACATTGTTAGATTGCTTGCTCCTTCTCTTTTTTTATTAACCAGTACAATCCTTTTACGCCAATTTTTATGTCGTCGAGTTTAAAGAGGACAAGAATTTTTTCGGTGTAGGCAATTACTCCCCAACCTACCGCCAGGTAATACATCCAGGGATAAAAGCCAAAAACAAACAACACAAAAAAGAATATACTTTGTACATATCCGGCCGATACGGCGGAATACAAATGCAATCCGGGAATTTTCCCAAACCGGGCAAAGGCTATAATGTAGCTTAAAACGAATACCCCCAGGAAAATATATAAAATCCAGGCATGAGGTTCAATTTCGGCCCACTTAAAGATGAACAAGCCCAGTAAAGCCATGGCATAAGTACAAATATCGGCCAGGTTGTCGAGCGCTGCCCCAAAATTGGTTTGCAGTTTAAAAATACGTGCAATATTTCCATCCAGGACATCGCTTACCAGGCTGATACACAGTAAAATTACAAATCCGTTTTCGCGCCCGGTAAGCGCCATAAAAAGGATTACCGGAAAAATCAGAAGGCGGTATAAACTTATAAAATTGGGAACGTTAATGATATTTTCGCCTTTTATTATAATCTGTTTCATTGTTTTTATGTTTAATTGCTTGATTATTTATAATGTTATTATAACCATCCATCTTTCAGGGCAGCTTCGTGTTCCTTTTTCTTTCTCTTTTCCGAAAGGGTTTCTATAAAATACCCCATCATTTTAGCGATAGACTTATAATCGGGGCCTGTTTCCGTATTTTTCAGGAACTTATCTCTTTGTCGCGTATCAAATAAAATATCGGTTGAAGCATAACTTTCGGTAAACGACATCCCTACCGAAATCAATCTTTCGATGGGGTTCATATCTTTTCGTTCCAGAGTTTTTAACGGGATAATTTGAATTGGCGCCAACTGGTTCAGGGTATCGATAATAAAACTGTTGCGAACCGGGTTTTTTGATACAAAATGCATTATCCCAGGAATCTCTTTCTCTTCCACTACCCTGGTTAAATGCCCTGTAACAGTATCGATCGGGATTAAATTCTGGGTAGCATCCGGATCAACATGTACCCGCACTATTTCATTGGGATACCGGTTGGCCAGGTTGTAAACCCTTTTGGCAAAATCGAAAATCCCGTAATCGGTTTTGGTCACGCCGGTTTCCTTGTTTCCTACCACCTGCGACAACCTGATTATGTGCCCGTTCAGTCCGTTGTTTCGAATATTTTCCCCGACAATATTCTCCGCAAACCGTTTCGATTGCTCATAGTAATTTCTGAATTCAGAGATATCTTTATTGCCATAAAATTTTTCTTCGAACAGGCCATTAAACCGACCACACGAATAGGCCGTTCCGATGTAAAAAAAGCGGGAGCCTTTCATGGCATATTTCAAAAAAACCTTAATTGAATTTTCAAGCCCTTCAATATTAGTAGAAAAAATTTCATCAACCGACTTTTCATCGTATTTCAAACTGGCGGCAAAATGAAAATAATCGACATTGCCAGTAAAAATACTTTTTAGAACATTTTCATTCATCGAAAAATTATTGTCGAGCAATGAATAATTGTAAACTTCAAGATTGGATGTATTTATTTCCTTTTCATCATTAATATACGCGAGTACTTTGTTCATTCGTTCTTTCGGATCTTGTTTATTTGCACGAACCAATGCAATTACCTTAAATTGTTTCTTCAATAAACTGTTGATAAAATTTGAAGCAACATATCCGTTTGCCCCGTTAATAATTACTGTTCTCATATTTCAATTTTTATATATTCTATTTTTGGGCTCTCTTTGTATTAAAGGAACAAAAGCAAAACGAGTAGCGCACTTAAGGGAATACTGAGATTATCGGATCCGCGCCAGCTTATCATTTCAGCAAACATGGTTACTAAAGCAACCAGCATTGCCAGCCAGAATGTTTCAAAATCGAATACCCCGCGATGAAAATAAAGCGCTATAATGCTGATTACAAAACTTGAAACCAGAAATGCCCCCGACCCCAGCCATGTTTTATTTAATTTTTTCCCAAATACTTTAATTCTTCCATTGTAGGCTTTTATATTGATTCCGAGAATGGCTGCCATCGGGTCGCTTACAGCCAGGATAAGCATGGGAAGTATGTAGAGGAATTTATTATCCAGTATATCGGAAAAAAGAAATGTAAGATAAATTGCAACCGGTAATAAATAGCTACCCATCGATTTTCTTTCAATGCCGTGAATCGACTTTAACAATTTCCCCTTCCGGGTAATAAACAATACCAAAGCAAACAAAAATGCCAGCGCCAGAATATACCAGTGCGAAGGAAAAATATATGGAAATGGCACCGTAGCCAGCACAGAAGAGAAGTGGGCAAACTTGCGCGTTATTTCTCCTGTGGGGTTAAGCCTGCGATAAACCAGCTCATTAAAACTCAACAACAAACCAATCCCAATCAAATAAACAAATGACAATACAATAATATTCCCCATAACCAGTATCCCTGTTAAATTTTTAAAATATGAACAGCAATTGCTGCCCAGGCGCCTCCCGCGATTAGACTGTCGAACCGGTCTAAAAAGCCGCCGTGCCCGGGAATCAGGTTGCTGTAATCTTTTACCTTGTATTTTCTTTTATAAAGCGATGCCAAAACATCGCCGGCGAATGCAAAAATAACCGTTCCTGCGGTAAATAAGAATAATTGAGGGATTGTTCCCCTAAAAAGACTTTTTAATAAAAACACACTTATCAATGAAATTAAAGTTCCTCCAATTAAGCCCCCCAATGTTTTATTTGGGCTAATATTTGGCATTATTTTGGTTTTTCCGAAAAGTT
>WOYV01000060.1 GCA_011620585.1 Draconibacterium sp.
AAGCAGGCGCCAATTTCTACAAATGCGGCGATGCCACCACCGAGCCCCATTTCATTAGCTGGAACCCGATTGCGACGCCTACACCCGATTATCATCGTCCTGAATTCTTCGGGAAATTGAATTTTAAAAAATAAACATATTCTTGTTTATTTTTTTTAGTTTTTCGATGAACATTATTCCTTATAACAGGTTATATTTGCGTGAATATAAATACGATTAAAAACTTATGCATTTAAAAATTAAACCTGATTTGCTATGACAGGAATGGAGTTGTACGATAAAACCTCTTCGAATATTTCGAAACTGGTAACTACAAGCTATAGTACTTCCTTTTCGCTGGCAACACGAATGCTAAATAAAAGACACCGTGATGCGATTTACGGTGTTTACGGCTTTGTGCGTTTTGCCGACGAAATTGTGGATACTTTTCACGGTCACGATCAGAAAGAAATGCTCGATAAATTTGAAGCTGATTTGAAATATGCATTAAAGAGCAAAATTTGTCTGAACCCGGTTTTACATTCATTCCAAAGTGTGGTTAACGAATACAAAATTCCATACGAATATATCGAAGCATTTTTGACGAGTATGCGTTTCGATCTAAGAAAAAAAAATTACAGTAGCCAGTTGGAAACCGATATTTATGTTTACGGATCGGCAGATGTGGTAGGTTTGATGTGTCTGCATATTTTCTGCGACGCTGATTCCGATAAAATCAAGCAAATGCGGGTACCGGCGATGAAACTGGGTTCGGCGTTTCAGAAAGTAAATTTTTTGCGCGACTTGAAAAACGATGCAGAAGAACTCGGGCGTATTTACTTTCACCATATCGATTATAAAAACTTTACCGAAGAGGTTAAACAGCAAATAATTGACGAAATTAAAAAGGATTTAGAACTGGCAGCCATCGGGATAAAAATGTTACCCAACGATGCGAAAATTGCGGTTTCGATTGCTTATTTTTACTACAAACGTTTATTACAAAAATTAAATAATACACCGGCACAGAGGATAAAGGAAGCTCGTATTCGGATTTCGAACACCACTAAACTGCTGATTTTGGTTCGGGTATATTTTTTAGGAAAACTACGATTGCTATGATGTATGAACAAGTAATATTGGTTGACAAAGAAGATAATGAACTGGGAGCGATGGAAAAAATGTCTGCTCACCTCGATCCGGTTCTGCACCGAGCCATTTCAATATTTATCGTGAATACGAAGGGAGAATGGCTCTTGCAGCAACGCGCACTCGGAAAATACCATTCCAACGGCTTATGGACGAATACCTGTTGCAGCCATCCGCGACCTGGCGAAAGTAATCTCGAAGCCGCCAAACGACGTTTATTCGAAGAAATGGGTATGGAAACCGAACTCAGCGAAAAATTTCATTTTATCTATCGCGAAGCATTGGATAACGACCTGACTGAATACGAATTTGACCATGTTTTTATAGGTGTTAGCGATAGGCTTCCGCAAATAAATACAAACGAAGTGATGAACTACAAATACATCAATTTCAATGATTTAAAAAAAGATATAAAAGATAATCCCGGAAAATATACCGTTTGGTTCCTCAAAATTGTTGACAGAGTAAACGAATACCTAAAATAATGATTTTGAATATAATTTTGGCAATAGCCGCGTTTGCGTTTATGGAGTTTGTAGCCTGGTCGAACCACAAATTTGTAATGCACGGTTTTTTGTGGAAATGGCATGCTGACCACCACATTAACGACCACAAGAAAAATGCCTCGCAAACCGAATTGTATAAACCGGGCTTCGAGAAAAACGATTACTTTTTTCTGGTGTACGCCATTCCGGCAATTATTTTACTGATCATCGGATTTTTTTACGGCTTCCACAGACTGGTTGCTGCCGGAATTGGAATTTCTGCTTATGGAATGACTTACTTTGCGCTGCACGATGTAATGATTCACCAGCGCCTGAAGATTCCTTTCCTGATCAATCCGAAGAGCGAATATCTGCAGTCGGTAATCGCAGCTCACCTCGCACACCATCGTGGTAAAAATGTACACGATTTTGATAATTACGGGCTATTGATTTTTCAACGTAGATTTTTAAAGAAATAATGTCATTATACTTCTGGCTTTTACTGGGATCGATCGTTGTTCCGTTGTTTCTGAGTTTCGATAAGCGGCTCCGCTTTTACAGGCAATGGAAATATGTTCTTCCATCAATAGTGTTGGTTGCTGTTATTTATATTCTTGTCGATGTGTATTTCACCCGGCATGGATACTGGGGCTTTAACGATCAATACCTGTCAGGCATCCGGATTTTCGATCTGCCTATCGAAGAATGTCTCTTTTTTATCGTGGTTCCCTATGCCAGTATTTTTCTTCACGAGTCGATCCTGGAATATTTTCCGCAGGTAAAACTTGGGAAACAAGCTAACAACATACTCAGTAGGAGCCTTATTGCAGGAAGCTTTCTTCTGGTAGTTTTTAATACCGGCAAAAGCTACACCCTCTATATTTTTATCAAACTTGCACTGGTGCTGGTTTTGGCGCGATTGCTGCATAGTAAAAGTATCCGTTCATTTTTTCTCACATTCCTTGTGATTCTCATTCCTTTTCTGATTGTAAACGGTGTGCTGACTGGATCATTTATACACGATGAAGTGGTGTGGTACAACAATGCAGAAAACCTTGAAGTCCGTATCTTCACCATACCGGTTGAAGATTTTGCGTATGCTTTTAGCATGATCCTTCTAAACCTTGTTTTAATTGAACGATTAAAAAAACTTTATTAACTCTTGCCAGGATTAAAAAAAATATCGCGTTGGATGGATCGACATTTTTCGAAAATTGTCGTCTTTTTTATCGTTTTCTACATCGTGGGAATAATCGGTTTATCGATTCCGGGAGGAAAACCACTTTTTATACGACTCACTCCCTTCGCTTTGCTTCTGTCTTCGGCTGCGGTAGCTCTATTTCACCGCGATCACTGGCTGAAAGCCTGGCTCGTTTTTGCACTCATTTATTTCTGCGGACTGATTACTGAAATTATTGGGGTAAATACCGGACTCATCTTCGGTGAGTACGAATACGGAAAGGGGATGGGAATAAAAATTTTTGATACTCCACTCATTATAGGATTGAATTGGTTGCTCCTGGTTTACCTGGCAGTTTCGGTTACAAGCCACCTTCACATATCCCCTCCTTATCAAATTATAATGACAGCTGTTTTACTGCTTGGTTACGACCTGATCCTTGAAAAGATAGCCCCTAAACTGGATATGTGGAGCTGGGAAAACGGACTGGTACCACCTCAAAACTACCTCGCATGGTTTCTGTTGGCATTAGCATTAGCAGCCATTCTAATATACTCGGAAATTAATGTTAAAAACCGACTGGCACCAGTGATTCTGCTCTGTCAAACCCTGTTTTTCGCTATTTTACTTTTTATCTTGAAATAAATAATGATCCGTGCAAAACACCATATAATCCTATTTCCTTTCTTTAAAAGTTATGTTCTTTGGAAGATGAAGAGTTCGTTCGCATCGTGCGAGATTTTTGGTGAAGTGCCGGATCAGAATAAAGCGATTTTGTGGATCGCCAATCACATTAGCTGGTGGGACGGTATTTGGGTACTCGGGGTAAACCAAAAACTTTTTGGCAGAAAATTTCATTTTATGATGCTTGAAGAACAGTTGCGCAAAAACTGGTTCTTTAAGTACACCGGTGGTTTCTCGGTTAGAAAAGAATCGCGCTCGGCAATCGAAAGTCTGAGGTATGCAGCCGAATTATTGAACCACCCCGAAAATATGGTTTTAATGTTTCCGCAGGGTGAAATTCAGAGTATGCAGCGCCACCGGTTTAAATTTGAAAAAGGAGTGGAGAGAATACTGAGTTCCGTTTCAGCAGATGTTCAGGTCATATTTCAGGCTAATTTTTTGGATTATTTATCGAAACCGAAACCCACTTTATTTCAATACATCGGAGAATACAAAGGCACTTCTTCGTATACAGAAATGGAAGAAGCGTATAACCGGTTTTACCTGGAATCAAAAAACATCCAGTCGACAAAGAAAAGTTAAGATGGAAATACTTGCCTACATCGTTCTTGGTTTTGCAATTATCCAGCTTATGGTTAGTTTGGCTAACCTTGTGTGGGCACAGAAACTGCCACCTGTTGATTCCGGAATCGACGATTTGGTTTCTATTTTAATTCCTGCCCGTAACGAAGAAAAGAACATTGGCGAACTACTGAATGATCTGGAAGAGCTGGCTTATCCATATATCGAAATACTGGTTTACAACGATCAATCGACCGACAATACTGAAAAAATTGTTATTGAACAACAGAAAATTGATTCACGAATCCGGCTGCTTCATTCCAAGGGGCTTCCCGATGGATGGACTGGTAAGAACCATGCTTGTTTTTCACTTGCACAGCAAGCCAAAGGCAAATATTTATTGTTCGTTGATGCCGACGTTCGTGTGAGTGGCCTGATTGTTTCCCAAAGTATTTCGATGGCGAAATACTATGATCTGGCACTTTTAAGCATTTTCCCAAAACAGGTGATGAAAACCCGGGGCGAAGAGTTTACTGTTCCGCTTATGAATTACGTACTCCTTTCACTCCTTCCGTTGATATTGGTTCGCACAATTCAATTTACTTCACTTTCGGCAGCCAACGGACAATTTATGTTTTTTGACACAGCCACATATCACAAGTTGCAACCCCATAAAAATATTCGTAATAAACGGGTAGAAGACATTGAAATCGCTCGAATGTACAAGCAAAATAATGAAAAAATTTCGTGTTTAACCGGCAACGATGATATTCGGTGTAGAATGTACCACGGATATTCGGAAGCTGTGAACGGATTATCACGAAGCGTACTGATGTTTTTTGGAAACTCAGCCCTTATTGCCATCTTTTTCTGGATGATCACCACACTTGGGTTTATCCCGGTGGTATTAGGTTTAACTTGGCAGTTTTTTCTACTTTACCTGTGTATATTGCTTATTACAAGAGTTGCTATTTCGTTAAACAGTCGTCAGAACGCGATAAAAAACGTAGCATATGGGTTTATACAAAAAATAAATTTGGGAATCGTGATCGGAAAAGCACTCCGTGCCCGGTCGGTAAAAAAAATCGAATGGAAAGGAAGATTGGTATCCTCATCGTAATGCTGGTGCTTGTTCCAATGCTGTTATCGGCATCATTCAAAACAAGGATTTACCGTGCTTACATTAGCAACAATATGCAGGCATGGAAAACGGTTGTGGATGAAATGGAGAATAGTAAAACCGGCGAGAATTCGTTTTTGTCGGAACTGGTGAATTATGAGTACGGCTATATTGGCTATTGTCTGGGAATAGATGATAATCAATCGGCAGAAAAATACCTCGATTTGGCGGAAACAAATCTGAATGAACTGGAAAAGCTGGGATATTCGCCCTCGGTGATCGAAGCCTACCGCTCGGCGTTTTACGGTTACAGAATTGGTTTATCGCCAATAAAAGCCCCATTTATCGGTCCTAAAAGTATTAAGCAAGGCGAACAATCGATCAAAAGCGACCCGCAGCATCCATTCGGTTATATTCAATTGGGTAACGCGCAGTTCTATATGCCGACTATTTTTGGTGGATCTAAAACCCAAGCCATCGCATACTTCCAAAAAGCTGAAAAACTAATGGAATCAAGTCCAGAAATCTGGATAAACGAAAACTGGAATTACCTGAGTTTGCTAACTTTAATCGGACAGTCTTTCGAGGCAATAAAAGAATTCGAAAAAGCTGAAATATATTATAATAAAGCATTGGAACACGAACCTAAATTTAACTGGGTAAAAAACGAACTGCTTCCAAAACTTAATAAAACACGAAACAATGAATAAAAAAATATTAGTTGTAGGTGCAGGAATAGGTGGACTTGCCACCGCACTTCGATTAGCAAAAAGAGGATACCAGGTAGAAATGCTCGAAAAGAACGAGCAAGCCGGCGGGCGGTTAAATCAGATCAAAAAAGACGGTTTTATCTTTGACACCGGACCTAGCTTTTTCAGTATGTCCTACGAATTCGAAGAGTTCGCTCGCGACTGCAATATCAAATTACCCTTCGAATATTTTGAACTCGACCCACTTTATTCAGTCAATTTTAGTCGCAACCCAAAAACCTTTCATTTATACAAAGACATCGATAAACTGGCTGAACAATTCGCGGACATCGAACCCGACTTCAAAGAAAAGTTTGAAAGATACCAGAAGAAAGCCGGCGCACTTTTTCACGACACGGTGGATCTGGTAATCAAACAGAATTTCGATTCTATATTCCATTATGTCTTTACGCTGATGCGGGTGAACCCGGTACATCTGCCGGTTCTTATACGCAGTTTTTACGATCATGTCCGGAAATATTTCTCATCTAAGGAAGCCATCCAAATTATTTCGCTGGTGGCATTCTTTCTTGGCCGGACACCTTTCGATACGATGGCCATTTATAGCCTGCTTTCTTACACCGAATTTAAACACGACGGTTATTTCAATGTAAAAGGCGGGATGTACAAAATCGTGGAAGGCATTGTCGACGAACTGAAAAAAGAAAACATTAAAATTTATTATAATACAGAAATCAAGGGGTTTGAAGAGGAAAACGAACAGTTGGAATCGCTGATCGATCAGAATGGAAAAAAATGGACAGCCGATGTTTTCCTGATCAATTCGGATGCCGCCTGGTTTCGCGGAAATGTTTTTAAACGCAAAAAATATGCGGAAGAGAAACTCGACAAAATGAACTGGACCATGGGCTACCTCACTTTTTACGTAGGCATCAAATGCAAACTCCCGATGGTGGATCATCACAATTATTACCTTGGCAGCAACTACGAAGCTTACGCCAACAACATTATGCAGAATCCTGACTCCTTGCAAAAGCCTTACTATTACGTGAATGTACTTTCAAAAAACAACAGCGAATGCGCTCCCGATGGATGCGAAAGTTTGTTTTTCGTTTGCCCGGTGCCAAACCTGTATTTTAAACAAAGCTGGGAAGATAAAGATGAGATTGTGAACAGCATTCTCAGCGATTTTTCAGAAAGAATTGGGTTGGATATAGAAAAAGAAATCGTTTCGAAAACCATTTATACTCCCATCGAATGGCGCGACCGGTTTAACTTGCACCGTGGTAGCGGGCTGGGACTTTCGCACAACATGAACCAGATTGGTTTTATGCGACCAAGGAACAAGGATGAAAAATACAAAAACGTATACTATGTAGGTGCGTCAACGGTTCCCGGTGCCGGAATCCCAATGGCTATCATCAGTTCGAAGCTGGCTTTTGAGCGTATCGATAAACACTTCATGAAATAAGTTGTTTCCTTTGTAGAAAATCATACCACAAAAGATGACACAACTCGAAATCCTGAAAAAAGAACTGGGAAAACCTTATTTCGATCTCGAATTTCTGATGCACTGTTTCAAGGAAGTGCTGGAAGAAAACAAGGAGCACGAACTGGCCCAGGCCATGCCGTGGATCTGCGACTCTTGCAACTTATCTGAAATTGAATTTACCACAAAACACTTTCACCTGTTCTCTATTTCTTTCCAGTTGCTGAACCTGGTGGAAACCAACAGTGCGGTGCAAAACCGAAGAAAAACAGAAGAAGAAAAGTCGCTGGCAGCCATTAACGGATTGTGGGCAAATAGTTTGGAGATACTTAAAAAGAATCAAGTTTCTGAAGAAGAAATCCTTAACACTTTAAGGGAAATCGAGGTGCAACCGGTACTAACCGCCCACCCCACCGAAGCCAAACGCCCGGTTGTGTTGAAAAAGTACCGCGAATTGTATTTGTTACTCGTAAAACGAGAAAATTCGATGTATAATTCGTACGAGCAGCAGGAAAATCGAAACGAAATAAAACAACTGATCGATGCAATTTGGCACATCGATGAGTTTTATATGGAAAAACCAAATGTGGAAACTGAACTTGAAAATGTGATCCACTATTTCACCAATGTTTTTCCCGAAATTATAAGCATCAATTTCCGACGTCTGGTTCAGGCATGGGAACATACAGGTTTTGACTCACGCAAACTGGTGGAGGCCAACATTTTTCCACAATTAAAATTTGGCACCTGGATAGGAGGCGACCGCGACGGACATCCCTTTGTTACCGCAGAGGTTACCCGTTACACGCTACAGAAACTCAGGTTAAATGCTTTCCTGATCGTTAAAAATGAACTCATGAACCTGGCTGAAGACCTGAGTTTTTATTTTCAGATCAACCAGCTGCCTGGTGGGATTCTTGCCCGTTTAAAGGAAATTATAGCCAACAATCCAGACGAACTTAAACCTTTGATCGCACAAAACCGGAAAGAAGCTTTTAAACTTTACGTGTTGCTGCTGATTTCGAAACTTCCGGTTAAAATCGGGCGCGAGCAGGCTTTTGAATTGCTCGACACCGACAACTCTTATAAAAATTCGCTGCAACTTCTGGGCGACCTCGAAATACTAAAAGACGGGCTTTACGAACTTTCGATGAATACCCTGGTACATAATTCGGTTTATCATACCGTCCAGATGATCCGCACTTTTGGCTTTCACATGGCCGAGCTCGACATCCGCCAGAACAGTGCATATTATGAGAAAGCGCTTGAACAGATCATGAACGAAGGACAACTGGAACCCGGAAACTCAGGAAAAAACAAAAAAGAGATACTGCTGGACGAGCTAAGTTCGAACCGACCTTTTATCCGCAACTGGAACCATCTGCCGACCGAAGCAAAAAGTGTACTCGACTGCTTTGCAGTGATGCAAAAACATTATTCTAAATACTCCGGTTTTGCTTTGGGTTCTGTCATCATTAGTATGACCCGAAACGTTGAAGATCTTTTAACTGTTTACGTGCTGGCACGCGAAGCCGGACTAACCCATTTTGAAGACTCCTTGGTAATGCAATCGCACGTGGTGCCGCTCTTCGAAACTATCGACGACCTGATTGCAAGCCCTAAAATACTCGACGAATACCTTTCGAACCAGGTAGTAATGAACAGTCTCGAATTTCAACGAAGGTACCGAAACCGGAAACGCCGGATACAGGAAGTAATGATCGGGTACAGCGACAGCAACAAGGATGGCGGTATCCTGGCCAGTACCTGGTATTTATTCAAGGCCCAGAAAGAACTGGCCGAAGTAGCCCGAAAACACAACATCGATATTCGATTTTTCCATGGCAAAGGTGGATCGATCAGCCGCGGTGCCGGCCCCATACACTGGTTTCTGCGCAGCCTTCCCAATGGAACACTTTCCGGAAAAATAAAAATGACTGAACAAGGCGAAACCATCGAGAAAAAATTCGCCAACAAAATTAATGCTGCCTACAACCTCGAACTGATGTTGTCGGGTACAACACTGAATACCCTCCTTCATAAAATCCATCCCGAAGGAAACCAGACTGCTGCCGATATCGTGGAATTTATGGGCGCCGAAAGCAAGAAGATTTATGTAGAACTGCTGCAGAATGAAAATTTTCTGGAGTTTTTCAGACAAGCAACACCAATTGATGTGATCGAACAAAGCAAGATCGGATCGCGTCCTTCGCGACGCACCGGCAAACAAACCTTTGAAGACTTACGCGCTATTCCCTGGGTTTTCAGTTGGGGGCAATCACGTTTCCACATTACCAGCTGGTACGGAGTGGGATCGACGCTTGAAAAGCTAAAAAACGGGCGCCAGGAAATGTATGCCAACCTAAAAGGGCTGATCAAGGAAAATCATTTTGTGCGCTATGTTTTTACCAACATCGATACCAGCCTGGCCACCACCGATGAGGATATCATGAAATTATATGCCAGCCTCGTACAAAACGAGAAAGTGAAAAACTCCATTCTTCCTTTGATATTAAACGAGTTGTATAAAACACGCGAATTGATGCAGGAATTGCTGGGACGACCGATGCAAGAACGTCGGGCCAATCATTTCTATTCGACGGCTTTACGTGCCGAAGCGCTTGATGTACTGCATAAAAATCAGGTGGGCAACCTGAGGAAATGGCGTATCCGCAATTACCAATCGGAGGCAGAACGCGAAAAAGACCTGAATGAATTACTGATATCGGTAAATGCTATTTCTAATGCGATGGGAACAACCGGTTAGTTTTGCACTATTTTTGAGCCCGAAACCATAAATTCATACCTCGTTTTGGTACCATGAAAAAATTATTTGCTTGTGTCATTACACTTTTGTTTGTATTGAATGCCTGCCATCAATCTTCGAAAACACAACAGGAAGACAGCTCTTTGTTTAACTGGGAAAACGCACAATCCTTTATTTCAGATGACAGCCGTTTTGAGTTTATGATGATGGCAGACTCCGGGAAAGAAGATGGTATCGTTCTGTTGGATAAGAATTCAGGAACTATTTACCACCTTGACCACGTAACGGCGGCAAGTGGAGTAAAATATACCGATGAAGGGCTGGATACTGAACAAGTTGATCCAACAGCCTTTAACAAAGTTCTTTCGTTGCAGGGAATCGGCTTTTCTGTTTCATCGATCCGTCGTGATAACGGAATGTCGGATGTTTCTATCACGCCGTTTGGGCTTGAGATCGATAATCGCGTTCAAAATCAGACAATTGAAGGCGTGTGGTTGATGCGGATGTTGAAGATTTAAATGCGGATGGCTCGCCCGAGTTACTTATTTTCACAGTATCTGATGGAAGTGGAAGCTATGGTAACGTTATTGCTTATTCGGTGAACAACAGAAAATCGATGGGCATGGTTTATTTTCCCCCAATATCGGAAAATGCAACGCTTAGCAAAAGTTACATGGGGCACGACGAATTCAGGATAGTTGAGAACATGTTGGTTCAGCGCTTCCCGATCTTCAACGAAGGCGACAGTAATGCCAATCTTACCGGTGGCATCCGCCAGATTAGTTACAGATTAGTGGAAGGAGAAGCAACACGCCGTTTTGAAGTGAAGGGCATCACAAAAATTGATCGTACTCCGGTTTCAAATTAAAACAGCGTTAAAAACGATTATCAAAATTTAACTGCCAAGCCAGTCGATGGCAGCTTTGAGGGTAAAAAAAGTTTTTATTTCAAAATCCATCCCCTGCATTTCAAGTAAATAAGGAAAAACAACCTGGTCGGGTGAAACCATGATCATGGCAATTTTTGATTGTCCGAATATATCGTTGTGGCTTTTGTAAAAATCAGCCAATTTACCAATCAATTCTGTAGGGAAATCTAGTGACGCTTCGGAATAATCGATTATAAAACGCTTCGTTTCCTTCGGAATAATACCTCCATTAATGGTATCATTCCCGGTCTGAATAATAAAATCAAGCGAAACTCTCCCATAATATACTTTGGTAAATATTTTTCTGACAACGTCAAAATCGGTTGCAATGGATGACTCCATGTATGTAGATTTAATGGTTTTAGGTGTAAAACCCCAAAGATAATTTTTTCACCATAATTCAGATACTGAAAGCCGAAAAAAGATGCGTGAGATTCGTGAGAATTCATTTTGAAAACATTTTTAAGAAGATGGGATTTTTCGATAAACTTTTCTTCTACGTCTTCGTCTTTAAAGAAAATGGAATGAGAATAACGACAAGGTGCACAAAAAAAGCCTCCTATCTGTTTTGACAAAAGGCTTTTGCACATATGCTTATTTATTGTTTAAACCAGTTGCACATCTTCCACAATTTCCTGTCCTTTTTGAATGGCCTGCAGGTTAAGCGGGATCAGATTATGATAACGATCGGGTAAAGATTTTTGCAAGCCTTTTTCCACGTTATCGAGCGACAGAATCGGGCGGACCTTGAGGTAACTTCCAAAAACAATCATATTGAAAACTTTAGGGTTGCCCATTTCAACTGCAGTCCGGGTGGCTTCTACTTTAAAAATATTAATATCGGTACGAGTGGGCGGATGTGTTATTCCGTTCGGATCGTACAACAGGGTTCCACCGGGTTTTACATGTTCCTCAAATTTATCCATGCTCTGCTGGTTCAGGATAATGGCCGTATCAAACTCTTGCAAAATGGGGGAAGAGATCCTTGTATCGCTTACAATAACCGTAACATTGGCTGTTCCACCGCGCATTTCGGGGCCATACGAAGGAAACCAGGTTACTTCCTTGTCTTCCATAATTCCCGAATACGCCAGTATTTTTCCCATCGACAGAACACCTTGTCCGCCAAAACCGGCTATAATCATTTCTTCAGTCATAACTTCAATGCTTTAATGCTACAATGCTTAAATATTTTATCGGTCAGAATGTTCACCTTTTATTGTGTCTTTCATATCGCCGAGCGGATAGTAAGGAATCATATTCTCCTCCATCCACTTATTCGAATCCACAGGAGTCATTTTCCAACCTGAATTACAGGTGGAAACAACTTCAACAAACGAAGTTCCTTTTTTATCAAGTACATTCTGAATGGCTTTTTTGATCGATCGTTTACACTTGCGAACTGCTGCCGCAGTGTGCACCGACTGACGAGTTACATACGATGTTCCCGGAAGTTGAGCGATAAGGTTGGTAATTTTCATTGGATAACCGTTCAAATCGACATTACGTCCGTTTGGGGTGGTTGAAGTAACCATTCCTTCCAAAGTTGTAGGCGCCATCTGTCCACCGGTCATCCCGTAAATTCCGTTGTTGATGAAGATCACCAATATGTTTTCGCCCCGGTTGCAGGCATGCATAATTTCAGCGGTTCCGATCGAAGCCAGGTCGCCGTCTCCCTGGTATGTAAACACAAAATTATCGGGATTTATCCGGGCAATTCCGGTGGCTACTGCAGGTGCCCGACCGTGAGCTGCTTCCTGCCAGTCGATATCGATGTAATTGTAAGCAAACACCGAACAACCTACCGGCGCCACGCCAATAGTTTTTTCCTGAAGGTCCATTTCTTCAATCAACTCGGCCAGCAGTTTATGTACCACGCCGTGCGAACACCCCGGACAATAATGCATTACATCGTCGTTCAACAGTGGTGTTTTTTGGTACACCAGGTTTTCAGGTTTAATAATTTCCTGTATTTCCATTTTTCTTTCCGGTTTAATAGCTTCTTTTAACTCCATAACTTAACTCCCATGAAAAAATTTTCTCCAGTGCTTCCACCACTTCGGTCGGAGTTGGGATAATTCCCCCCATCCGTCCAAAATAATCGACTCGTGCATTACTACCGGCTTCGTAAACGGCCAGTTTAATATCTTCCACCATTTGCCCGGCGCTCATCTCAATAGAGAGGAAACCCAGCGCTTTTCTGGCCAGTTCTTTAATAATTTTATTTGGGAATGGGTAAAGTGTGATTGGACGAAGTAGCCCCACTTTTAATCCTTTGGCGCGCGCCATTTCAACTGTTTTCTGACAAACCCTTGAACAAGTTCCGAAAGCAACCAGGATAAATTCGGCGTCGTCGCATTGAAAAGCTTCGTAACGTACTTCGTTTTCCTCCATTTTTCGGTATTTATCCTGAAAGCGGAGATTATTTTGTTCCATCCGGCCCGAATCCATTTCAAGCGAGGTAACAATATTCTTTTTGCGGGTGGCAGGCTTGCCGGTGGTAGCCCAACTTCCGTTTTTTTCAACAACTTCCTCTTTTGTCCAACGAGGTTTAGAATCGGCAAGCTCCACTTTTTCCATCATTTGACCAATAGCCCCATCAGCCAAAATCATGGCCGGATTGCGATATTTAAATGCCAACTCGAAACCAAGGTCGACAAAGTCGTTCATTTCCTGAACCGAGGATGGCGCCAGGACAATCAGTTTATAATCGCCGTGCCCACCTCCTTTTACGGTCTGAAAATAATCGGCTTGCGAAGGCTGGATAGTTCCCAGTCCGGGGCCGCCCCGCTGCACGTTAACCAGTAAGCATGGTAATTCGGCCCCGGCGATGTATGAAATTCCTTCGGACATCAAACTTATACCCGGGCTCGATGAAGAAGTCATTACTTTTTTACCCGTGGCAGCGGCACCATAAACCATGTTAATCGCAGCCACTTCACTTTCTGCCTGCAATACTACCATCCCTGTTTCGTTCCAGGGTTCACGGGCCATCAGCGTTTCCATCACTTCCGACTGAGGTGTAATGGGATAGCCAAAATAACCGTCGCATCCGCAGCGGATGGCAGCTTCAGCCAGCACCTCGTTTCCTTTCATTAACTTAACTTCTCCCATGTATTTCTTTGTTATTCGATGTTAGATACTCGATGTTAAATTTTGGGTTTTTCAATCCTTAGTCCTTTACTATTTAGCTGGCTTTTGCCCGGTAAACAGTTATGCAGGTGTCCGGACAAACTACGCCACAGTTGATGCATCCGATACAAGCCCCGGCATCTTTCATATACGAATAATGATATCCCTTTCCGTTTACATCGCGGTGTAGCGCCAATACGCTTTCCGGACAAGCGTCCACACAAACACCACAGCCTTTGCAAGTCTCTTTGTCAACTACAACTGCTCCAACAAATTTTGCCATATCTTCAACTATTTTGTAACAAAATTAATAATCTGAAAACAGCAAAAAAACTATAAAAATCAGGTTATTGAGCCTTTAAAAAGCTCAGTTCCAAATCATAATTCTTTTGGGATTTTTACTTTCAGATTCCAATTTTATCACCCGATTTTTTATTGAGTTCTTAACCTGAGTGACAAAACTATTTTATAAAACATGAAAAGCATGCAACTATTGTTGCGTTTATTAACAAAATAATTCAAATTAAAAGATGATTAAGTATTTAATTGACAGCTAAATCGATTAAGTAATATCTCTTATAGTTGATATAAAATTCGGGTAAGAATATTACGATGGATACCCAGATAAGAAGCAATGTGTTGTCGTTGTAACTTAGCTGCAAGATCGGGGTATTCGACAAAAAACTTACGAATGCGTTGCTCGGCATTTAACGACTGGAACGAATGTATACGGTCTATGGCCTGGATATAACTTTCTTCGGCAAGGATACGGACAGTCCGTTCGAATTTATGGTTATCGTCGAGCAAGGTTTTAAACTCCTCTTTTTCGATGTAAATTAACTTAGAATCTTCGTAAGCACGAATTGCTTCCGTAGAGTCTTTCCCTAACACAAACCCCCGGTGGTTACTCACAATAAAATTATTAGGAGGAAAGAAAAACCTCGAAACCCATTCAGTTCCGCTATCTGATAAATAGGTGGCATACATTAGCCCGTCGAGTAAAATGCCGATTTTTTTATTTTTCTCGCCATAATCGATAAACAATTCTCCCCTGCGAAGTATAACCGGCTCGTTCCTGAGGTTGAGGGTATCGATCAACTCAAGGGTATGTTCAAAACGCGAAATTATTTTTTGTTTATCCATCCCAAATGCCCTTTTGCTAAATTTGATCGCTTTCTTGCTTATTTTTTCTGTGTCGAAAAATTCTCGTCAAACAGTTTGAGCCTTTTTTCCAATTCAGAAAACTGGTCTTTTTTTACAAACGAAACACAAGCGCGGATTCCTTCTTCTTCGCTGCCGGTATTATCGAGTGCAATGGCGCTGATTCCATAGTATAAAAGGTTAGCCACAAGTTCGTTGCCTGTCATCCCCGGATAACCTACCGTAAAATAGAAACCATCGGCTATAGGCACCTCCAAATCTTTTTGGTATACGATTTTAAACCCATTTTGTACAAACAAGGCTTTCATTTTGTGTGCCCGTTCGCCGTATTCTTTTACCTCGTTAACAAAGTTTAGGGCGCCATCATTAACGGCCTTCAACATCCCGGCAAGCGCCCACTGTGCCGAATGGCTGGTTCCTGAAGAAAGCGAATATAACAGGCGTAAAGTTACCGTTGCGCCGAAAGTAGTTCCCTTAAACCGTTCCTGCAGATCGGGATAATCGCGATTGAAAAGCTGGTCGGAAATGGCCATGATTCCAATCCGTTGTCCGGCATACGAAAATATTTTTGAGCTGGATATAAATAAGATGTAATTGTTGGTATAATGTGCCACGCTTGGTTGAAATGGAGGAACACCTGCTTTCGAAAAATCCTGACGGAAATCCATCCCGAAATATGCAAGGTCTTCCATCACGATCACATCGTATTTTGTGGCCAGTTCACCTATAATCTGTAGTTCCGGTTCGTTAAAACAAATCCATGCCGGATTGTTCGGATTTGAATAAATAACCGAATTGATGTTTCCTTTCGATAGATAGGATTCGAGTTTTTCGCGGAGTTTTTCTCCGCGATAGTTGAACACATCAAACGTTTCATATTTTTGACCGAGCACCATCATTTGTTGTTTCTGTACCGGAAAGCCGGGATCGATAAACAAAACGGTGTCTTTTTTCTTATCCACATGCCCGGCGGCCAGAAAAGCGGCATAGGTTCCCTGCATCGAACCTGTGGTTGGAATACATCCTGCGGGTGCAACCTCCACGTTCAAAAAATTGTGAATAAATTTCGAGGCCTCCTCTTTTAGCGGTTTAATGCCATCCACCATCGGATATATGGCTGCCACTCCCCTGTCGAGCGCCGCTTTTTCGGCCTCTACACCAACTTTGGTTGGCGGCAGACCGGGCACACCCATTTCCATCCGGATGTACTTAAAATCGGTAGCTTCTTCTACCAAATTAACCAGCGCCACAATTTCGCGAATCGATGCTTTTCCGACATCAGAAATACGAAGTTGTTTTATCTTTTCGTTAACCAGGGCTTTACCGAGCGGTGAATTATCCATATTCGAAACTTGATTGTGTAAAAAACGATCACCTGCCACTTCGAATGAAATAACAGGCAACCGGTTTTTTGATTTTTATGAAGTTTATTTTAGTTAAACAAATGTTGATGTATCAGAACCCAAAGTCTTCGCGGATGAGTTCTATCCAGTTGGCTACGCGTTCGTCAGTCAGTTCCGGTTCGAAATCCTCGTCAACAGGTAAGCCAATAAATTTTCCGTCCACCACTGCATCCGATTCTTCAAATTCGTAACCATCGGTATCTACCGGGCCGACGAGGGCAGCGCCGTGTTCCATCAATTCTTTTCCAAGCAAACCGATGTGATCGACAAAACCATGCGCATAGGTTACATGATCGCCCAAACCAAAAACGGCTACCGTTTTATCGCTGTAATCCACTTTGGGTATTTCGGGTAGAAATTTAGCCCAGTCGTTGGAAGAAAAAGTTGAATCCCAGGTATCTTTTCCAACGGTAGAAAGTCCGAAAATTATTTTATCGTATTTTTCGATGTCAGCTGCCGATGCATTTTTTACTGCTACCATTTCAACCTTATCGGCTCCAATGGCATCTTTAATTTTATCGGCTACGCGGTTTACTGCACCGCCAACAGGACCATAAAAAATTGCAATTTTGCTCATATTTCAAATTTTAGTTATTGGTAGTCTAATTCTCCTCGTTTGTATTCTCCCAGGATCGACAGGCTCGAAGCGCTTTTCAATACCTGGTGAATAGCTTTGTCATAATTTCCCGGATTATCCCATTCAATATCAACATGAATGGTATATTCGTTGGGTTTACCAATAATTGGAATCGATTGTATCTTATTCAGGTTGATTTTATTTTCAGCAAAAATATTAAGAACACTGGCAAGTGCGCCGTAAAAATGGCCAACTTCAAAACAAATAGAAGCTTTGTTTGCCATTTCGGTAGGATTGCCGTGTTTCGACATTATTAAAAATCGTGTGTAGTTCTTTTTATTGGATTCAATGCCTTTGTCGATCACCTGTAAACCATACAATTCTGCCGACCGCAGGTTACTGATAGCAGCCGCATAGGCAATCTTTTCGGTGCTTATCAGTTTGGCAACCTTGGCATTATCGCCCAATTCCTTGCGTTCAGCCTTCGGGAAATATTTTTCGAGATATTCGTTGCACTGCATAAACGAAACCGGATGAGAATAAATCTCTTTGATGTCCTTACGGTTCACGCCGGGCAACACCATCAGGTTCATTTGAATATGAATATAAATTTCCCCGATAATCCGAAGGTGATAATCACGGATCAGTGAATAATTTTGCAAAAGGCTTCCGGCTATCGAGTTTTCTATGGCCATCACCGCTATATCGACTTCATCGGTGTCAATCAGTTCACAAACATGCTTGAATGAGCGGCATTCCACTACGTCAATTTCTTCGTCACCAAAATACTTTCTGGCTGCATCCTCGTGAAATGACCCTGCTATCCCTTGTATGGCTATCCGCTTCATTCGTGATTTTTAATGAAACCCAAAGATAAAAAATCTACACTAAGATTTCGGCTATGACCAATTTTAGTTTCCTGGGATTAATTTTATACTAAAGATTCACCATCGGTAATCAGAAAGTTGTTTCCCGGATTTTTAAGAATTTCGGCACAACGCTTAATATCAGTGGGCCGGATTACAATGGTAGCCTGACCCTGTTCCAGCGAAAAACTGTTCCTGTACCTCCACCATTAGTTTCAGAACATCGGGCGTCCCTTCCCGTTCAATAATCAGCATATCATCGCGAGAGGCACATTCAATGCTTTTGTTCCGAACCATGTAAAAAAAGAATTATTGGTTTTGGGTTTTTGTCTTATTCTATCTGCTTATTTCCCGTAAACAATGGTGTCTTCCAGAATGCTGACATGATTGATCTCCAGTCTTCTCTTTGCTTCCAGGATATCCGGAACTTCGAGTAACAAAATAGCCATATTATTTTCTGCGATCAGCCGTGTATAGGCATTTTCGATATGAATTCCGGCACGGGCAATCATAACCAGGATCTCATCCAACCCACCGGCCTCGTCTTTCATTTCCATCGCAATCAGTTCCTGCATCGAAACCGCATGTCCTTTATCGGTAAGCAGTTTGTAAGCTTTTTCAGGCTGATCGACCAGTAAATTAAGAATCCCCCAGCCATGTGTCATGCTGGTGAGGGTCAACGACCGAATATTCACCGAAGCATTTTTTAGTACTGCCGTTACTTTCTCAAAATGAGTGATCTTGTTCTCTAAAAAGACCGAAATTTCGTAGGCCATAATTTTGTTTTAAAAGTTGTACGCAATCGACATCATATTCCGGAAGTTGCTCACATTCCCGGTATCTTTCACTTTTGCTTTGTCATTTAAATCGTTTGAACCGTACGCGGCGGTTGTCAAACTCAATTCCCATCCAAACATAAAGTTTTTATAGGTATAAATCAACTGCGGGGAGATTTTATAAGCCATATCCAGATTGGTTGCAAAACCATACATCATTCCGATTGAGGCTGCATAAGAATTCAGGTCAATTGCATCACTGGTCCCAAAATTCTTTAGATATCCAACAAACAGTCCAACCTTCCATTCTTTTCCATAAGTAATATTCACCCAGTTATAAGTATGATTGAATGGCGTATAGGTTTCTGCTCCGGTTGAAGCATTGGTTGAAGCTACAGCATAACCACTTGGCAATAAACTTTCGCAAACATTTTGGCCATACATCGTTTTTGCCTTGAACTCGAACAGGTCTTTCGTGTATTTCAGATAAGCTATTAAGGCAAATGTGCTCAGTTTTTCATTGGTTTTATACATTTCATTATTGTTTCCGGTCGTGTAGGTTCTTGGCTGAATGGTTTTCCAGTCGAAGGCTGCCCCTAACACCCAATTTGCATTATAATACTGTAACTGTGCATGCAGGTTTGGAATTACCGCATTTCGCTGGTATTCGTAAGATTTTCCATTGGGGCCCGTATTCGAATATTTAAATTGATAGACCGCAGCAGCGATCAGATCAATATGATCGTCCAACTGATGAGTTACCCGCAATTGGGGGCTCCGGTTAAATACCTGGAACGGTAAACCTGTATTTTCGTTCAAAGTACCCGGGTACACTTTCTCAATAAAAGCCGGATGCCAGGTTCGGCCAAATAAAAGTTTTGTTTTCTGCCATTCAAACAAAGTATAAGCATGGCGGAAACGTAAACTATTGGTAGCAGTTCCGCCGGTAAAATCCACTTCCACGTATGCACTTACTTTCGAACTACCCAATACGAGACCTGAAAAACGGGTCCCAAATCGCGTAAAAGTGTTGAGGAAATGTGCACTCGGATGTGCATAAATATCTTCACCATTGGAATCGTAAAAAGGTTCTTTGGGTAATAGTTCCAACAAGTGATCACAGGCATCTACGTTTTCGCGCGAATCGAAAATAAAATCGTTACGCACAAAACCTGAAAGTTCAAACTTCATTCCTCTTTTGGTAAGAAAATCCTGGGAAGTAGCTCCCAACGACCATAAAATGAGAAAAAGAAAGACTAACTTTTTCATAAGATTTTTTTGGTTTTTAGTCGATCAGAAATTGGTTGAAAGGTTCAATAAAATAATTATTGGAACGAAGTTAAATGTTTTACTGTTAAATAATTAAGCACAAAACAGGCTTAACAACACTGTTTGCTTATTTAAAATTGGTTTAAACAAAAAAACAAAACAGCTATTCAAGTCCGGTGATTAGCGGTGTTCCATTGCAAACCGAAGTCCTGCCTGAAAAGCCTTGCGGTTGAGCGACACAACTTCCTCTCCTTTCCTTTCAAAAATTGCTGCAATACCGGCTTCAATTTTTTCGGGATCAATATTCACAAATGGCGAGGCAGCTCCAAGCATCACCATGTTTGATGCCCGTTTGTTTCCAATCTCACCCGCAATTTGATCGGCATCGATGGCCACAAAATGGGGTTGTTTCCTGATTTCTTTCAGTATAACTTCCAAATCGGGGTAGTTGGGTATATTTATAAAAGCTGTGGTATTGGTAACTATGTACCCGTTTCGCGACAGAAAAGGTAAATACCGCAGAGCTTCCATAGGCTCCACCGAAAGTATAATATCAGCTGTTCCGAGTGGAATCAGGTCGGAGGCAATTTCACGATCAGAAATACGCAGGTGCGAAACCACCGCCCCACCACGCTGGCTCATTCCATGCGTTTCGGCCTGCTTGATAAAAAGTTGTTCACGAAGCGCTGCTTCTCCTAAAATAGATGCAATAGATAGAATTCCCTGTCCGCCCACACCGGCCAATATAATATCTGTCTTCATAGATTTACGCTTTTGGGTTAAGTTTCATTTTCTTTTCTGTCCGAAGTCGTCGTGCTGCCGCCTGTATACATTCTCTGCGAAAAATGA
This sequence comes from Draconibacterium sp., assembly GCA_011620585.1. Taxonomy (GTDB): domain Bacteria; phylum Bacteroidota; class Bacteroidia; order Bacteroidales; family Prolixibacteraceae; genus Draconibacterium. Next base: position 21,086 of record WOYV01000060.1, read on the forward strand.
GCACTGATACACCTTCGTAGGCAATTTCTTCCTTGAAAGCCTGCACCATCATATCGTGGTATTTTTTCATTGGAACCAGCACCCGAATGTGATCAGGATCCACTCCCACGCCTTTGCAGATCGTTTCGATCTTTCCAAGCGCCGAAGAATCCTGTCCGCCTGTCATTGAAACCGATTCGTTGTCTGAAATAACAATAATAATATTTGAACGATCATTCACAGCATCCAGTAAACCGGTGATCCCTGAGTGTGTAAAAGTGGAATCGCCGATCACAGCCAGGGCCGGAATCAATCCTGCATCGGCAGCGCCTTTCGCCATGGTAATGGAAGCGCCCATATCCACGCAGGAATAAATACTTTCGTAAGGAGGAAGGGCGCCCAGTGTATAACATCCGATATCGGAAAATACGCGGCCTTTTGAATAACCGTCCATCGCCTGGTTAAGCGCTTTGTACATGTCCTGGTGTCCGCAACCCTGGCAAAGCGCGGGAGGACGGTTCACCACCAGTTCGGGAACAGGAGTTCCTTCCGTGGTTTCTTTTCCCAACGCTTTTGCCACGAGATCAGCATTTAGTTCACCATCACGCGGCAAAGCGCCGCTTAGTCTTCCGCTTACTTTTAAATTCTTTTTGAATATTCCTTTAACAGTTTCTTCCACCACCGGGTAGCCTTCTTCGAGCACCAACACTTCTTCGCAGTGTTTTTCCATTTTATGAAGCAAAGCCACCGGTACCGGGTACTGCGAAAGTTTCATTACTGTGTAAGGACATGCTTCCTCCTGGTAGTTTTCTTTCAGATAATTATATGCGATACCACAGGCTATGATTCCCAAACTCTTTTCCTCACCTATCTTCAGGAAATTATACTTTGATTCAAATGCTGCTTTTTCAAACCGTTCCTGCTTCTGTAAAAGGCTTTTGTAACGTTGTCGTGCAATGGCCGGCAACAGTACAAATTGAGTGGGATTAAATGGCATTTTCAGTGGATTTTCCTGAACTTCTTCCTTCCTGACAACACCTGCCCTTGAATGGGCCAAACGAGTGGTAATACGCACCATTACCGGTACCCCCAACTCTTCCGACAATTGAAAACCTTTGTAAACCATGTCATAGGCTTCCTGTTGGTTCGAAGGTTCAAGCACGGGGATCATCGCGAATTTGCCGTAATACCGCGAGTCCTGCTCGTTTTGAGAAGAGTGCATCGAAGGGTCGTCGGCAACCGTGATAATCAGTCCTCCGTTTACACCGGTAATGGCCGAATTCATAAAAGCATCGGCTGCAACATTCAGCCCAACGTGTTTCATACAAACCATCGCCCGTTTTCCGGCATATGACATTCCCAGAGCAGCTTCGTAGGCCGTTTTTTCATTGGCCGACCATTTGCTGCGAATCCCCTTTTCTTTAGCGAGTTTACTGCCTTGTATAAATTCTGTGATTTCGGTAGATGGAGTTCCCGGATAGGCATACACGCCCGAAATGCCACCGTCGATAGCTGCCTGCCCGATCGCTTCAACTCCCAGGTATAAATCTTGTTTCATTTTGAAAGTACTGTTTGATGGAGCAAAATTAGAAAAGTCCTTCACCAACACACCTTATAATTATCATACAAAAATGTTTTCTTTAGCAGCTTGTTGTTATGAAATTCATGCCAAAAATCTTTTGGAAACCCATAAAAAACGTTACTAAAAGACCAAATAATTCTAATTTGACGGGTTCTTAAAATTGTAACAAGTGTTACAATTCAGTTTAAAAGGAAGCTGCATTTTTACCTTATCAACCAAAACTGTTTGAGTACATACCTGAAAAGAAAATGAAAAAATACAAAATCATAAAAACATTAAAAAAGCTGCACAAATGGCCTGGGCTAATCATTGGCTTTATCGCCATTTTGTTTGCTACTTCAGGAATTGTAATGAACCACCGTTCTTTCTTTTCGGGTGTTGATATTTCAAGAAATTTGCTTCCGCGCAATTACTCCTGGGAAAACTGGAATATGGCAGCCATTCGCGGTTCCATTCCCTTTGGGGATAATAATCTCATCTTTGGGAATATCGGAATATGGAAATGCGACAGCGATTTTCAGCAATTCAGCGATTTTAACCAGGGATTTCCAAAAGGAATTGATCATCGAAAAATATACGCCGTTCAGAAACTAAACGATAATTTGTTTGCTGGAACACACCTGGGTTTATACAAAAGGGATTTGCCTGAAGGAAGTTGGGAAAAAATAGATTTAAAACTCAAAAATGAACGTATTGCTGATCTTTCATTGAAAAATGATACCCTGCTTGTGCTAACACGTGATTATCTTTTGAAAAGTGCTGATGGAAATTCATTCAATATCGTTCAACTTCCTGAACCTCTTGAATATGAAAGAAGAACCGGGTTGTTTGATACTTTTTGGCAATTACACAGTGGTGAGTTGTTTGGCCTGGCAGGAAAACTGCTTGTCGATTTGCTCGGGGTTATTACCATAGTTCTTTCCTTAACCGGAATTTTACACTTTTTCTTTCCAAAGATCATTCGAAAGCGGAAAAGCAAAGAAAAACAGACACAATCCATTGTATCGATAAAAAAACAAAACCTGCACTGGCACAACGTCCTTGGTTATATTTTTGCTCTGTTCCTGATCATTAACACGTTTGCAGGTATTCATTTACGACCACCTTTATTAATTGCCATTGCCAACAAACAGGTAGGTATTATTCCGGGCACCAACCTCGATCAGGAAAATCCATGGTTTGATAAGCTTCGCCGTGTAATGTGGGACGAAGGTTCGCAGCGTTATCTTTTTTCAACATCAGAAGGATTTTATTATGCCAATGAAAATCTGGATAAAAAACTTGTGCCTGCCCAAAGTCAGGCCCCTGTTAGTATAATGGGATGCAACGTGCTTGAGAAAATCGATGACCGGCATCTCCTCGTAGGATCGTTTAGCGGGATGTTTGTATGGAACCAGCAAAACGGTATGGTAAGCGACTTTTTTAGCAGACAGGTATATCACGCCCCAAGCGGGATGGCACGTCCGATAGCAGCCAACATGTCGGCTGGAATGGTTAAAGGCAAACATACCGCCTACTGGTTCGATTACAACCGCGGGGCTATTCCCTTGTATGGTCAAGCATTTCCTGAAATGCCCGATGAGATAAGAAAAGCTTCTCCCATGTCGTTGTGGAATGTTTCGCAGGAAATTCACACCGGAAGAATATTCGAAAACATTTTAGGACCATTTTACATCCTGATCGTTCCTCTGTCAGGCATCTGTTTGCTGACCGTACTCATCAGCGGGTTCTTTATCTGGTGGATGGCGTTTCGTAAAAAGAAAGTATAACTACTTCGTCCCTACAGCATTCACCGATTTTTGTGCGCCTGTTCAATGGAATATCTCCGCCCCCGCTAAGGCGCCAGATTTCTTTCCCGGTCTCAACATCGTAGCTGGCAATAAAACAATCGCCTAAAAAATCGCTTTGCAAAATCACCTTACCTTTATGAATGATCGGCAAACTTAAAAATCCGCATTCCAGTTCAGGGGCATTGTACGGGCCGGCATTCATTTTCCGAGTTGTCTTCCACGGCATCGCCGTCGCCATACAAACCCACTTTCAAATAATCTTCTCCTGATCCGCTATGGCCGTGGTAAAAATATTTTATCGTTCGAAATAAACCGGGCTTGAGCGGCCAAGTCCAGGAATTGGCATTTGCCAAAGAATGTTTTCACCGGTTTCGATATTCCAGTTTTGAACAGTTTTCGAACCTTTGATAAATCCCTGCCAAAAGGGCCCCGGAATGAAGGCCACTGATTCATGTAATCGGGTTGAGCTGAAGGACAGAAAGTTAAATGAAAGCAAAAAAAGAAAAGTCTTTTCCCTGAGTTCCTCCCTTTTTTAGGAGCAAAAAACACAAGTCTCATTCAGTCAGTCAAATAACCTATTTTTTCTTACTAATATGGGTGTCCCAGAGGTATATTTGTGTCATGTTTGTGAGAAAAAGGAAGAATAGAGCGGAGTTGCAAGTGTTCAAATCATTGATAAAGTTCAGGGAAGTACAAAATGGTTAAGACAATTGAAAGTTCTGGCGATCCTGCCAAGATTGACATACTTTACAATCAAGCATTTAGGGTATTATCTAAATGACAACAAACATAATAGTGAATAAATTCAAAAAAATGAAAACTCTAAAATTAACAACCAGCGACAACAAGAGTATTCTTGTAAATTTCCAAAATGTATCTCATGTATCGCCAACAGAAAATGGCTCAGTGATTTATACGGTTAAAGAATCTGGATATAACGTAATTCATGTATTGGAGAGTATTGATGAATTACTTGATTCATTAAATAAATAAAATACGTGTGGTAATAAATTGTATATGGCAGGCGGGGGTTTCAGCGGTTTGACAAGTCAGGCCTTGTGCGTTCCCTTCTACGGGTCTGACACGATTTCTTCCAGAAATCCCGCCCGACCACATACAAGTGACCGTTACCGTGCATTATAAAAAAAGAAAAACAGCTCATTTAAAGATTGATTATATTTGAAAAAAACAAGATGAATACATCGAAAATTCAAATATTTACAACCAAAGATGGAAAGACTGAAATTGAAGTTCAGCTTGATAATGAAACAGTTTGGCTAAATCAATATCAGCTTGAATCTTTATTTGAGACAAATAGAACTTCAATAAACCGTCACATATCAAATATTTATAAATCTGAAGAATTAGAAGAAAAGTCAACTTGTGCAATTTTTGCACAAGTTCAAAAAGAAGGTGAACGGGAGATAAAACGAAAAATTAAATATTACAATCTTGATGTAATTATTGCAGTCGGATATCGCGTAAATTCAAAAAGAGGGACTGAATTCAGAATTTGGGCAAACAAAATTTTAAAGGAGTTTCTAATAAAAGGATTTTCAATAAATGAAAAAAGGTTATCCAAACAAAATGAACAATTACGGGAATTAAAAGAATCAGTGAAAATTTTAGGAAACATTATAAACCAGAAAGAATTATCAAGTGGAGAAAGCATTGGATTACTAAAAATAATTTCAGATTATGCTTTTGCCCTCGACATTTTAGACCAATACGACTATCAGACTTTAAAAATTGAGGAAACTTCTGGAAAAGAAAAGTTTCAACTTACTTACGACGAAGCAATTAAACAAATTCGATTGGTTAAACAGAAATATGGGAATAGCGATTTATTTGGTCGTGAAAAAGACAATTCATTTAAAAGTTCAGTTTCAACAATTTACCAAACATTCGACGGAAAAGATTTATATCCAAGCATTGAAGAAAAAGCTGCAAACCTTCTTTATTTAGTGACAAAAAACCATTCATTTTCAGATGGAAATAAAAGAATAGCTGCTTTCTTGTTTTTATACTTTCTGGAAAGGAATGGAATTCTATATAATGAAAATGGAGAAAAGAGAATTGCGGATAATGCATTGGTTGCTTTGACTTTAATGATTGCAGTCAGTAAAACCGAAGAAAAAGAAACAATTGTAAAAATTATAGTAAACTTGATAAATAAGAAAAATAACGCACGGTAAAGTGCAAATGTAATGCGGGTTTTAGTGCTTGTTTAAACTTCAAGCTAAAAAGACAGATTCGTCTGTAAATTAAAAATTTGTATCTTTGGATTTATGATTACTAAGAACGATATATTGAATAGGTTGAAAGATTTAAAGCCAATTTTATACAGAGATTACTCTGTTAAGCAGATTGGATTATTTGGTTCCTTTTCGGATGATTCCTATACGGATGATAGTGATATAGATTTACTCGTTGAATTTGAAAGACCTATCGGATGGAAATATTTTTCATTAGAGATTTATCTTGAGAATATTTTCGGTCGAAAAATTGATTTAGTGACTAAAAATGCATTAAAGGAACAAATCAGGGATAGGATTTTAAATCAAGTTAAATACGTGTAATGTGAAAAAGGAAGAGCGTAGCTACAAAATGTTCCTTGATGATATTCAGACAGCGATGAGCCGTATTGCTGAATATATAGAAGGCTACGATTTTGAGCATTTTAAAAGAGATTATAAAACAGTTGACGCGGTTATCAGGAATTTTGAGATTATTGGAGAAGCTTCGAAAAAATTAGATGATAAAATTAAAGAAAAGTATCCTGATGTTCCATGGGAAGAAATGTACTATCTGAGAAACAGAATTTCACATGAATATTTTGGGGTTGATTATGAAATAATTTGGGATGTTGCAACAAATTATTTACCCGATAATAAAAACCAAATTGACCAGATAATTGAAAAAGAAAAAACATAAAAAGCCAACGCACAAAGCATAAGTTTTCCAGCCCTTCCCTGCAACCGTCCCTTCAAACACATGCTTTTTTGCCGACGCACACTTTTGTGCAATTTGACAGATTAGAACCAAATAGAAAATAGTATTTTAGTAAACTAATTTTTAAAACCCAGCGAAAACCAAAATATGAGCTTGTTCCAAAAATCAGTAGAAAAGAAATATTTGAATGACCTCGATTCAGAATTAATCGAGAAAAAATACACTGATTTTCAAGAGTATTTTGGTAATCCCGACAGACAGGAAAACATAAGAAATTCGAAAGAAGAACAATTTCAGGAAGGATTTTTACGGGAATTGTTTGTGAAAATTTTGGGTTACACTTTGAATCCCGAACCAAATTTTAACCTGACTACCGAACTCAAAAACATTGCAAACAGCAAAAAAGCTGACGGAGCGATTTTAAAAGCTATATTTCAACAAGGGGCTGCAGCCCCTTGTTATGAGGTCGTTGTAGTAATTGAATTAAAAGGAACGGACACCACCGACTTAGATAAAATTGAAACTCAGGCGTTCGGCTATAAAAATCATCATCCGAAATGTAAATATGTAATAACTTCGAATTTTGAGAAACTCCGTTTTTACATTCAAAATGCGGTTGACCACGTCGATTTTGACTTGTTCAACCTGACACGGGAACAGTTTTCGTTAATGTGGCTGTGTCTGGCAAAAGACAATCTGTTAAACGATTTGCCTTTAAAAATCAAAGAATCATCGGTTTTACAGGAAGAAAATATTACAAAAAAATTGTACGCCGATTATTCAAAATTCCGCGAAGCGATTTACAATAATCTGGTAAAAAATAACATTGATAGGAACAAGGGGTTGCAACCCCTTGTTGATTCAAGTAGGCAACCCCTTGTTGATTCAATTGGACAACCCATTTTTATTGACAAGCTCACTCTTTTCAAAAAAACACAAAAACTGTTAGACCGTTTTCTGTTTATCTTTTTTGCCGAAGACAGGTTGTTGCTTCCGCCAAATTCAATCAGCGAAATTGTAAAACAGTGGGCTGACCTAAAAGAAAAATACGATGAATATTTTCCGTTGTACTCCCGTTTTAAAAAGTATTTCGGGTACATGAACACCGGTTACAATGGAAAGAAATACGACATTTACGCATACAACGGCGGGCTTTTTAAACCCGATGAAGTTCTGGACAACATTGCCATTGACGACGATATTTTGTACGAACACACGCTGCGGCTGAGCAATTACGATTTTGAGACCGATGTGGATGTAAATATTCTCGGGCACATTTTTGAACATTCGCTGGGCGAAATTGAAAATGTGCAAGCCGAAATTGCAGCAACAGACGCAAACATGGCATCTGATAACA
>WOYV01000124.1 GCA_011620585.1 Draconibacterium sp.
ACCTCGCCGGTTAGCGGATTGTAGGTAGTTTGATGTTCGAACTTTTGGATATCAAAATCGGCATCCAGTTCACGGTTCAGGCGAACAAGGTGGTTCAGGTTGAAACGGCGCGTGTGACCGTGCGGGTCGTTGTAGGCCTCCATGATTATGGCAGGCGATTTTTTCAGGTCGAAACCGATCAAAACTTTATCCCCCACATTCGAATAGGCTGATAGCCGGCTCAAAAATTCAGTTGTTTCATCAACAGAAAAATTCCCGATGTTCGACCCCAGAAAAAGGATGATTTTTTGCATGGAAGCATCTCCCTTCAGATTCTTCAGTTTTTGAAAATAATCGCCTGTTTGGGCTTCAACCTGTAAATCTGGCAACTCTTTTTTCAGGCTTTGCACCAGTTCGTGGTTGGCTTTTGCACTGATATCAACGGGCGTGTATTGAAAATGAATGCCCTCCTCAACCAGGTGCTTTAGCAGGATTTTGGTTTTCAACCCGTCGCCCGAGCCCAGTTCAACCAGATTAAACAGCTTCTTTTCCGGGCAAATTGCCTGCGTGATTTCCTCTTTTTGATTTGAAAATATCTCATGTTCACAATCAGTCAGGTAATATTCAGGCATCTTCATGATTTCCTGAAAAATGGCGCTTCCGGCATCGTCATAAAAATATTTCGACAAAAGATATTTGGGGTTCGAGGAGAGTCCTTTTAACGTGTCGGTTGCCAGTTCGGAAAGAAGTACTTGTTGATCCATATTTTTTTCTGATGGGAATTTTTGCTTGTTCAGTCTAATCTTTCAATTCCTGAAGGCTTTCCAGCATGGTTGGAATTAACTCTGAAACAGTGGGATGAGGTAACACGGAATCCATCAACACTTTGTAAGAAGCACCGGCGTACATCATGCCCAGAAAAAGAGAAATAATTTCATCGCCACCGGTTCCCAACACACATGCGCCAAGTATTTTATCTGTTTCGGCATCAACAATCACCTGCATAAAGCCGGTCGTTTCCCCTTTTTCGCGGGCGCGGGCCACATTGCTCATTTTCATGAATCCGACTTTCAATTTTTTCCCGGTTTTCCGGGCTTGTTCCAGCGTCAATCCCGCCCTTCCCAGCGGAGGATCGGTAAATAAAGAATAGGTCAATATCCGGTCTGAAACTTTCCGTGTTTTTCCTCCAAACAAGTTATCAGCTACAATTTCGTAGTCATTGTAAGCCGTATGTGTAAAAGCGCCTTTTCCGTTGCAATCGCCCAATGCATAAATTCCGGGAACATTTGTTTCCAGGGTTTCATTTACTTCAATAAACCCGCGTTCGTTGGTTTTTACACCGGCACTCTCAAGGTTTAAGGTGTCGGTGTTGGGTGCCCGTCCAACTGCGAGAAGCAGGTGCGAACCGGAAATTTCGGGCGCTCCACTTGTGCAATCCACTTTTACCGTCACACCCCCTGAAGCATTGTTCTTACCCGAAAGGCAATTCGCATTCAGCCGAAATTCGATTCCTTCTTTTTCCAGAAATTGCCGGATGGCATCGCTTACATCTTTGTCTTCGTGTCCGATAATGGTCGCGTTACGTTCAATAATGGTTACTTTACTTCCAAAGCGCCTGAACATCTGACCAAATTCAAGTCCGATATAGCTTCCGCCAACAATGATAAGATGTTCGGGAATTTCTTTCAGTTCCAGAATGGATTGATTGTCGAGATAATGAACCTGTTTAAAACTTTCAGGGACAAAAGCTCTTCCGCCTACGTTGATGAATAGTTGATCAGCGGTAATTTCGTCCCTGTTAACCTTAACTGTTTTATCACCAGAAAATGCAGCCTCGCCCTCGTAAAAGGTTATATATTTATTGTTGTTTAGACCCTCTAAAATGCCATTTACCGATTTCGAAATCATCGCATCTTTCCGTTCTTTCACTTTTTCCAGATTCACTTTCGTCCCCTCCGGAATATCAACGCCCAGTTCTTTTCCGTGCATCGCCTCCCAAACCCGCCGGGCGCTGGCCACATACGCTTTTGTGGGCGTGCAGCCTACGTTCAGGCAGGTGCCGCCAACATGTTCTTTTTCGATAAAAGCTACTTTTTTGCCTTCAGAAGCCAGTTTAAAAGCCAGGGGTGTTCCGGCCTGACCTGAGCCGATGATAATTGCATCAAACTTTTTCACGATGTAATTTTTTGATTTCTATTTTCAAATTCCAAAGGCACTCCGGTTTCAAACGGGTTTTCCGGGTCGTTGCTCCATTCAAACCAACCGCCATCATACACCGAAACACGCGGCCATCCCATCAGCCACGCATTAAACCAGGCTTCGCTGCCCCGCCAGCCTGTACCACAGTAAAATGCAAGATGTTTGTCGGGCGTTATTCCGTTGTTCATCCAAATTTCCTCCGTTTCGTGAAACTCGCGGGTGGTATGGTCCACATTGCGATAGTTTTCCATGTGATAGGCATCCGAGCCACAATCGGCAAACAGGGCGCCGGGGATACGTCCTTTGGCCTTGATATAATTGTAACCGCTCACTTCCCCGATATACTCCGGGTAACTGCGCACACAAACCAGTTCGGCATTTGGCGAAGCAATCATTTCTTTGGCTTCGGGCGTGTCCACTGCCAATTCGGGCTTTTGCGGAATGGATACGCCAAAATCGACAGCCTGTTTTTTGGGCTCATCGGAAAACGAAATTTCAAAACCGGCGTCCTGCCACGACTGAAAACCACCGTTTAATATCCTTACGTCCTTCACCCCGGCATACAACATGATGAATGCATTGCGGATGGCGCCAATGTCGCCGGCAGCACTGCCCGGAAATTCGTCGTCGTTGTCGGGATCCATGTATTTGCCGTATAAAACCACGGTTGTATCGGCGGTGATTCCGTGCGCTAACAGCGCTTTCTCCAATTCTTCGGGCGAACGGCGGTTCCAGGTTTCCGGCGCCTCCAAAGCCAACGTATCCATGTCAATGGCACCCGGGATGTGACCACTCAAATAAGCATCGCGGTTGCGATAATGGGAGTGGACCAGTACAAAATTATCGTTCTCATATTCAGCAGGTTTTCTGCCCGAAATCAATTCGTTTACCCATTCTGCTGAGACCAGGTTTTTGTAGCGTTCGAGTTTCTGCATGGGCAAGCTGGGATTGACAACCCATTCATCCGCAAAATGATTGTAAACAGAAACCTTTTGGTAGCCCGATTTTAAAAACCGTTCGGCTACTTCTCGCGTTTCTTCGGGCGCATATCCGTAAATGACAATTTCATTTTCCGGCAGGATGTTTTTGTGCCGCACGATTTCAATCCAGTCGATGTATTTTAACCATTTTGCAGGCAGACTTTTTGCTCCCGCAATGTGGCCGCCGCGGGATTCATTTTTCAACTGCCATCCGTTGTAGGCCTCCACCGGTCGCACATCCACTATTTTTACTCCTTCTGTTTTTAGATGCCTTGATAGTTCTGCAGTTGTTTTTTCGATAAGCATAAAAAAATCTTTTTTACTGATTCAATCGGGAAATAAGCATTTCCCTCAACGATTACAATGTCGTTGCTTTCATCTTTTGTTCATTTTAATCAGGGTCAATTTACTTATTAAACTGTTTTCGCCTGTAAATTGTTTTCGCCTGTTTTAGCAAATAAGCTGGTTCAAAGCCACGTCAATAAAATCGGATAACTGGCTTTTGTCCATTGTTTTGTTGGCCACCGCAAGTTTACAATGTACAATGATTAAAAAAGCACACATTCAACAGGCGTTACTTCGGTGAAAAACAGTTTGACAGACTGTTAATTGCGGCCGTCACTTATCTTCTATCACGACAACGACCATATCCATGACATTCGTCCTTGTGTTTCCGGTGATAATATGGCCACCGGTTTGTTGAAAAAAATGGTAAGAATTGTAATTTTGGAGAAAAACCCGGGGATCGATATTTTTCTTCACTGCAGTAGCTATCGTTTCATTATCAACCACGGCTCCCGCGGCATCGGTCGGTCCATCTGTACCGTCTGTTCCTGCACATAAGATGGTGATGTGTTTTTCGTGATCAATTTTAGTAGATAAATACAAGGCCAGGTGCTGATTGCGTCCGCCCGATCCATCTCCCGAAACTTTTACAGTCGGTTCACCCCCAAAAAGCAGACAAACGGGCTTTTTGCAGTTAGCTTGCTGGTAATTTTCGATTGTTTTCAGGATAAAACCGGCTACATTCGTATAATCTCCCTTTAACTTGTCGGTAATGATATGGGTTTCAAGACCAAGCTCCTGCGCTTTACGCGATGCACCTTCAAGTGCCAGTAAGTTATTCCCGATGATGTAATTCTGGACGTTCCTGAAAATAACATCGTCCGGCTTCGGTGTTTCGGGAATGAAACCAGACAATCCATTTTTCAAATGGTTCAGCATGGGAGGCGGGAAAGAATTTTCCAGCGAATACTTTTCGATAACCGCCCACGCGTCGGCAAATGTGCTGGTGTCTCCAACGGTAGGGCCGGAAGCAATCACATCGAGGCGGTCACCGATAACATCCGATAAAATCAGGCAAACGGTCGTTGCCGGATAAAGCGTTTTGGCAAGTTGTCCGCCTTTCACGTTTGAAAGATGTTTGCGCACGGCATTTATTTCGGTAATATCAGCACCGCATTTTACCAGCAATTCATTCGCATGTCTCAGGTCATCGAGCGTGGTTCCTTCCGGAAAATCAGCCATCAGGGCTGATGCACCGCCCGATATCAGGCAGACCACCAAATCATCTTCAACGGCTTGGCGGGCAATGTCAAGCATTTCCCGTGTCCCTTTCACACCTTCGGCATCCGGTATCGGATGTCCGGCTTCGGTAAGTCTCAGGTATTTTAAATTTGTTCCGTGCCCGTACTTGGTAACAACGTGTCCTCCTGTTATTTTGTCGCCTAAAATTCGTTCGGTTTCCTTCGCCATTAAAGCGGCTGCTTTTCCGGCTGCCAAAACGTAAATATGCCTGAATCGGGATAACGGGTATGATTTACCGGCAATTTGCAGTACATCATCCCTCCGTTTTATTCGTGTTTGAATCAACTTTTCAGGTAAAACACTTTCAACGCCGGCTAAAAATATTTCTTCGGCTTTCTTTCTCATCTCATCTTATTACAACATAAAAAATGAAGCCAGCCATACACACAGAAACGTAACGATTCCCATCACGATGGTGGCCGTAGAATAGACTTTTAACGTGGTATCAGAGCTGATTCCGGAAAATCGCGAAATCACCCAGAAATAAGAATCATTGGCGTGAGACACCATCATGGAGCCGGCACCCATCGAAATCATTGCCAGGAGTTTTCCGGTTTCAGAATCCAATCCCAGTGCAGGTAACATGGGTGCAATGAGCGATGCTGCAGTAATGATTGCTACTGTTGATGAACCTTGTGCTGTTTTCAGTATGGAGGCAATCAGAAAGGGGACAGCAAGGCCTAATCCGGTGTTCAGAAAAAACTCGCCGGCAAAAGCGCCCACGCCGGTCTCTTTAATCACCAAGCCAAACATACCGCCCGCGCCGGTTACGATAAGTATCGGGCCTGCTTTTTCAATGGCGGAATCCAGTATTGAATTGATGCTTTTCATCGCCTTGTTTTTCAATAACAACAGCGATAAAAGTGTACCAATCAGCAGGGCAATAATAGGTTGCCCTATAAATG
>WOYV01000092.1 GCA_011620585.1 Draconibacterium sp.
GATGCCGTTTACCCGCAACGGGACGGAAAGACCCCGTGAACCTTTACTGCAACTTCGCATTGACTCTGGGTAAGTGATGTGTAGGATAGGACGGAGGCTATGAAGCGGGTTCGCCAGGATTCGTGGAGCCATCCTTGAAATACGTCCCTTTGCTTACTTGGAGCCTAACCTTGTTTCAAACGAGGGACATTGCGTGGTGGGTAGTTTGACTGGGGTGGTCGCCTCCAAAAGAGTAACGGAGGCTTCTAAAGGTGCGCTCATGACGATTGGTAACCGTCAGCAGAGCATAATGGTACAAGCGCGCTTGACTGTGAGACCGACGGGTCGATCAGGTAGGAAACTAGAGCATAGTGATCCGGTGGTTCCGTATGGAAGGGCCATCGCTCAAAGGATAAAAGGTACTCCGGGGATAACAGGCTGATCGCTCCCAAGAGCTCATATCGACGGAGCGGTTTGGCACCTCGATGTCGGCTCGTCACATCCTGGGGCTGGAGAAGGTCCCAAGGGTTCGGCTGTTCGCCGATTAAAGTGGCACGCGAGCTGGGTTCAGAACGTCGTGAGACAGTTCGGTCCCTATCTGTTGTGGGCGTAGGAGATTTGAGAGGACCTGACACTAGTACGAGAGGACCGCGTTGGACATACCGCTAGTGTACCTGTTGTGGCGCCAGCTGCATTGCAGGGTAGCTATGTGTGGATGAGATAAGCGCTGAAAGCATCTAAGCGCGAAGCTCACCTCAAGATGAGATCTCCATTAAGGGCCGTAGGAGACGACTACGTTGATAGGCTGCAGGTGTAAAGTCAGTAATGGCAAAGCCGAGCAGTACTAATTGCCCGTAAACTTTCTACAGAAGGATTGTCCTTGTATTGAAGATTTGTACTCTTTCCCAACTGCCGAAAATATTTTATTGGTCTTTCTTTTTAAGAAAGAAAGTAAGCCATGAAGTTTGCCCCGGCGATAAATGTCGGGATTTGCAAACGGACGAATTTAGGTGGCTATAGCGGCGGGGCACCACCTCTTCCCATTCCGAACAGAGAAGTTAAGCCCGCCAGCGCCGATGGTACTGCGTAACAGTGGGAGAGTAGGCCGCTGCCAACTTTACCAGGCCTGTGTTCTTTGGAGCACAGGCCTTTTTTATTTCTAAACAATATCTTACTTTGAACCTCGTTTTGAATGAAATAAATAATCTTCATTTATGAAGAAATTCTTGACCGAACTTATCGATTCCAATTATTTTTTTGTTTCGCTTTTAGGCTTTGTATTTGTGCTTCCGTTATCCGAAGCGTTGGTATCGGTTTTTGCTGGTGTAGTTTTTGTCACTGCATTAATTGAGGATACCTCTGAAAACAAACGAAATAGAATCAGGTCAAGACGGCTATTATTAATGGTGCCTGTAATATTTTTTATTTACGCGGTAAGCAGCCTTCTTACATTAAAATACGATCACTCTTTTTATGATGTGCAGAAAGTGATGTTCTATCTCATTTTTCCACTTGCTTTTAGCCTTGGGAAAGAAGTAACGCAACGTCAGAAACGAGTAGTGCTGTATGTTTTTACAGCCGGAGTTTTAATTGCTATCATGGCGGCATTGGTTAAATGGAAACTAATTCCACATACCGGTAATTTTTCAGTTCATACCATCAGTTTAATTTCACACATTCGGTTTAGTTTCCAGCTTATTCTGGTTATTTGGTTTCTTGTTTTTATTGGCATTACTAACTTCCGTTTATCAACAAGATCGCATTTGGCACTTTTGTTTTTATTGGTTCTGATTAATCTGGGATATCTGGCTTTTCAGCAATCACTTACAGGAATAGTCGCATTTGTAGCCAGCGGAATATATTTCCTTTATTACCTTTTCACGTTTACGAAAGGCGAATACAAAGTGTCTCTTGCTGTTGGGCTGCTTCTTTTAATTATTGTCCCGGCGATCTACGTTCAGCAAGTCGTAAAAACCTTTTATCAGTTCGATATGGTTGATGTTGAAACCATTGATCAGTTTACTGCCGAAGGAAATCCTTACTCAAATGATTTTGGTAACCGGATGGTGGAGAATGGCCATTTTGTCGGATTGTATGTTTGCGAAGATGAAATGCGACGCGAATGGAATCAGGTTTCGGAATATAAATACGACTCGATGGGATTAAACGGATATCCGGTGTATACAACCCTGGTTCGTTACCTCACTTCCAAAAATTTGAGAAAAGATGCTGAAGGAGTTAAGGCACTCAAACAAAAAGATATTGAAAATATTGAACAAGGGATGGCCAATGTTATTTTCCAAAAGAAATGCTCCTTGTACCCGCGCATTTACCAAACAGTATGGGAAGTCTATGTTTATTCTCAAACAGGTTATTCCAATCACCAGTCGTTTTCGCAGCGGATTGAATTTGCCAAAGCGGCGATTACTATTATTAAGAAACATCCCTTGTTGGGTGTTGGGACCGGAAAGTGGAAACAGGAGTTTGCACTGGCATTTAAAGAGAATCAATCGCAACTCGACCAAAGTTTATATGCGTCATCGCACAATCAGTATTTAAATTATATGGTAAAATTTGGACTGATTGGCTTTGTATTGATTATGTTCCTGATTGTTTACCCGGTGGTAAAAACAAAACGTTACAACGATCCGCTTTTTATGGTTATGCTGGTTTTTATGTTCTTCGCCAATTTTGCCGATTCGAATCTTGAATCACATATGGGCAGTTCGTTTTTCTTTTTCTTTTACTGTTTTTTTATAACCGGTCCGATAGACTACCTGAAGATAAAAAGTGGCTCATTATTTTCAGTAAAAGTTTAAATACTCTTAAAATATCGAACATTTTAGCTTTCGTAATGTTTGTGTATTAGGAAATAAAAACAGCATTATGGAACGAAGAAAATTTATACAAACGGTTGGGACCGCAGCGGCGGTAACACCTATTTTAGGCAGCTTCTCTGCCATTGCATCCAATTCAGTTGGTTCTTCAGAACACACTTTTCCTGAATTACCATACGCATACGATGCGCTTGAACCGTATATTGATGCACAAACCATGGAACTTCATTATTCGAAACACCACAAAGGCTACTTCACTAAATTTATGGCAGAAGCCGAGGGGACCGATTTGATGGATACTCCAATGGAAAAGATTTTTGCAAGCATCAGCAAACAATCGGTTGGTATCCGGAATAATGGCGGCGGTTATTATAATCATACACTTTACTGGGAAAACATGACGCCAAAGCACACTGCTATTCCTTCGAAATTGAAAGAAGCTCTGGATAAAAACTTTGGAAGTGTTGATGCATTTAAAGAGCAGTTTGGGAAAGCCGCAAAAACACATTTTGGTAGTGGCTGGGCCTGGTTAATTGTCGATAAAAATGGTAAACTCCAGGTAACAGATACCCTGAACCAGGATAATCCTTTAATGGATGTAGTGAGCGTAAACGGAACGCCACTGTTGGCTATTGATGTTTGGGAACACGCGTATTATCTGAAATACCAAAACAAACGCGCCGATTATGTCGATAATTTCTGGAACATAGTAAACTGGGACGTAGTTAACCACAGGCTTTCGAAAGCATAATACATTTGGAACATAGAATGAGGCTCATTACTTTTAGAAAAATTTAAAACGATGAGCCTCAGTTTTTGTTTTATTGGCGCAGGCAACCTTGCTACGCACCTGGCCCAAATTATTCAGCAGAAAGTGGGTCCTGTAATCCAGGTTTATAGTCGAACCCGGGAATCGGCAAGTGATCTGGCAACAAAGCTGCAAACCAGTTTTACCATTTCGCCCGAATCGATTACCCGGGAGGCAGATATTTATTTTGTGGCGCTAAAAGACTCAGCCCTTCATGAAGTACTGCGCAAAGTCGATTTAAAGAATAAGCTGTTGGTGCATTGCTCCGGAAGTTTACCCTTGTCAGTTTTAAACTGTTATTCTGAAAATACAGGCGTTTTATATCCGCTTCAGACATTTTCCAAAAACAGAAGACCTGATTTCAGTACCATCCCGGTTTTTATTGAAGCCAACTCAGAAAACAACGGGAAAATATTAGTGCAAATCGCATCCGCTATTTCATCGAAAGTTTCGGTTCTCGATTCCGGGAAAAGGAAAAGTTTGCATGTTGCTGCTGTGTTTGCAAGCAATTTTGTTAATCATTTTTATACACTGGCCGCTGATTACCTGGATTCACAACATATTTCGTTCGAAGTTTTACATCCTTTAATCCTGGAAACTGCTCTCAAAGCACGGGAAATGTCACCTGAAAAGGCTCAGACCGGACCTGCCGTTCGCTTCGATCGGAATATTATCGATGCACATTTGGATAAGCTCGATAAATTTCCGAAGATGAAAGAGTTGTACAATTCAATAACTACGAGTATTTTTGAACGTCACCAAAATAAGTAATCATGGGATTTTTTAAGGATGAATTGGTCCGCGTAAAAGGTTTTGTTTTCGATGTCGATGGTGTCCTGTCGAAAGATACCACGCCTTTAAACGACGAAGGTGACCCTGTGCGGACTGCCAATGTAAAAGATGGATTTGCAATCCGTATTGCTGTAAATGCGGGTTATCCGGTAGCCATCATTACAGGAGGTTTTATCGAACGTGTTCGTATACGTTACGAAAAACTGGGAGTGGTTCATTATTACGATAAAGTTCGCGATAAGGTCGATTGCTTAAATGATTTTCTTGCAAAGGAGAATTTAAAAGCCGAAGAAATTCTTTTTATGGGTGACGATTTGGTAGACTACCGGATTATGAAAGAAGTTGGAATTCCGACCTGTCCCAAAGATGCAGTTGCCGAGATCAAGGAAATTTCGAAATATATTTCGGATAAAGATGGGGGAGAAGGTTGTGTTCGCGACGTAATCGAACAAACACTCAAAGCGCAGGAAAAATGGTTTACTCCCGATATGCTTAATTCAAGGGCTTTCTAAAAATGAAATGGTTCCCGGAATATAATTTCATCCTGGCATCCAAATCTCCGCGCCGCCAGCAGTTGTTGAAATCGTTGGATATCGATTTCTCGGTTCAAACCCGCGAGGTAGAAGAAAACTATCCCGATCATCTTTCACGGGAAGAGGTGCCGGTGTATCTGGCAAAACTAAAAGCTGCTGCTTTTAAAACCGAACTAAAAGAAAACGACCTTCTGATTACGGCTGATACGGTTGTTTGTTTGGGAGATCGGGTTCTGGGAAAACCTGCAGGTTACAACGAAGCCTTCTCGATGCTTAGCGATTTGAGCGGGAAAAATCATCAGGTAATTACAGGAGTTTGTTTAACCAGCCGTTCCAAACAAAATTCATTTTATTCGGTTAGCGAAGTAACATTTAAAGCGCTCACGAAAGAGGAAATCGATTACTATATCCTGAATTATAAACCTTACGATAAAGCGGGCGCCTATGGTATCCAGGAGTGGCTTGGAACCATTGGGATCAACCACATCGAAGGATCATTTTACAATGTAATGGGACTTCCTATTCAAAAATTATACGAAATGATTAAAAAATTCTGAATTCATTTGAAAACAATCTTTATCTAATTTATTCTCTTTTTTAGAAAGATATTTTGGTTTCCTGATATTTGATATTTTTCGTCCAATATCTGTTTCCTGATTT
>WOYV01000043.1 GCA_011620585.1 Draconibacterium sp.
TTAACTTTTTGTGTCGCATGTATCCTCCCTTTTTAATGGTTAATATTCATTTTATAATGTTTTTTTGATTCGTTATTTCGTTGAACTTGATGATTGCTTCCACACGGTTGTTTACATTTAGTTTTCGGTATATTTTTTTTAAATGAAATTTTACCGTATTCACCGATACTTCGGTTTCTTCGGAAATTTTTTCGTTCGAAAATCCTTTTTTCACTAATTCGAGAATAACGGCCTCACGAGATGTTATTTTTAATGTTTTTTTCAATTGATCTTCGGTTGATTTTCTGGTAAAGTTAGGGTAGGAAACCTATTCGATATACTACCCGGAAGGGTAGTTTTGATCGATTAGCGCTTGTTTTTTATAAGCTATCGGGGAATTGAAAGAAAGAATGGATAAATAGAATTATATGGCTGATTTATGAATGGCCTGGATCCGGTTTTTTACATCGAGTTTTATAAAAATATTTTTGATGTGAAATTTTACCGTGTTTTTGGAAACAAACAGTTTGTTTGCAATTTCTTCATTTCCAATTCCGGTTGAAATAAGTTTCATAATTTCAGCCTCACGCTGGGTCAGGCCGTACTTTTCAATAAGTACTTCCATTTGATTTTTGTTGTTTTCCTCTGGTTTCCTCTGTTCGAATTTTAACAGGTAATTTCTTATTTCAAGTTTCATTTGCTCAATGCGGTAGTTTTTGTTTTTTATGATTAAAAAACTTATGCAGGCACCAGCAATGCTTAATAAAAGTATAGCAAGGAGAACAATCCGGATTTTTCTAAGGCGCTCGGTTTTTAACTGATTATTTTTTGCCAGCAGATCCATTTCGTATTGCGCTTTTCTTTGTTTTGTCTCGTATTCGTGCTGAATGTCCAGCCGCGTCACTTTCCGCATATATTCCATGTTGGTTATGCTGTCGTTTAATTTAAGGTACTCGGTGAGGTAGGAATATGCAAGGTCACGTTGGTCTAAATGGTAGTAAATACTATTCAAAAGAAAAGCTGCATCTTTTACCGTGTGATTGTCGTTTTTTTCTTTCGCCTGATTGTAGGCTTTTCGGGCAATTGTAAGTGCAGCATTGTATTTTTTTTGTTTTTCCAAAGCCATTGCTTTGTTCAACTCGTATTTTGCCAGGTTGGGGCTGTTTATTCTTTCTGCAATAGATACAGACTCTGAACTGTAGAAAAGAGAAGAATCATTTTTTCCCGTTTTCAAAAATGCGGAAGCCATATTATTGTAACAATTGGCTACGCCTTCCGGATAATTCAGGTTTTTGGCCAGTTCCAGTCTTTTCCGCATGTAAAAAAGGGCACTGTCGTGATTGTTTAGCTGGCTGTACGAGAGAGCAATGTTGTTCATCGTTTTGTTTGTCTCCCAAATGTTACCTGCATTTTTTGTGATGGGTAATTTTTTGAAATTGTATTCCAGCGATTTCCTGTAATCGCCTTCAAAAAAATAGGCATTGGCAATTGAACCGTAGGCAATGCCCAGACCAGGAGTATCGTTAGTAAGTTCCCATAATTTAAACGCTTCAAAATAGGCATCGATTGCCGGATTGAACAGAAACATATCATTTAATACATTGCCTTTGTTATTTATAGCATTGGCCCATTGAAGGGTGTCGTTAGCCAAATGTGCGATTTCGATGGCTTTATCAGATAATTCCAGCGCCTTCTCGTAATTGCCGGCTTGTTTCTCCAAATAAATGACTGCCTCTAACGCTGATATGACTTCTTTCTGTCTTCCCGCTTTTTCAAAATATTCCACACTCTTGTTTCCAAAATCTATAGCTTGCTTTGGGCTGCTTTTCAGGTTGTATACATAAGAAAGCCCGTAACAGGTGCGTGCCAATCCTGATAAATCTTTTAATTGAGTGTATAAATCCAAGGCCTGGTGATAGTAGAAAGTAGCGCTGTCGCCTGGATTGTATCTGGCCAGATAAGCGGCGCCCAATGCCAGACTTGCATCGGCTATTCCTTTTTGATAGAGAATTGTTTTGGATAAAGACAAAGCTTTATGAGCTTTGTTAATGCTAAGCTCTGAATTTATTCGGGCCTTTTTATATGCTTCAAGTGTTAGCGAATTAGCATAAGAAGTATCCTGTAATTCGACGCCGAATGAAGGAAACCAGAGATTTAAAAGAAACAATCCAAGAATTATACAAGTATTCATTTCTGATTGTAAGAATGGACTTTTAGCTTTCATGTCGGCATGTTAATGAAGCAACCGTTAATTTAGTTAATTTTTGTTGAATGTTCAATATGATCAAGGGCTGGATTAGACGATTGAAACCAGATTTTCATTTTTGACTTTGGGGATATTTTAGAATTCATGCTATCCGCAATGTTTCAGAATAATATTGAACTGAAAAAATGTACTATATTTAAATGAAAAGTAATTCATAGGTAATGGCACGATTTTTAAAAGACCGTACACCTTCAAAAGGAATGGTTCCCGGGTCGCTGGTGTTGATCGGGAAGCAAAAGATGGAGAAACCGATCGTTCAGTTCAAACGGATTGAAAAGGATGGTTTACGCGAAGTGGAGGTAAGCAACATTCGTGAAGCGATCGATCAATTTAACCCGGATGCGGTAAACTGGATCAATATTTACGGGATTCACGACATTGATCTGATACAGAGTTTGGGCACTGAATTCGAACTTCCCTCTCTTTTACTGGAAGATATGTTGAACACCGACCAACAACCTAAATATGACAACGGCGAAACCTATGACGCCTTCATTATGAAGATGCTCCACCAGGTTGAAAAATCAAATCGGATTTATGCCGAGCAGGTCACAATTATACTTCGCACAGATTGTGTAATTACAGTGCAGGAGCGAAAAGGCGATGTTTTTGAACCCGTGCGCGAACGTATCCGGAAAAATAAAGGCCGCATTCGAAGTCATGGCAACGATTATCTGGCGTATGCGCTGATGGATACAATTGTAGATAATTATATGTTTCTGATTGAGAATATTGGCTCCAAAGTGGAAGAACTTGAAGAACGATTGTTCCAGGAAATGGATACACACATTGTAGAAGAGATCTACCAATACAAAATGGAATTGAATTACCTGCGCAAATCAATCCGGCCGGTACGCGATTTTCTGGTTGTTCTTAATAAAGCAGAAGATTCGTACATCCAGGAAAGAAACCAACAATTTCTAAACGATCTTCATGATCTTACCGTTCAATGTTCCGATGCTATTGAATTGTACAACAGCCTGGTTTCCGACCAGTTGAACATTTACAATTCGAATATGAGCAACAAGATGAACGAAGTAATGAAAACGCTTACCATTTTTGCCTCCATTTTTATTCCCCTCACTTTTATTGCAGGTATTTACGGAATGAATTTTAAATACATGCCCGAGCTTGAGTTCAGGTATTCGTACTTTATATTATGGGGAATAATCCTGTTTCTGGCCGGAGCTTTGCTTGTGTATTTTAAGCGCAAGAAGTGGCTTTAATTCGTTCTACCCTCATTCGAAGCGGGGTTATAACGAATATAAATGGTTTCTTCAGTGGCGCCACCTTTAATTTGCAGTTCACTGTTTTGTCAATGTAAGTAGCGGGGTTGAATGTGTCGGGGAAATTGGCCTTGCCGTATTTCATAATTAAATCAACTTTATAAGGAACTGGACCAGAAGATATTTTTAGTTTTCTGTATTTGTAGCCGGATGAAGTACCTGCGAAATCTTCGTTCAGTTAATCAATTACTACTTCATCATCCTATCCTGCTATTTCAAATTTGGAGGCAGATGAAAGCCGGCAACTGCTGTATTTACTTTCACCAATAGAAGTTGTTTGGGTTTTAAATTATGCTCTTTTCAGCGTTTTCCTGTTCCGGATTTTTATCGCATTTGTGTGTAAGACGAAGATAGTTGTAAAAGGTTGGAAGCTTTCCGAAAATATTTTTCAATTTT
Organism: Draconibacterium sp.; assembly: GCA_011620585.1. Classification (GTDB taxonomy): domain Bacteria; phylum Bacteroidota; class Bacteroidia; order Bacteroidales; family Prolixibacteraceae; genus Draconibacterium. The sequence continues at coordinate 3,928 of WOYV01000043.1, forward strand.
GTGAAGCTACATCGGAGAGAGTGATGTAGCGATAATGTCGGATTGGCCGGGAAAGCAAAGACACAAGTGCGTCAACGGTTTTAAAAACAAGTGCTATGTATATTGTCTATGTTCAGGTTCATGTAAAGAAAGACTGGGTGGAAGAGTTTATTGAAGCAACAATCGAAAATGCAAAGAACAGTTTGCTGGAACCGGGAGTTGCCCGTTTCGATATTGTACAGCAACAGGACGATCGCACACGTTTTGTGCTGGTTGAAGCGTATCGGAGTTTTGATGACCCGGCAAAACATAAAGCCACAGACCATTACCAGCGTTGGCGGGAAGCTGTTCTGGATATGATGGAAGAACCCCGGACTTCGAATGTTTACTTTAATATTTTTCCGGAAGAGGAAAGCTGGGGGTAAATCTTTACCTCGTTTTACTGATTTTCTTTCGGAAGATAAATGATCAGCCATGTTATCTACTTTTTCTTTTGCTACGGCAACACAAGTTTTATTTGGAAATAATTCAATTGCAAAAATCCCGGAACTGGTCAACAGATGGGGCAATCGGGTTTTAATTGTTAGTGGGAAAAGACAGGAAACTGCCCACGATTTGGCTACACGTTTTTTGCCCGGGGCCGATGTAAGTTATTTTCAAATCCACAGCGAACCAACAATTGAGATGATCGGCCGTGGTGTGAAAATAGCCCGTTCTGCAAAATGTGAATATGTGATCGGAATTGGCGGGGGAAGCGTAATTGACGCAGCCAAAGCAATTGCCGCGATGGTTCCTAACCCGGGAGAATTGATGGATTACCTCGAAGTGATCGGAAAAGGAATGCCTCTTGTAGGGAAACCTTTGCCTTGCATCGCCATTCCAACAACAGCCGGAACCGGCGCAGAGGTGACCAAAAATTCGGTGATCAAATCAAATGAGAAGCTGGTAAAAGTGAGTTTGCGAAGCGACAGTATGTACCCAACTGTGGCGCTTGTCGACCCGGTTCTAACGTATTCCATGTCGCCCGAACTTACTGCCAGCACTGGTTTTGACGCATTAACCCACCTAATGGAAACTTTTGTTTCCAATCAGGCCAATCCTTTTATCGATATGATTTGCAGAGAAGGATTGAAACGTGTTTCGCACTCGCTGACTGATGCTTTTCACGATGGGCAAAACAGCCGGGCCCGCGAAGATATGTCCATGGCAAGTATGTTGGGAGGAATGGCGCTGTCCAATGTGAAACTGGGCGTTATTCATGGATTTGCCGGCCCGATGGGTGGTATGTTCCACATGGCACACGGAACCATTTGTGCCAGTTTGATGGCAGCCAGCATGGAAATGAACATCGAAACACTGAGTGAACAAAAAGGCGATCTTTCGAAATTTACCGAGTTGGCTCAAATCCTGACAGGAAGCAGGCTTGCACAAGCTGAAGACGGAATTGTGTGGGTTAAAAACATGGTGACAGGACTAAAAATACCGGCATTATCGGCTTTTGATATTTCTGAACCCGATTTTCCTGCGCTTGTGGAAAAAGCAAAAGCTTCAAGTAGTATGAAAGGGAACCCGGTGTTGCTCAATAACGAACAACTATTCCGGATTTTAGAGAAATCGATGTAATTTTTTCTTGCAAGTTGCATTAAGTACTTGTGATTGAAGGACTGACGTCGGGGAATAATTTTTGAGGAATAAAGGTTATCTTTGCACTAAATTCGAAAACAATGATTGGCAGATTTTTTCATACCCCGGGAATCAAAAGATTCAGTATTACACCTCGGTTTTACGATCCGGAGCAGGAAGCACGCGACGAAAGGGAAAGAAGGATCAAGGAAGAACTCGGTATTGTTGATGAAAAGAAAGACGACGGAAAACCCTATCGCCCCAATATCAAAGGGCAGTTCAGGAACAGTGCAGGAATGTCGCGTTCGACTGAAGATGCACGCCGCTCACAGAACCGACGGTTGATCTGGATTATCCTGATCCTGGCCCTGGTGCTTTATCTCTTCTTTTATTCCGACTTCTTTGCCTAATCGGAGAATTACAGTACGAATCGTATAAAAGTCAGAAATTGAGCGATATTATTCAGTTATTACCCGATGCGGTTGCCAATCAGATAGCGGCAGGTGAAGTTATTCAACGCCCGGCGTCAGTGGTAAAAGAGCTGGTTGAAAACGCGCTTGATGCGGGAGCCACCGAAATTGTAATTCATATAAAAGATGCCGGGAAAACGCTAATTCAGATCAGCGACAACGGCTGCGGAATGTCGCCAACCGACGCACGGATGGCTTTCGAACGGCATGCCACTTCAAAAATCAGAAACGCCAACGATCTTTTTTGTATCCGCACCATGGGATTCCGCGGAGAGGCGCTTGCTTCGGTAGCTGCTATTGCCGATGTGGAACTGCGAACCAAACGCATGGGGGATGAAGTGGGTACTTTGATCCACATTATCGGTTCGGAAGTGAAAACGCAGGGACCTGTCGGAACAAGTAACGGTACCAATTTCCTGGTTAAGAACCTGTTCTTTAATGTTCCTGCCCGGCGTAAATTCTTAAAAGGAAACTCTACCGAGTTAAAACATATTATCTGGGAGATTCAACGCGTGGCCCTGCCCAATCCGGGAATTAAGTTTTCACTGATTCATAACGGAAGTTCGTTATACGAGTTGCCAGCAACAAATTTGCGTAAACGAGTTGTCGATTTGTTTGGTAAGGCGCTGAACCAAAGTCTGGTAAATGTAAACGAAGAAACCAGTATTGTAAAAGTAAGCGGTTTTATCGGCCAGCCCAAATTTGCACGTAAAACCATGGGCGAGCAGTTCTTTTTTGTAAACGGAAGATACATGCGCCACGCCTACTTTCATAAAGCAGTGATGCAAGCGTACGAACAACTGCTGCCACCCGAATCGTTTCCGTCGTATTTTCTTTTTCTTGAAATCGATCCCGGAGCTATTGATATTAACGTGCACCCTACCAAAACCGAAATAAAATTTGAAAACGAGCGCGATATCTGGCCGATCGTTCATGCGGCAGTGCGCGAGTCGCTGGGGAAACACAACGTGGTGCCGTCGATCGATTTCGACCAAAGCGGAAATATTGATATCCCGCTGCCACCCAAAAGTGGCGAAGGCATTCGTTATCCCGACATTCAGATAAATCCCGGGTACAATCCTTTTGATTCAGGAAAAACACACAGTGGCGGAAGTTTTTCAAAACCTGCCACCAGTTTTCGTGAAAAGAAAAACCTCGGGAGTTGGGAAGATCTTTACCAGGGGGCACAGTTAAAGCTTCGTCCCGAAGAAAATTCTGGTGAATCGGGAAAAACGATGCCCGATCTGTATGCCCAGGTGCCGGAGCAATATACGGGAAAGAAAACGCTACAGTTAAAGCAACGTTATATTCTTACTCCTGTTAAATCAGGTTTGATGGTGATCGATCAGAAACGCGCGCACGAACGCATTTTATTTGAGCAGTTCATCGAAATCCTTAAAAGCGATTCGGTAGCCAGCCAGCAACAATTGTTTCCGCAAACCATTGAGTTGAATCCTGCCGATTCGGAACTGCTGAAATCGATTTTGAACGATTTGCATTCGCTGGGTTTCGATATTCGCGAATTTGGAAAAGATACCTTTATTATCAGCGGAACGCCGGGTATGCTCGATGTTTCGTCGCCCGAACTGATTGTGGAGCGTTTACTCGAAGAATACAAAAATTCGCCGGTAGATGCACGTGCAAAAGCCAGGGAACAAATTGCGCTTTCGCTGGCAAAAGCTTCGGCTCTCGATTACGGCATGGAACTTAAAAAAGAAGAGGTTGATCACCTGATCGATAATTTATTTGCCTGCGCCACACCCAATTTTACTCCTGACGGCAAGAAAGTGCTGACCATTATTCCGACCGATGAGATCGAAAAAAGTTTCTCGAAATGACAGAATGTCGCTATTTTCAAGCAAATTTAAATTGGAACAGGTATTGTAAAACCAAAGCCTGAAATGAATGTTTAGTTTATAATAAATTAAGATCGGCGACTAGCAAAAAGGATTTTGATCCGGTTTCCTGCTCCCGTCTTCAAACTTTTATTGCATGAAACGAGTTCCGACTAATCGGAATGAGGTACACGGGTATGAATTACAGAAATGATAGTTGTAAATATTTGATTGAAATACAGATTGTTAACTAAATAATTATACAAGTGAATTACAGACCAGCGCTGAATATACCCCCGGTAGTTAAAAACCTGATCATTGTAAATGTATTGTTTTATCTGGCTACTATCATTTTGCGACAAAGCAATATTGATTTAACTCAATACCTGGGTTTGTATTTTCCGGCGTCGGAGCATTTCAGGTTACACCAGTTTTTTACGTATATGTTCATGCACGATCCCAACGGATTTGGCCATATTTTTTTCAATATGTTTGCCCTGTATATGTTTGGACGGGTGCTTGAAAGCGTTTGGGGCCCGAAAAGATTTTTAATCTTTTACCTGGTAACCGGGGTGGGAGCAGCTGTTATTCAGAGCCTGGTTACTTTTGCTGAATACGAGGTGGTAGTCTCTAAGATTTCACCCGATCAGCTGGATTATTTTAAGGAGCTCGCCATGCAGGGGAAATACATTCCGAATACCGCTTCCGAAAAACTTACGATGATTTTAAGTACCCCAACTATTGGTGCTTCAGGAGCAGTTTTTGGGATTTTGCTGGGTTTTGGAATGTTGTTTCCGAATACACAACTTATGCTGTTGTTTCCTCCTATACCGATTAAAGCAAAGTATTTTGTGATGGGATACGGGCTGTTGGAATTATTTTTCGGTGTTTCAGGAATCCAGGGAAGCGTTGCCCACTTCGCACATTTGGGGGGGATGCTATTTGGATATTTTATGATTCGGTACTGGAATAAAAATTCAAAGCATTTTTATTAAAGGGAATAAGAAAAGTGGATATTCTGGGAGATATAAAACGCACTTTTAAAGAAGGTTCGGCACTTACCCGACTGATATACATCAACATCGGAGTTTTTTTACTGCTTAAAATTGCAGGCGTATTTTTTTATCTGGCCGGGCAACCTTTTTCTTTTATTGAATACCTTGCAGTCCCAAGCAATACCACCGAATTGCTTTACCGCCCCTGGACCATATTCACCTATATGTTTTTGCACGAGGGCTTTTTACACCTGCTTTTTAATGTGTTGGGTTTATATTGGTTCGGAATGCTGTTTTTGTATCATTTCGAAGGAGAAAAGTTGCTGGGTGTTTACTTACTCGGTGGCTTGGCAGGTGCGCTGTTATATGTGTTGGCCTATAATATTTTTCCGGCCTTCGAGTCGGCGAACGGTTTATTGCTTGGGGCTTCGGCATCCATTTTTGCTGTGCTGGTTGCTATCGCTTTTTACGATCCTAACCGAGAAATCCATCTCTTTTTTATCGGTCGTTTCCCGTTAAAATATGTGGCAATGTTTTATGTCTTACTTTCGGTAATTGGGATTTCGGCTTCAAATCCGGGTGGGAACATAGCCCATTTGGGAGGCGCGTTCTGGGGCTGGTTTTATATCTTTCAATTGCGAAGAGGAAAAGATTGGGGCGCAGGTATGGTTAACTTTATCAACGAAGTGGCTGCGTTGCCGGGCAAAGCATCCAAACGCAAAAGCAGGATGAAAGTTACCTATAAACAACCTCCGCGCGACGACCACAAATACGCCCGGCAGCAACATCAGAAACAAGAAGATGTCAACCGAATCCTGGATAAAATTGGTAAATCGGGTTACGACAGCCTCACCAAAGAAGAAAAGGAACTATTATTCAAACAAGGAAAGAAGTAGTTCAAATATTTAGTCGCATTTGAGTGTCTCATAAATTACGCTCGTTTTTCTATCGCTCAAGCACCCATTAACCCATTATACTCTTTCTGTAGTTTTTATTCGTCGTGTTGTGTGTGTGCCTGGTAAATACTGGCATTCAGTTCGAACCCGATCAGCAAAATCAGCGACATAACATACATCAGTAATAGCAGGATCAGCAATGTTCCGATCGATCCGTACAAAGTATTGTATTGGCTAAAATTGTTGATGTAATAGGTAAATCCAATATAGGCCAGAATACTGAGCAGCGTAGCCAATGAGCCTCCGGCTGAAATAAAACGCCACTTGGTTTTTTTGGCCGGAGCAAAATAATAAAGAAATGAATAAGCAAAAAAGAACAGGGCCAGGGTGATAATCCATTTCCCGACTGAAAGTAATACCAATTGAAAACCGTCGTGGATGAAGTTGTTGGTATCGAGGTAGCGAATGAATTGCTGGCCCCCGGTAAGAAAAGCAATGGCCAAAGTAAGTAAAACCGATAAAATCATCAGTAAATACACCGCAGTAATCCGCTGGCTGAGCCAGTTCCGTCGATTGATTTCGTGAATAGTGGCATCAAAAGCGCTCATCATTGAGGCCAGGCCGTTGGTAGAAAAAATGAGCGCCGCAAAAAAACCAAACGAAAGCAGCGACCCACGTGGCCGGGTGATAATGTCATTTACGGTTGTTTCTACCATTGAAAAAGTACTTTCCGGAACCAGTTGCTTGAGCATCAGAAATAACTCGGACTGAAAATTTTCGATAGGAATATAAGGAATCAGTGTAAACAGGAAGATAATAAAAGGGAACAAAGCGATAAAAAATGAAAAGGCGATAGCTGATGCGCGGGTTGTAATTGCCCCGTCGACAATGCTCCGCCAAAAAAATAAGGCTACATCGTACAAGGGAACACCATCGAAAAATGGGAAGGAAACTTTTTTTGCCCGTTCTACAATTTTTTCCCCCAGCTTTTTTATTCGATTAAAAGTTTGGTTTCTGAGCATGCAAACTTATTGTTTATCGATCCGGAGCTGATGAATGTATTCTTTCGGTCCATTCTTTTTCAAAAGGAAATAAACCCTGAAACTACCTTTGGCAGTTTGCAGTTTCCCTATCACCGAACGTGCGCCTTCCTTTCCACTGTTGTGGATGATTTGGAAAGCATCTTCCTTTACCGGCTTAAAGTTGCTAAAAAAGTTATTTACAATTTGTTCGGCTTGCGCCTTGCTGTATACATTTTCGTTGTCGAGTACAATCAGTTCCACGTTCTGGTTAAAATACGACGACAATAATTTCGAATTTCCGGTTTCAAAACTTACGATAATATCGTTCGGAACCTGGGCAAGCACACTTTGTGCCAGCAAGCCTGCAAAAAAAAGTACTAAAAGTGATATTTTTTTTAGTTTCGGCATCTCTTCCTATTTTTGGTACATCAGTGTTGTGCGTTATCAAAAACTATGCAGAAACACATACGCGCCTTAATTTTAATGTAAATTTATAAAAATTATGAGTTAAATGTTGGTTTAAAGGCGATAGTATCAAAAAAGCCATTGCATATTGTTAAACTACGTCACATTGTTCAATTCTGAGGTTTATACTAATCAGGGGAAGTTGAGTGTGCCAACAATAAGTTTTATAAAATGAAAATTACCTTGCTGGTTATCGGGAAAACGGATGCGTCATATTTACGCGAGGGAATTGAGCTGTACACGAAACGTTTGAAGCATTACATTCAGTTTGAAATGCTTGTGATTCAGGATATAAAACAAAGCAAGAATATGACTGAAGAGCTTCAGAAAAACAGGGAAGGCGAGCAAATATTGGCAAAGCTGGCTGCCGGTCGCGAGTTGCATCTTTTCGATGAAAGGGGGAAAAGTTATTCGTCGGTAGAATTTGCCGGGTTTTTACAACAAAAAATGCTTGGCAGTGTGAAAGAATTGATTTTTGTAATTGGAGGCCCGTATGGTTTTTCAGAAGAAGTGTATCAAAAATCGAGTTCAAAAATTTCTTTGTCGAAACTCACTTTTTCGCATCAAATGGTGCGATTGTTGTGTGTCGAGCAAATTTACAGGGCCTTCACCATTCTAAAAGGCGAACCGTATCATCACGAGTAAATGAGAAGACTAAACAAATATACTTACCTGATTCTTGCGCTGGGCATTTTGATTACAGCTGCGGTGATCGAAAACGGCTTATTAAAAAAGCACCCCGAAGCCCGTTTGATCCAGGAATTTCAGCAAAAATTAATTGAAAACCAGAACGAATTGCACCGCAGGCTCGAAGCGATGAAGGTAGAATTGGCTGATACCGGGATCGAACTCCTGCAGGAAGGCTATTACAAACAAAAACAATCGCAGGTGAGTGAAACCGGTTTCGGATTTTTAATTTACCAAAACGATCAGCTTGTTTTTTGGACCGATCGTTCCATCGCCTTTAATAATTCTCCAGCCGATTATCCTACGACAAAAGGTTTTATCAGCCTCCCGAACGGATATTACTTGCTGGATACACTTCAAACCGGCGACTATCAATTGTTTGGGCTTCACCTTATAAAAAAACATTACAGGTTCGAGAATAAGTACCTTCAGAATTCATTCTCCGAAAATTATAACATCCCGGATGATTACATTATCGATCCCAAAAAACAAAGTGGAGCCTACGAATTAGATGATGCCGATGGCAATTTCCTGTTTTCGCTATGGCCATACGGCAAGTATTTATGTACTACCAAACAGTTATATTTTCCGGGTTTTTTGTATTTGCTCGGGCTAATCTTTTTACTCATCTATTTCAGAAAAGAATTTATAGAAGCACACGCTCCTTTTGTGCTCAAACTGTTATCGCTGGCGGTTTCTCTTTTTGTGGTATATTGGTTCCACCTGCTTTTTGCGGTCCCAAAGGTGTTTTTTCATCTTCGGTTTTTTGGCCCCGACTTTTTTGCCATTAACTACTGGTTGCCCTCGCTGGGCGACTATTTTATATTGTCGCTCTTCTTCCTGTTCTGGATCTACAATTTCTCGGTAGATTTACGTATTCGTGATTTACAGCAAAATTCGCAGTTGCCTGCCCGGGCGCTGGTGGGTATTTTATTGTTGTTTACGGCCACATTGTTCTTGCTGGTACATTTCCTAATCAGGGAATTAATTTATAATTCCACTATTTCGTTTTCGCTGAATAAAATAACAGGGATTTCTTTCCAGAGTGTGTTGGGGATATTTTCTGTGGGGCTTTTATTGCTGGGAATCATCTTTTTTACCATCCGGATCAATCACGAGTCGCGAAAGTACATCAAGCCGAAAGAGCTTTTTATTACGAGTGTAGTCATCGCTTTGTCAATGGCAATTATTCAATACCTGGCCATTAACGAGGTGTTTACGTCAGTTCTGATCCTTTTTGTTGTTACCATATTTATGGCATCGCTTTTCAGCAAAAAATACCTTCGTACATTCACGCTCAGTTACCTTATTGTATTTGTTTCGCTGGTTTCGGTGTATTCGCTTTTTGTGATCAACGGAACAATCAACCAAAAAGAGAAGGAGCAGCAAAAACTACTGGCGGTTACACTGGTTGCCGAGCGTGATCCTGCCGCTGAAGTTTTCCTGGCAGAGATACAATATCAGATTGATAATGATCCGGCTATCCTGAGTTTACTGCTTCAGGGAGAAGATGTTGGTGAGTACATCCGTAATTCGTATTTCAATACTTATTTCAGAAAATACATGTTGAACATTTATGTATGTTCAAACAGAGACAGTCTTATTACCGATCCGGATGAAGTTCTGGTGCCTTGCCGGCCATTTATGACTGGCCTGATTGAAACCCAGGGGATTCAGATTCCTGGCACCAAATTCTATTTTATGGATAATATGAATGGCCGAATTTCATACACCGGTTGTTTGCATTATCCAATGGAACATCGTGGCGAAGAAGTAGATATTTATATCGATCTCGACTCCGACCTCTTGTTCGAAGGAATCGGGTTTCCCGAATTGTTGATAGACAAATCGATGACACGTTCCGAAATTTACCGGAAATTCAGCTATGCAAAATACTATGACGGTGAGCTGACGGATAAGTTTGGCGACTATAATTACAATTTTAACGGTCACGTTTATTTAACTTCCGATAATGAATTCTCGTTTATCCGGCAAGATCAATCCGAGCACCTGGTGTACCACACACAGGAAAACAATTTTGTAGTGGTTACGCGCGAATTGCTCACTTTTGTCGATTACCTGATCGCTTTTCCTTATCTATTTGTTTTTTACCTGCTCATTCTGTTTATAATATTGTTAACCGGGAACAATACCTTGCGCGAAAGCAAATATTTCTTCGATCTGAAATTCAGGATACAGGCAGCAATTATTTCCATTGTATTTGTATCCTTACTTGTAGTGGCCCTTGTCACAATTTTCTATAACGTAAAAGAATACCGGTCGAAACATCACGACGATCTGAACGAGAAGCTGAAATCGATATCCGAAGAAATTGATATGCGGTTGACCAACCGACGCCTGATTACGCCCGATTTGGAAGTATGGCTACACAACGAATTGGCCCGCTTATCGAATATTTTCAGGACCGATATCAATATTTACGGCACCGATGGAAATTTAATTGCATCGTCGAGAGCTGAAATATTTGAACGGGGTTTGGTTTCGTCGCGAATAAATTCGAGGGCCTACTACGAGGTTTATCAGAATTTTAAGATCAGTTATTTTCAGCCCGAGCAGATTGGGCAGTTATCTTATCTTTCGGCTTACCGTCCGATTATCAACGACTGGGGCGAGTATCTCGGATTTATTAATTTACCGTATTTTATTAAGCAGGATACTTACAACCAGGAAATCTCGACTTATATTGTTGCTTTTATCAATTTGTACGTTCTGCTGTTTTTGGCAAGTATTATTGCCGCGGTATTTATTGCCGACCAAATTACAAGGCCGTTGGTACTGATTCAGCAAAACCTTCAGAAAATGCAGCTTGGTAAACGGAACGAACCGATACTATATACCCGAAAGGATGAAATTGGAAGTTTGGTTGACGAGTACAATAAAAAGGTAGAAGAATTATCAATAAGTGCTGAGTTGCTGGCTCGCTCAGAACGCGAATCGGCATGGCGTGAAATGGCAAAGCAAATCGCACATGAAATCAAAAACCCACTCACCCCGATGAAACTGAACATTCAGTATCTGCAACGTGCCAAGGGGAAAGATGAAGATTACAATAAATACCTCGACCGGGTAACCAGCACCATGATCGAACAGATAGATAACTTATCGAACATTGCCACCGAGTTCTCGAACTTCGCCAAAATACCTACAGCCAGTAACCAGGTTTTCAGGCTGGCCGGGCAACTACAAAGAACCATTGATTTGTACCAGGCTTCTGAACAAGCCGAAATTGTATTCGAACCAAATGATTGTGCATTGGTTGAAGTAAATGCCGACAAAGAACAGTTATCACGGGCCATCATCAACCTGGTAAAAAATGCGATCCAATCGGTTCCTGAAGACCGTACTGCCGAAATAAAGATTAGTCTTTCGCGACGTGAAAACATGGTAATTATTGCCATTTCCGATAATGGGGGTGGAATTCCCCTGGAGCTTCGCCACAAACTGTTCACCCCAAGTTTCACCACTAAAACAAGTGGAATGGGGTTGGGGCTGGCTATCGTCAAAAACATTGTCGAAAATTTCTCCGGGAAAATCTGGTTCGAAACTGAACTTGGCAAAGGCACTACGTTCTTTATAGAAATTCCGGAGTTTATTCATACACCCGCCGGCAGGGAAAAGAGAAAAAGAAATAATTAAAAGAAAATATGGTACCACTTTCGTTTAAAGAAATAACAGCACGGTTAAAGACCATTGATTTTCCATCGTTTGATGTAGTCATTGGAATTGGAACAGGTGGAGTTCCGGCTGCAACAATGGTTGCTTATCACCTAAACGCCGAACTGTATGTAATGACCATGAATTACCGCGATGAGAAAAACACTCCCTTATACGACAGTCCGCAAATGCTAAGCAAACCAAACTGGCAGCTCGGGGGGAAACACATTTTACTTGTCGACGATGTTTCGGTAAGCGGTAAAACCATGAATGCAGCGCTTGAAATATTAAAAGGCTACGAGGTAAAAACCTGCGCCATGAAAGGGAAAGCTGATTTTGTACTTTTCCCCGAAATAAAAGACTGTGTAAAGTGGCCATGGAAACCTTAGATAACTTTGAGTTGTAACCTCTTTAAATGGAGAGAACATCTTCGTAATTTTTCATTGAATATTATTTCTATTTTTGTCCCGTAAAACCGACAACTCCCTCAGTATGGAATTGCAAACTGTTTATAAGATAAACCCGCCAAAGTACTTTTTATTCGTGCTTGTGTCCTTTATGTCAAGTACAATTTCTTTTGCACAAACACAGGATTCAACCTCAACGCGACCTAAAATAGGATTGGTTTTAAGTGGCGGTGGCGCCAAAGGTTTTGCACACATAGGAGTTCTTAAAGTTTTGGAAGAGGTGGGAATCAGGCCCGATATTATAACCGGCACAAGTATGGGTAGCATCATGGGAAGTTTATATGCTGCAGGTTACTCGGTCGAAGATTTGACCGAAATCAATAATACTGTCAACTGGGACCAACTGTTAACCGACAAGGAAGTCCTGCAAAAAGTTGCCATCGAAGACAAGGATGAAACACATAAATATTTATTTGAGATACCGATCAAGGAAAAAATGATTGGTTTGCCATCGGGAATGATTGAAGGCCAGCATTTGCAGGACCGTTTTTCACAACTATTCTGGCCACTTACATCGGACCAGAATTTTGATAGCCTTCCCATTCCTTTTCATTGCATGGCAGTAGATATCATTTCAGGAGAGACCGTCGAACACCGGTCGGGTGATTTGGTTCGTGCCATTCGTTCGAGCATGGCCATTCCCACGGTTTTTGCACCAGTTGAAATGGATTCGATGTTGCTGGTTGACGGAGGGGTTTCGCGAAATTTTCCGGTGCAGGAAGCCATCGACATGGGCGCCGACATTATTATTGGTGTTTATGTCGGATTTCAGGAAGATGTTACAGCCGAGAATTTAACCTCGATGACTGCTGTGCTTTCACGGACGATTTTGTTGACCGGAATTTTAGATGCGAAAGAGCAAAACAAAAAAGTGGATATCCTGATTGTTCCGAAACTTGGGAAATACGGATCAAGCAGCTTTACCAATGGCCCGATCATCCAGCAACTCGGAGAGGATGCCGCGCGCGCACATTACAAAGAATTAAAAGAGTTAGCCGATAGTTTGAACCGTTCCTTCACTCCGGCACCTAAAATAGACCAACCCGAAAGAGTACTGATTACCGATATCAAAGTGGAAGGACTCCTGCACATGGATGAGAGTTATATCATTTCGCGGTCTGGGATCGAAAAAGGAGATTCGGTTTCGTGGCTCGATATTCATAATGCAATCGAATATATTCACGGATCACCATATTTCAGGAAACTCACCTTTTCATTAAAACATGATGATGCGGGAAAGGGTTATATCCTGGAATTTCGTGCAAAGGAAAATCCGCGAGCCATGTTCAAATTCACGCCACGTTACGACAACGAACTGGGGGTTGGCCTGGTAACCAACTTTACTTTGCGTAACCTGGTCCTTCCTGCATCGAGGTTTTTATTTACGGTCAATATCTCGGAGAATCCGGAAATGAAAATGGAACTGAATCAATTGATGGGGAAAAAACAACACTTTACCAACCATTTTTACATAAACACTTATAAATACAATTTAAATTTATACAAAGGTGGAGAACAATTTGGCAATTATCGCTTGTCCTTTATGGAAGGGGGTTATGGAATTAATTATACTCCGGGGTTGAACCACATTTTGGGGGTAAGCGGGTTCTATAAATATAACAAAGTAAAACCAGGGCTCGCTCTGAAAAGTATTCAACCTGAAGCCGATTTTGATAAATTAAATACGCACGATTGGGGATATTCAGTTCTGTACAATGTAAATTCCACCGACGATCTGTACTTCCCCAAAAGAGGGATTAATTTCCAGGTATATTTTGCACACACCTTGTTTTCAAAATCAACAATGTACGGGCCGGGCCAGGGTGTCGACTTTTCTTATTTTGTGAACAAACGCGAAGGTGCGTACGCTACACTTCTTATCGACCACAACTGGTATAAAACTTTTTTAAAAGCAATTACTTTTAACTTTGGCACAGGAGCCGGATTTAATACCAATGACTATGGGATAAACGGGACTTTTCTAATGGGAGGTGAACGGTTTGGAAGAAAAACAGCCTATCGTAATTTTGCAGGTTTTAACCTGGGTGAAATATTAACGTCGAACTACATTTATCTAAAATCTGGTCTTAATGTTCAGGTGTTCAAAAACTTTTATCTTTCGGGAACAGTTAACGGCGCTAGCCTTGGAATGACCTATGAAGAAGCCATTAACGCAATAAAGGATACACCAATTGCCAATTATGTGTGGGGATACAGTGGTGGAATTAAATACAATTCGATTATTGGGCCCATTCAATTGCTCGTTGCAGGGAATAATACCGATTCCAGGGCAAGGTTTCAGCTCAATGTTGGATTCCCTTTTTAATAATTGAATTGTTAAATCAACTTTCATCCAATAAAGTAAAAAAACTTTTAATTGGTTAAATCGCAGGATTCTGTTAATTTTAATCCCTCGCGCAAAAATATTTTGAAATAAGTTTAACTGACTAAATTGATAAAGATGAAGAACAGAAGAGATTTTATTAGAATTTCGGCCGCTGGCACAATTGGTACAATGGTACTTGGAGCTTACGCATGTGGTTCGGGTGCCAAAAAACCTGCAGGGGAAGCAGCAGAAGTAGTTAAGGCCGCGGCTGGAATGGGAGTTGGCTTACAACTGTATACCATTCGTGATGCAATGGCAGCTGATATTCCCGGTTCCTTGAAAAAAGTTTCAGACTTGGGCTACAAATACCTTGAAATGGCCTCTTATGCTGATGGTAATTTTTATGGAATGGCACCAAAAGAATTCCAGAAAATTGTTGAAGATCTTGGAATGAAAATAGTTAGTAGCCACACCAGTGTTGAAGCTGAAGGTATTACTACCGCAAGTGCCCAAAAAATGGCAGATGCCCATGCCGAAATTGGTGTGGAATTTTGTGTTCAGCCTTGGATAGAAGAAAAAGACCGAAACATAGAAACCTACAAACGAATGATTGCCGAATGGAATAAAGTTGGTGAAATCATGAAGAATGTTGGCATCCAGTTTGGTTATCACAACCATAATTTCGAGTTTTTACCAACCGATGGGATGGTGCCTTATTACGATATTTTCATGAAAGAAATGGATGCCGACCTGATAACTATGGAGTTGGATTGTTACTGGGCAACAAAAGCTGGTCAGGATCCTATGGAAATGTTCAATAAATATCCGGGACGTTTCCAATTGCTTCACTTTAAAGATATGGCTGCAGCGGTTACAGAACCATTTTATACCGTTGATAAAGACGATATCACTTCAGTTGGCGCCGGACTTATCGATTACAAACGTATTTACAATGCACGTGAAACAGCCGGTATGAAATATTTCTTTGTTGAAGACGACAACCAGGGAAATGGACAACCTTTTGAAGGAATCAAGATCAGTATCGACAACCTGAAATCTAAAATTTTAGTGTAAACTTTTAATATCTAAATATGAAAAGCCGGCTTTAACCGGCTTTTTTTGTGATCAAAAAGTATTTTCCCAGGCAAACTTTTGTGTAATTCACTTTGTTTCAGAATATAATATACAGAACGGGTGTAAATAAGCAATAACTCCCAAACATTTTGGAAATTACATTTGCGTGGTAGTAAAAAGTCCATTACTTTTGACGCTTAGCGTTAAAATTACAATAACGCGAAACTTGCTGTTTATTAGAACACTACTTCCATTATTCTGTAAGTTGATTTTGATTTAGAATATAATAAAAGATGAAAATTCATTTGCAAAAATATCAAGAAGCTAAACTGCGATTTTTGTAGATGGAAAAAAGATAGCAAACCAATTCATGAAATTTGGATATTTTGATGATGACAACCGGGAATATGTAATCACCAACCCGGCGACTCCATGGCCCTGGATTAACTACCTCGGGAATACCGATTTTTTTTCGTTGATATCGAACACTGCCGGCGGCTATTCTTTTTATAAAGACGCTAAATTCCGACGGTTGACCCGTTATCGTTACAACAATGTACCGATGGACGAAGGAGGCCGCTATTTTTATATAAAAGATGGCGATACACTTTGGTCCCCGGGATGGAAGCCTGTAAAAACACCACTCGACAAATACGAATGCCGCCACGGGATGAATTACAGCAAAATTAAGGGAATTAAAAATGGCATAACAGCAGAGGTTTTATTTTTTGTCCCCTTAAATACCCATGCCGAGGTTCAGAAACTAACATTGACAAACAACAGCGTGACAGTCAAAAAGATCAAACTTTTCTCATTCATCGAATGGGCATTGTGGAATGCGGCTACCGATATGGAAAATTTTCAACGAAATTTTTCTACAGGAGAAGTAGAAGTTGAAGATTCGGTAATCTATCATAAAACCGAATACAAAGAGCGTCGCAACCACTATGCGTATTATTCGGTAAACACCCCGATTAGTGGATTCGACACCGACCGCGAAACCTTTATGGGATTGTACAATGGTTTTCACGAGCCTGAAGTCGTGCTCGAAGGAAAATCGCGAAACAGTGTTGCCCATGGATGGTCCCCGGTTGCTTCTCATTTTATCGAAGTGGAACTGCAACCCGGGGAAGCTAAAGATTTTGTTTTCGTTTTGGGATATGTCGAAAATGCAGAAGAAGAGAAGTGGGAATCCAAAAACGTGATTAATAAAACACAAGCAAAAGAAACAATCGCGCGTTATAATACCGCCGATAAAGTGGACGCTGCTTACAATGAATTGAAAGCCTACTGGGATGATCTGCTTAGTGTTTATTCGGTGGAATCAGGTGACGTTAAGCTTGATAGGATGGTAAACACCTGGAACCAGTATCAATGTATGATTACCTTCAACTTTTCGCGCTCTGCCTCTTTCTTCGAAAGCGGGATCGGACGTGGAATGGGGTTTCGCGATTCGAACCAGGACCTTATTGGATTTGTTCACCAAATACCCGAACGGGCGCGCGAACGTATCATCGATATTGCATCGACACAGTTCCCCGACGGAGCTTGCTATCATCAATACCAGCCGCTAACCAAACGCGGAAACAACGATATTGGCGGAGGTTTCAACGACGACCCAATGTGGCTCATTCTTGGTACGATCAGTTACATAAAAGAAACCGGCGATTTCTCGATTCTTGATGAGTTGGTACCTTTTGATAACAACAGGAGCCTGGCAAAATCGCTTTTCGATCATCTCACCATATCTTTCAACCATGTAATCAATCACCTTGGGCCACATGGTTTGCCACTTATCGGTCGTGCCGACTGGAACGACTGTTTAAACCTGAACTGTTTCTCGAACGATCCGAATGAATCGTTTCAGACTACCGAAAACAATACCGAAGGATCAAAAGCTGAGTCGGTTATGATCGCTGGTTTATTCGTGGTTTATGGTCGCGATTATGTTGAGCTGTGTCGTCATCTGGGAAAAACCGATGAAGCTGAAAGAGCACAAAAACATGTGGATGCCATGGTGGAAACCGTTAAAAAACACGGCTGGGACGGCGAATGGTTTCTTCGTGCCTATGATTATTTCGGGAATAAAATTGGCAGCAACGAAAACGAAGAAGGCAAAATTTTCATCGAATCAAATGGCTGGTGTACCATGGCAGGCATTGGATTAGAAGAGGGCTTGGTTGAAAAAGCGCTCGACTCGGTAAAAGAACGGCTCGATTGTGAATATGGAATTGTGCTGAATAACCCGGCATTTACAAAATATTATATCGAATACGGAGAAATTTCAAGTTATCCGGCGGGTTATAAGGAGAATGCAGGTATTTTCTGCCACAACAATCCATGGATCATGATTGGTGAAACTGTTTTGGGCCGAGGCGATCGTGCATGGGAATATTACAAAAAGATCAACCCTGCCTATTTAGAAGACATTAGCGAATTGCACAAAACCGAACCGTATGTTTATGCACAAATGATTGCGGGCAAAGATGCCTTCAAACCGGGCGAAGCCAAAAACTCGTGGCTGACCGGAACTGCATCGTGGAATTTTTATACGGTCACTCAGTTTATACTTGGGATCCGGCCCGATTACGAAGGCCTTATCATCGATCCGTGTATCCCGGCCGATTGGAAATCATTTAAAGTTACCCGTAAATTCAGAGGCGCCACTTTCGAAATCGAAGTTCAAAATCCAAAAGGAGTGAGCAAAGGAGTTCAGAAAATAAACATCGACGGAAAAGTTTTAACTGACAATAATCGTGTACCTTTAATGCCGGAAGGAACTTACCGGATAAAAGTAGAGATGGGCTAACAAAAAACTAAAGAAGATGAAGAACCATAAATTACTTTCGTATTTATTAATTAGTCTGGTTATCCTGATCGCAGCGTGTTCTAAGAAAGAATCGGCAGTGAACATTTCAGAAGACATACTGATCAATCAGATCGGATACCCGCCCCAGGCCGAAAAGAAAGCGCTTTTGCGCATTGATGCCGACGAATTTAGTGTGAAAAACACCGCTGGTGAAACGGTTTACACCGGTAAAACGGGTGAATGGAAAAGCTGGGAACTTTCCGGCGATTCCGTTAGGTTAGCCGATTTTTCAGACTTTACAAGCCCCGGTGAATATGTGGTTAGCGTGAACGACTCGGTTCAGTCTTATCCATTTCTGATAGGAGATCGTTTGTATAGTAATTTGGCAGATGCGGTACTAAAATCGTATTATTTTGCACGTTGCGGAGTTGATATCGATTCTGTTCATGGTGGAATGTGGCACCGGAAAGCTGGCCATCCCGATACGTTGGTAATGATTCATACATCGGCAGCTGATGGTTATCGTCCTAAAGGAACTGTAATTTCTTCGCCCGGAGGGTGGTACGATGCCGGCGATTATGGTAAATATATTGTAAACAGCGGAATTACAACGTATACCCTGTTGCTTAGCAGCGAGATGAATAAAGAATACCACCACCAACAAAGCCTGAATATTCCGGAATCGGGAGACGATGTGCCGGATATTTTGGATGAAACATTGGTCAACCTGAAATGGATGTTAACCATGCAGGATCCGAACGATGGTGGGGTGTACCACAAGCTCACAACGAAAAATTTTGTAGGTTTTGTAATGCCGGCGGAAACACACGATCAAAGATATGTAGTGCAAAAAAGCACAGCTGCAGCGCTCGATTTTGCTGCAACAATGGCACATGCAGTGGGAGTTTTGCAGGCCAATGGAATGGACGAACTTGCCGGGCAAGCCAAAGAAAGCGCTGTAAAAGCATGGAATTGGGCGCTTCGTCATCCCGATGTGCCTTATCGTCAGCCCGAAGATATCAGCACCGGCGCTTATGGCGATGGTTTGTTGGTTGATGAATGGTTTTGGGCAGCCGCCGAAATGTACCTGATGAATGGGGAAAAAGAATATCTTGATCTGATGAAGGATAATTATTCAAAACCGGTTACTCCAACCTGGAACCAGGTGCAGACATTGGGTGTTATCTCAATTTTAAATTCGGATAAACGAAACAAGTTCCCTGAAATTGAACAGGATTTTATTGCACATGTCGATCATTTACTGGCAAAGGAAAAGTCGGCCCCTTATGTGGTAAGCATCGATAAATTTGCGTGGGGAAGCAATTCGGATGTAGCCAACGACGGCATGTTAAAACTGATTGCGTACCATTTAACAGGCGATACTAAATATGTGGCTTCGGCACAAAACGATCTCGACTATTTATTGGGAAGAAATGCCACCGCGTATTGCTTTATCACTGGTTACGGGTCAAAATCAACGATGCATCCGCACCAGCGAATTTCCTCTGCCGATGGAGTTGAACCGCCAATGCCGGGATATTTAGCAGGTGGTCCAAACATCAGTGTAATGACTGATTGCAATCCTGATGAAGTAAGCCGAAGTAAATTTCCTGCCAAATCGTATGCCGATGTCGAGTGTTCGTATTCTACCAACGAAACAGCGATTAACTGGAATGCCCCACTGGTATTTCTGGTTTCAGGAATTGATTATTTTGATGCTACGCGATAATCGAATTATGCATTAAATTATACCAGCCTGTTAGTTGAAGTACCGACAGGCTTTTTTGTGCTCATTAATATCGAAAAATATACTGATGGGGTAGGTTCTGTCCATATTCCTTTATTTTTGTAAACACATTAAAAGAAAACAATAAAATGGATTTATCCATTGTGATCGTGAATTACCGGGGATGGAAACATCTCGGGTTTTGCCTGGACTCGCTGGTATCAATCGATAAAAAAGCGAGATCAATGGAGATCATCGTGGTAGACAATGATTCGGGCGATGGACAACTATCAGTTTTCGAAAAACAATTTCAGGATGTACATTTTATAAGTAACAAGGGGAATCTGGGTTTTGCAAGCGCGTGTAATCTGGGTGCAGCCCGTTCAAAAGGGGAATACCTTCTGTTTTTAAATCCCGATATCATTGCAAATGCCGAAGCTATTTTTGGGATGATGGAAATATTGAGTACAACTCCCGACATCGTATTACTCAGTTGCAGGCAACAAAACAATGCCGGTAAAGAAGAACATCCATACAATCTTTTCCCCGATCTTTTCACACTAAACGGACCGCCGCGTTCTATATATAAAGCCATTCATAAAAAAGAACTGGACGAACGGCATTCAAGGGAAAAAGACTTGATTTATCCGGATTGGGTCTCGGGGTCAGTGATGATGACCCGCAAAGAAAATTTTCTTAAAACAGGCGGATGGAACGAAGATTACTGGTTGTATTACGAAGATGTGGAGTTTTGCCGCCAAATCAGTAACCTTGGTGGAAGGATAGCTTTGAGCAATCGTTATTCGATGATTCATAATCATGGAGGTGCCACCCGAATTAATCCGAAAACTGCCGCGTTAGCAAAAGCCGAAGTCCGCATTTCGAAGCATGTGTATGTATCACATCAGTTTAATGGGGTAAAAGCATTTCTTCTTCATTTGTTTACCATACTTGGTTCGGTATTTGGAAAATTGATTCCGGCTTTGTTTAGTATTCCGTTCTTTTTTAACCGAAAACTTAGAAGTTACGGGCGTTTGTATGTCAGGCTTTGGGCGTATTATTTTGGTGTAATCAAAAATGGTACATGGCTAAGTCCGCGGGCGCCAAATTTTCAAAACAAATAAAATCCTTTTCTTCAAATTCTAACTTCGGACAGTCGCTGTTGATATTTGGCAGAGTCCGGTTGCCGGTGAATAACATTGTGGCTAATCCTAAATGATTACCTTTGTTCATGTTTTAAATAATGTTTAAAAAGAGGTAAATGAAAATTGAGGTATCAAACGGTGAGATTGTAGACAAGCTGACTATTATCGAGATCAAACTCGCACATATCAGGGACGGGAAGAAACTTGTCAACCTAAAAACCGAGTTCGATGTGCTGGATGAAGCTGTGAGCAAAATTATTGCGAAAGATCACCCTCTTTACAAGGAATTACTCGACATTAACCAGCAATTGTGGGATATCGAAGACCGAATCCGCGAGTTGGAAAAAGCAAAAGATTTTGGCGCAGGGTTTATTGAAGTGGCACGATCAGTGTATTTTACCAACGACAAACGCTCAGATGTAAAACGTCGTATCAACGAACTGACCGGTTCGAACCTGATGGAAGAAAAATCATACGAAGACTACGCCTGATGAAGCGTATTTTGGTGTACCGGTTTTCTGCCATGGGCGATGTGGTAATGCTGCTTCCCGTGTTAAAAGGTTTGCTTTCTGCCAACCGCGACCTGGAAATTTACCTGCTTACCCGCCCCTTTTTATTTCCAGTATTTCAGGAGATCGATCGTCTTCATCTTGTTCCCGCCAATTTAAGCGGCGAGCACAAGGGAATGAAAGGTCTGCTAAAATTATACAGGCAAATAAAAACAGAAATCAAGCCCAACCAGGTTTTCGATCTACACCAGGTACTTCGCACATATACACTCAATCTTTATTTTCGTTTGGGTGGATTCAAGGTATTTACCTTTAATAAAGGACAGCTGGCAAAACGAAAGGCAGTTTTTTCAAAATCACACCAATTGTTGCCGGGCACCGTCGAACGCTATTCCGAAGTTTTTACCAAAGCAGGGTTGAAGCTTAATTTGCCTGAACCTCCTTTACTGAAAAAGATTTCGAAATCGCAAATCCTCAAAAAGCTTCAACTTGATTTACCCGATCCGGTGCGTTTGGTTGGGATTGCGCCTTTTGCCAAACACCCGCAAAAAGTGTGGGGCTTTGAAAAAGTGGAGCATTTGATGCAGGCGCTGAGTACTGGTCCAAACATCCGGTTTATTTTATTCGGAGGCGGAAAAGAGGAAATAAGTCAGCTGGATGAACTGGCAGCAAAATTTCGGAACGCGGTGGTAGCCGCTCATCTGCTGAAACTGCAAGATGAGCTGGAAGTACTTCCTCAACTCGACCTGATGGTTTCGATGGATTCGGCCAACATGCACCTGGCTGCAATGGCTGGCATTCCCGTAATATCAATTTGGGGAGCCACGCACCCGTCGCTGGGTTTTGCTCCTTATCGCCAGCCCGCCGGGTACCAAATTCAATACGAAGGCAAGGAGCTTAATTGCCGCCCCTGTTCTGTTTTCGGAAACAAGGAATGTAAGTACGGCGATGTGCGCTGTATGAAATACATTTCGGTGGAGCAGGTGGAAAATAAAGTTCGGAATATTCTAAGCTCCGGTTCATAAATCATTTCTTGGTTAACACTGACCAACACCATTCTCTCCTTTAACACCATCCATCCGGGCAGGTTCATGCTGTATCCAAGTGTTTGTCATTTCATATAAACGTTTTCTTCGCTGTTTCTAAAAAAAAGAATCACATTAACGGAATATTTCTATTTTGTTTATTAAATGAACGAACGTTCATTTATTAATTAATGAAAGATGGCACGAATAACCGATCAGAACAAAATTGAACGACTAAAGCAGTCGACGATGAAGTTGGTGGTGGAGCGTGGATTTGGCGGCTCTTCCGTACAATGATCAGCCGGCAGGCCGAAGTGGCACGTTTTTTTGCAGCCTTGTTCCCGTTTACCGGGTGGAAAAAACTCTTTATCTCGCAAACGCTTCGTGGAGCGCCGCTCAGCGAAGCATTACCTTTTATAAGTTGCATTCTTGTGTTCATGCTGATCGCGTTTGCAGGATTTGCTTTGTATAAACGCCGATTGAGTGATGAAAAATACTGGGGAAAAGCTTAAGAAATGAAGATGAAAGAAAATAATAAATGGAACCGGTTTGAATTGATGTCCATGCACTTCAGGAACGAGCTGCACGATATTTCTTCGGATAAGGGAGCATTGCTTATTCCCGATGACTTTGAAAAAGAAATTTAATTGCAGTGTAAAAACAAATTTTGTGATAAAAAAGAGGCAAGCTGTTAACAGGCTTGCCTCTTTGCGTTACTTATAATTTAGAATTTGATTGAGGTTGCATTACTTTAGGATAACTCCCCATTCCATTACAAAGAAGTTACTACGCAGAAATAATTTTGTCTCGGGTTCGGGAAGTGTTGTTTGCTTGTTGGTTCCACGGACCGCATAAAACAGCCTGCCCAAATTATCGGGCTGAACTGAAAAATTAAATCGAATCGCTTTATCAATGATTTCCTTGGTTTGAGGATAAATCAGGTAATAATTGTATTCGGTTAAACGTGGAATCCAGTAATCGGTAAAGTCTTTTATTTCCTGTTGCGAGAAATTATATTGTTGCATATTGCCTTCGAAAAAGCTCTCCAAATTATCTTTGGATATACACCACCCTTGCTGATACTGAAAAATGTCGGGCTGCAAACTTTCGTAAAACAGGAAGGTGTACTGGTTGTCGATAGTTCCGTCGGGTTTTACATTGAAACACCATCTGTCGGAATATTCGGGTATCGACTCGGTCACTCCTCCCCCCAGCGGGAAATCAATTTCGAGACAAAGATTTGTTTCCTTGGTTGGGTAGAGATAAATGTTGGGTTTGTAAACCACAATATCGCCAAAAGATAGTCGTGTTGTAAAGGTATCTTTTTGATAACGCGAACTTGCAATTAAGCTTACATAATAAGGTGGTTCGGTGGTATAGGTATGAACCGGATTTGTTTCGTCCGAAGTTTCGCCATCGCCAAACTCCCATAGATAGCTTATCGCATTTTCGGAACAGTTGGTAAACGTAACTTCGCCATCGTTTGATTGGCTAAAATCGTAATAAAAACAGGCTTTTACTATTACCGGCGAGTCTTCGTCTTTTTCACAACCCCAAAGCAGTGAAATAAGGAATATTAACGCAATATATTTTTGCATAGGTATTTGAATTTTAAGGTAAGATGCAATTGGTGAAAAAAGGTTGCGTGTTGTTTTGATCTTAATTTCAAAATGGAATAAGTACGGGTGTCGAGTTGTTAAAA
>WOYV01000077.1 GCA_011620585.1 Draconibacterium sp.
AGTGTTGATTATGCACTTTTATTTGAATATGTTACACGAACGCCACACATGTTACTTAATAGAAATCCAGTTTAACCCGGTTAACAGATTAGTTGATGTTTTGCTGGCATTAAAATAATGAATGGATTCAGAGATCCGAAAAATGAGTAACCTTGGTTCAATTGTAAGAAATACAGTGTTTTAGCATTTATTTTGTCAATTAGATCTTTGCGAATGAACTCCAATGTGTCGGGTTGACATAGAAAATTTTTATATTTAGAATGAAATTTAGTATGTGTTGCGATATTTTATTGCATTGGTACTAAACTTTTTAGTAGCATTTGACTCAAAGAAGCTAAACTATTCAGCCTAAAGATGAACCATTTTATTCCTATTCTTCATCCGTTTATTCTGAAAATAGCAGATAAAGTTATCCTCACATTCGCGTTATTTAAAAGAGTAATTGTTACCATTTTACCCGAAAATTGAATTCATAAACAATAAAATGAACTGAAATGAAAAAACTAAATGTATTGATCTTTGTAATTTTGGTCCTTATGGAATTAAGCGCTTCGGCACAACAGGCCTTGTTTGGTGGCCAAGAAATCAAATCTCCGGAAATTAACGCAGATAATTCGGTGACTTTTCGTTTTAATGCCCCCGATGCCAAATCGGTAGTGGTGACAGGTGATTTTCTGCCCACCGAAAAAATACAAACCCCGATGGGAGAAATGGATGGCCCGGGAAAAGCTGCCCTTACCAAAGATGACAAAGGACTGTGGTCGATCAGTTTTCCATTGCCGGAGCCGGAGCTCTATACCTACAGTTTTATTGTTGATGGGGTTAGTGTAAACGATCCGAATAACATTTTTATGCAACGCGACGGTACCCGTTACCTGAGTGTTTTGCTGATTCCCGGTAAACTTACCGAGAACTATTTTGAAGCAAAAAAACACGGAAACCTGCACCAGGTTTGGTACGAATCGCCAACACTTGGAATGACGCGCCGTATGTTTGTATATACTCCGGCCGGATATGAGGAAAGCACTGAAAAATACCCGGTATTGTACTTGTTGCACGGCGCCGGTGGCGACGAAGATGCGTGGAGCACCATGGGACGCACCCGCCAGATTTTGGATAACCTGATTGAGAAAGGACTGGCCAAACCAATGATCTGTGTAATGCCAAACGGTAATCCAAACCAGGTAGCTGCCCGCACTTTGATGATCGAAGAAAAACCGATGGACCGCGAAGCCTGGATGAATAATTCGTATCCCAAAAGTATCGTACTGGATATTGTGCCATTTATAGAGAAAACATACCGCGTGGATGCAAGACCGGAAGCGCGTGCTATTGCAGGTCTTTCAATGGGAGGAGGTCATACCATAACCACTTCTCTGTTATACCCCGGATTTTTCGATTACATCTGTCCGCTCAGCATGGGAATTATGAACCGAGACAATGATGAAACTGTGTTGAAGAATTACGAAACACAATTTCAGGGCTTGAAAAAAGAAGGCTACAAACTTTACTTTTTAGCTTGTGGTGATACTGATTTCCTTTTCGAATCGGCAAAGACCCTTGATAAAATGCTGACAGATAATGGACTGGAACATACTTTCTTTGTTTCTTCGGGGGGACACACCTGGTCGAACTGGAGAATTTATCTGAATACTTTTGCACCTTTGTTATTTAAAAAGTGATTATACGAAATTGTGAATTAAGCTATTATTCGAGATTGGAATATATTTTCAATGAATGAAAAAACTCACCCTGATTATGATCCCGATAATTGTTGGGGTCACAATCGTCCCTCTCTTCGCGAAGAGAGGGAATGAGGGAGAGTTCCTAATATTAACAAGCAGTATTTGTGGTATGATTCAGGATAAACAATTAAATATCTATAATTATGAAGGATTTCTCAAGAAGACAATTTATTGGACGAACAGCTTTGGCAACCGCTCCGGTGCTTTTGTTGCCTGGAATGGCCGGGTCATGGACTTCTGCAACAGATTATCAGTTGGTGGAAATCAAATACGGGAAACTAAGAGGCTACCGCGAGAACGGAGTAAGCATTTTTAAGGGAGTTCCTTACGCCGGAGATGTTTCGGGAATAAAACGTTTTCAAAAAGCAGGGCCTGTAAAACCATGGAGCGGTGTTCGCGATGCCCTGCAATTGGGCTTTCCTTCTGTTCAACCCGCCAATCAAACTTACGGCATTAATGAGCCCGGACCGGCGGAAGACTGCCTGGTATTAAATATCTGGACACCTGCCAACGACGGAAAAAATCGTCCGGTGATGATGTACAACCACGGAGGTGGATTTCGAACCGGATCGGGAGGAAGTGCCTCACAGGACGGTGCAAACCTGGCCCGGATGTACGATGTAGTGGTAGTAGCTACCAATCATCGTCTGGGCTTGTTGGGGTATTTGTATCTCGACGAGTTGGCTGGTGAAGAATTTAAAGGTTCCGGTAATCGCGGGGTGCAGGACATTGCGGTGGCCCTTGAATGGATAAGAGAGAACATCGGGCAGTTTGGAGGCGATCCTCAGAATGTGATGATCTTTGGCGAATCGGGGGGCGGAATGAAAACTTCAAGCCTGTATGCAATGCCCGAAGCAGAAGCTTGTTTTAACAAGGCATCGGTAGAAAGTGGCCCGGGAGTGGAGCTGATTACTGCTGAAA
This sequence comes from Draconibacterium sp., assembly GCA_011620585.1. GTDB lineage: Bacteria > Bacteroidota > Bacteroidia > Bacteroidales > Prolixibacteraceae > Draconibacterium. The sequence goes on from WOYV01000077.1 coordinate 2,667, forward strand.
CAGCAGCGGAAACCACCCTTTCAGTACTCAAATACCTGAATATTTCACCATCTAACTGGAAAAAATTACTCGAAGTTCCGGCTGATAAATTACTTGAAGCGCAGGAGAATATTCCTAAAATGCAAAATCCGCTTTCAGGCGGCTTTCACGGGATTGGCAATTCGGGAGCGGGGAATTTTGGTGCCATGGTGGATGGTGTGGTCATCCCTGCTGATCCTTTTGAACCAACTGCTCCTGGTTTTTCCAAAAACAAACCTTTGATGGTAGGCTGGAACGAAGATGAGTACATTTTCTTTGCCATGGTGGGCGGCGATAAAGAGGTGTTCACACTGACAGAAGATGATTTGAAAAACCGTTTGCAAAGTGACTTTGGCGAAAATGCTGAATTAATCCGAAAAACCTATCACGAAGCTAATCCGGACAAATCACCTGGTGAAATTTACATCGCTATTCGTTCTATTTTAATGATGGGGCTGGGATCAATCCGAATTGCTGAAAGAAAGGCAGAACAAGGAGGCGCCCCGGCATATCTTTATAATTTCGGTTATAAATCGAATGCTAAAATACCTGAGACAGAGTTTGAAATGGGGACCATGCATGCCCTGGATATTCCGTTTAAGTTTTACAATGTTGAAGGTGGGATGGCAGGTACAAAGCCCGATCGTTTCGAGGCTTCAAAAAACATGACTTCGTTGTGGACCAGTTTTGCCCGAACCGGCTTACCATTGGCTCCGGGTCAACCCGAATGGCCCGCTTACGATCTTCAAAACCGTCCGGTTATGAGAATCGATACACACTGTTCGGTGATCAGTAATCGGTACAAAATGGTGAGGGAAATGTGGAAAGAAATTTTGAAATAAATAAAACAGAAAAGGTATGAGTTTAAAAACAATGCTGGTAATTGCGGTTATTACCATTCTTTTTGGAAGTTGTACGCAGGAAAAAGTACAGCACAAGTCTGCTTTGTTACAGTATGACAAACAGATCGATACCATTATCGGTGAAATGACACTGGAGGAAAAGGTAAACATGTTGCACGCAAAACACATGTTTGTATCGGCAGGTGTCGAACGATTGGGTATTGCCGACATGATTTATGCGGATGGTCCTTTTGGTATCCGCGAAGAAATGCAACCTGATGGTTGGATGCCATTGGGCTGGGAAACCGATAAGGCAACTTTCTTCCCAACAGGTTCAGCTTTGGCAGCAACCTGGTGTCCCGGACTGGCTTATTCTTATGGAACAGGAATGGCCAGGGAAGCGCGTTTACGTGGAAAAGACATGATCCTCGGACCGGCAATTAACATTCAACGTATTCCAACCGGTGGTCGTACTTACGAATATTTAAGTGAAGACCCGTTTTTAAGTTCACGGTTATCGGTGGGGTACACCAAAGGTGTTCAGGATAACGGTGCAGCCGCCTGTTTAAAACATTATGCCCTGAATAACCAGGAAAATAACCGCGGAACTGTAAATGTGATCGTTGGCGAACGTGCCATGCGCGAAATTTACCTGCCTCCGTTTAAGGCAGCTGTGGAAGAAGCAGATGCCTATGGTGTAATGGCCGCTTATAACAAAGTAAATGGATGGTGGTGTGCTGAAAACGATATGCTACTCAATAAAATTCTTAGGGATGACTGGGGATTTGCCGGTATGGTTATTTCCGACTGGAATGGTACCCACAGTACAGTTGATGCGGTAACAAATGGCTTGAATGTGGAAATGCCAACCCAAAGATTCCTGGGACAAGCTTTGATCGATTCAGTAAATGCAGGTTTGGTTTCCGAAGACATTATCAATTTGCGTGTTCGTGAAATTCTGCGTGTTCGGCTGGCCATTAAACCAATTCCGGCTGAAGATGCCAACAAGGAAGTTACTTCACAACCTGCGCAGCAAAAAATTGCGTACGATGTGGCTTCTAAATCCATTGTATTATTGAAGAACGATGGTACACTTCCGTTGGATCTCAGTAAAAAACCGCTGATTGCCGTTATCGGTGCTAATGCCGAACAAACCATGGGGCTTGGCGGAATGGGAGCCGGTGTTAAAACCTTGTATGAAGTAACTCCACTCGAAGGATTAAAAAATAAAATTGGCGATAAAGCCGAGATCATTTACGCAAAAGGTTACGAACCTGTTGTTTTTGATTTTGCCAAAATGTTCAGGAGAAGAAATCAGAAACCTGAAGAAATTGAAAAAGAAAAACAAGAAGAAGCGGTCTTAGCTCAAAAGCTTTCAAAAGAGGCTGTTGAAGTGGCTGCCAAAGCTGACCTTGTCCTTTTTATAGGTGGCGATAACCGGGCGGTGGAAACCGAAGGAAGCGACAGAAAGGATATCAAACTTCCATCGGGGCAAGACGATTTGATCCAGGCAATTGCCGCAGTAAATCCAAACATCGTAACCGTTTTGGTGAGCGGTGCTCCCAACGACTTAAACGTGGTTAAACCCCTTTCGAAAGCGATGCTGATTTCGTGGTTTAATGGTACCGAAGGTGGAAATGCGCTGGCCGATGTGCTCGTTGGAAACATTTCTCCGAGTGGCCGTTTACCTTTTACTCTTCCAATAAAGCTCGAAGATTCTCCGGCTTATGCACTTGGTAATTATCCTCAGGGTAAAAAGGGAGATGACGTTTTTGCTGATCTGGTTGCAAAAACCGAAGATGCAGGAAAAACGGGTGAAAAAGCAAAAGAAGAAGATTTGAGCAACGATCCGAATACGGCTATTTATTCTGAAGAGTCGCTGGTAGGTTACCGTTGGTTCGATACAAAAAATCTTCCAGTTATGTATCCTTTTGGTTACGGGCTTAC
>WOYV01000042.1 GCA_011620585.1 Draconibacterium sp.
AATACTTCGTCTCTGCTTAACCTTGTGGTTTTTGGCGATACAATTGTAAGGTACGAGCTCCACGGGTAATCAAGATAGTGTTCGCAAAATCCATGGTGAATCGGGTTATGATGAATGTAATAAACCAGATACTTTAGCTGATTATTTGATTTTACCGGAATTCGCCTGAAAGGATGTTCAAACAAACTCCCGGTGCGGTGATAACGTTTGTTAATGGCTTTTGTATAGGCGTTGAAAAGATTGGCAAATTGCTGATTTACGCGGTTTCGGTTTGTTCCTTTCAAACCTTCAAGGTTTTAAAAACCTTGAAGGTCTCCATTAAAACAGAACGACAATTCAGTTTTTCACCACAATGCCGAGTTTTTCGAGCAGTTGCGGTTTATCGGCCAGCGCAATGCGGGCAATTTCTTCGTAATCCGAAATCCAGTCGTGCAACGCTTCAAATTTCTCGTCGCGTAACTGGGTGGCATTTTCTGCATCGCCTTTTTCTTTTTTAACTTTTTCGGCTTTTGCATTTACCTGTTCAACCATTGATAATCCCGCCTCCAGTTTTTCCTGCGTAATACCAAAAGCGCCCATCGCGGCTTTCCAGTTATCGTTACCTAATAAAGCGTGGTAAAATCCCAGGGTTTGTTTTAGCCAGCCGCTAATTGTTGATGCCCTCCGGGTATTTAAATCGAGGGTAGATTGCGCCTGAATATCGTTCTTAAATGCAATTTGGGCAATCTTTAAATTTACCATATAAACCGTGTGCGCCTCTTTTTTTGCACCTGCAAATTCATTTTGGGCGGCATCCACATCGCCATACTCTTTTTTCTGGCTTTCGTACATTTTTTCGGCAGCCTGCAACAGGGCAAGGCCTTCGTTTAGTTTTTCTTCGGAGTAGCCATATCCGGCAACTGCGGTTTTTACTTTGTTGTCGCCCAGGCTGTTGTTAATCCGTAACCCGGCCTGGTACAAATACTCTTCTTTTGTGAGGTTATAAAAATTCATAATAAGAGATATAAATAATTTGAAAAAAAAAGTGAAATACCTGTCCCAAACAGGACAGTAGCAAGAGGGAACACCGAAAAACGCTTACAAAAATGGTATTTTACTGTTTGGTCAACGTTTTTGCCGGTTCAAGGTTCGGTTTTGTATTATGCCATTTTATTTTGGTTCATTGTTTTTGCATTTTGGTATGTTAAAATCAGGTTTTTGTATGGTTAAACCGCGCTTTGGTTTTGAATTTTAAAACCTTCAGGGTTTTTGAACCCCTGAAGGTTTGGTTATTTGTTAAATTCGTTCAATATTTCCAAGGATGTTGATATTTACTTTAATCGGATTTTGTTCCTGCCATGATTTTATACTTCGGATTCTGATTTCTTCTTCTTTTTTTTCAAGATTTGAAGCAAGGTGGAATCTAAATGAATAATCTCCATCTGAAATCTTTTGCACCCGATATAAATGCTGGCTCAACAATGCTTTATGGTTTTTTATGGTTTCATACATTTCATCACTTAACCCAAGTAAAAACATATCGTTTATTTCGAGTGTGGCAACTATGGATTCTCCATCTTCGGGAAGCTGATATATCTTTTCTCCTTGTCTTTTGCGTTCAACTACCGTCCAAAACTGTACTGCACTTTGACTTAAATTCCCATCATGGTCTCTGTAAATAATTACGTGATGATTATTCCGTGGATTTACATATTGATTTAAATTTGATTTTAGCTGAAGGGCATTACCAAATGCTTCTTTAATCCTTACTTTTTTTATCGGAATGTCATCGCCTTTTTTATTCGGCAAATACACCTGCCATTTACCATCCCTGAAAAAAGCGTCTTTGGGAACCGAGTATCCTTTAGAATTTTTCACGTCTATGCCCAAATTATCTCTTAGATGATTTTCAATAAGTTTTCGAATTGCATCATCAACTACCTTGTTTACATGTTTATTGTTTTGAAGTTCGGTAATCTTAACCCTGCGGTGAAATGCTTCTTCTTGCCCTGGTGCTTTTCTTCTTCCAAAAACATTTTCCTTGTGTAACTGGCCCCTGACACTAAAGCCCTTTTTATTTTTTGTAAGCGTTTTATTGTTTTTTTTATGCGAAACTAAAATTTGCGCAACAGCCTTTTTAGCATCATTTTGAAATCCTTCCCATGGTTCCGGAAATTTTTCAGTGCTATCCAGTTTTTGCCGTTGTTTTTCTTTGCGTTGGGCATTGTAGGCGCTCAAACGCTGCAGGTAACCTTGTTCTGTTAAAGCAATGGTTATTGCATCAATGGCATGGTGGCGGTGGTCTTTGCGGTTCTTTTTGGGGTCAAATTTTATTTCGCCGGTGTATTTATCCACCCAAATGTTTCCTTCCACCAGTTGCTGTCCTTTTCCCAAAACCGGAGATTCGTTTTCAACCCGGTACAACTCAGGCTCTTTGGACAGTATTTCAAGAACCACATAGTATTTACCGCTTCCTTTTGATGTTTGAACCTGAAATTCCCTGTCCAAATCAGCCGTTAGTACTCCTGTTTCATCTACAGTTGCCGTAAGCAATATTTCGTTGTCATTTATTTCAGGCTGTGGGTTAACCGAACGAATAAACTCAACATTATCCGGGTTGAGGTCGAGGATAATCCAATATTTTCCATCCCTCAAATTTGTTTCACATTGATAAATAAAACATTTGAATTCACCATTGTTAACAGTGCCAAACAGTAAAACCTGATTACGGCTGGTTTTGGGCTGTTTGTCTTTTTGAGGCGACTCGAATTTTACTTTCAGCACTTCAAATTTTGCCCAGTAAGAACCGTCGTCAACGTCAGCTTTTATCCTTCCGTAGGTGTCATTTTTGAAGTACCCTTTTTCAACGCTTCCCTTAAAAACGATACTTTTCTCATCAGAAAGAGGCTTCTCAATAAATTTGGGAACCACTTGCAAGGGCTCGGAAACATTCAGTTTTGCCCAGTATTTACCATCGGGTAATTCGGGCGTCTCCATATCAATTTTGAAATATTTCGATGTAAATTTTTTCTTGTTAATATTTCCTGTTACCAATATTTCATCTGAAGTTGTATCCGGCCTTTTGTTTTGCTTGCGATGAATACTTATCACTTCTCCCGATTCGCTGGTAACGACATAATGAGGGATGCTGTTTTCGCCGTCAACATCAAAAGAATGACTGTCGAGGTTCTGAACAGGCTGCAAAATGTTGTTTAGCCCCCATAAATGACGAAGTTCTGCAGTAAGTTGTCCGGGCATTACGCGCACGTCGTTACAAATATGTGAAAGCAATTCAACCGATTTTTTGGCAATGTACCGGCTATCGTTTAACTGGCGCTCGATAAATTCAGATTTTTTCAAATCTTCTTTCTTCATCGTAAATCTCTTCGCTTTCCGATAAGGCAATATTCTAAATGCACGCTCAACAATGTCATTCCATCCATCTTCCGGATTTTTATATTGTCGAATTCCCCATAATCTGTTATCAGGATTGGATAAATAAAATTGATAAGGTGTTTTTTCTCCTTTTTCCCTGTTAAAATTTGCTTCACAGAGTGTTTTATTACCAAAACTATCGTCGAGCGAAACACTAAATGGGATGATATGTTCTATTTGAATGGCATTATCCCGTCCCAATAAATCAGCCACCGAGATGGTTTTTCCGGTATAGGGACATTGTGCCTTACCTGCCCGTTCTTCAATTTCCCTGAACATAAGATATTTCTGAATATTATCTCTCGACGGCTGCAAACCATATTCAGCCAATCGGTCGCGGGCTTCGTCGTTCTTCTTTTCATTTTCAGAAATGCGAAAGCTCATTTCTCTTCTTCCTTCCTTGTTATTCCGAAGGTCACGCCCCATTTCAACATTAATCCTGTCGAAATGAAAATCCGAACCATATATTTTTCGATATTTCTTAAGTAGAAAATTGACCAAACGGCGCGTTTCATTCAATCCCTGCTGAACAATAGGATTACGAAGGTTTTCAACTTCGGGGATTTCGGGCAATAAATTTTCCCGTTTTTCTACTTCCTGGCTGTGATGGTAAAAATGAAGAAAATGTGGGTCGTCTTTTTCAAAACCATAATTGAATACCGGTGAGGCCAGATGGTCCTTTATTTTTTCAATGGCTTCCCCATCTTTGTTGTCCTCTTTTAAAATACTTACAATCTCTTTTTCAATAGTATCATGAAATTCAGAAAAGTGTTCCCAACGTTTTCCAAAAGCATTTTTAACACCTCCAAGAATAACCGCCCGGTCGTATTGATAACCTTTTTGCAGGAACGGTAATATATTTCTGATTGCCTTTAACGAAACATTCCCATACCCTTCTTTTAAACGGACTCCCTTAACGGCCTCAATCCCTTTTTTTAAGCCAAAATCCTTTAACTTTTCGTAGAGCCTGTCGTCATCGTCATAAAAATAAAAGCAATGCCAGATTTCTTCGAAGTGCTCCTCCCATATTTCTCGTTCGAATAAAGGTTTTAATGCTTTTATGGTTGGATTACCTGCTACCTTTTGTTTATCGTCAAAATTGAATTTTTCATAATTCAGCTTCAGAACGTCGGGAATTTTACTAAAATCAAAATTCTTATCGTTCTTATTTATGAGGTCCACTACTATTTCTCTCTGTTCTGGCGAAAGTTTGTTGTTCTTCCCATAGGTAATATTGTTAATAAATTGGTATGCTCTGAACAATTCAAACTCAGGATGAGAAAGCGGGCATGGCTTTTTACTGCGGGTTTGGATTTCTCCGTTCTGTTTTCGTAAAAAGTCACCGTTTTCTTTAATCACGGGTAAATTATCTTCAAACCTGCAATTAGCTAATAACCCTTTCTGCGAACGTAGCGGACGTTGCCAGAACAATACGCTCTCGTTGCTTTTAAATTGTAGTTTTTCTTCTCCGTTTTCGTCGTGAATAAATTCAATTTTCCCGGCAAGATATTCTTTTAAAGGAAGTGTATCAGTTGTAATGACCTTAATTCTTCCCTTTTCACCAGTTGCTATTTGAACATTATTCTCCCCATATTTTCCTTTTAAATGCTCAATTCTCTTTCTGTTTCGTGTGGACGAAATCGTTCCCTTTAATTCCCTGATTTTTCTGGTTTCTACCTTCCGGTTATCAATGTCAAGAAATTGCGACTGAACCATCCAAATCTTTTCAAATTCTTCGACATACATGTCCCTGACCGTATATCTTCCACGCACCCGTAATTCTTTTCCCTCATCATCAACTATCGTTTGATAAGGTTTACCTTCCGGATAACTGATTGATTTCAGATACTTACCCAAAGTTTTGTTGGCTATTTGCTCTTTTGTTTCATTAATTGGCAGAATATTTTCATCAGGTTTTCCTTTTGTAAAAATGGTAGAGTCTTCTTTGCCTTTTCGGCTACTTAGAAAGCCCCTTCGTTGAATCAGGTGATAAAAAATCCGCCCTAATTCGTGCAACGCCAATTCTTTTCCCAGGGCCTTCTCTCTTAAATCGTATG
>WOYV01000065.1:0-9584 GCA_011620585.1 Draconibacterium sp.
TCTTCTTTGCGGTCGCGGTATGTTGCAACTATCTTTTCGATGTGTTCAGGCAGCAGGTTGTTTTGTCGTTTTCCTTTTTCAAAGTGGTCAACGGCATTGATGAACAAAACATCGTCAAACTTTTTGCACTTCTTTAAAACCAATATGCAAACGGGAATACCAGTGGAGAAAAACAAGTTTGCAGGAAGTCCTATAACTGTGTCGATGTTTCCGTCTTGCAATAATTTTTTTCTGATGCGTTGTTCTGAACCGCCTCTGAATAAAACACCATGAGGCAGAATGATTGCCATTGTTCCCTCTTTACTCAGGAAATGAAATCCATGTAAAAGAAAAGCAAAGTCGGCTGCTGATTTAGGTGCAAGACCGTAACTTTTGAAACGAAAATCTTCTCCCATTGCTTCCGATGGCTCCCAACGATAACTGAAAGGCGGATTGGCAACAACAGCATCAAACTCCATTTTTTTAGCGGGATTCATTTCATTTAAGATGTCCCAATCGTTAAGCAAAGTGTCCCCGTGGTGGATTTCAAACTCTGTGTCCTTCACGCCATGCAAAAGCATGTTCATACGAGCTAAGTTGTAAGTGGTAATGTTTTTCTCCTGTCCAAAAATTTTACCGATTGTACCCCCCGCTTCTATCATTCTTTTGCGGACGTTGAGTAACAACGACCCTGAACCGCAGGCAAAGTCCAACACTCGTTCAATTTTTTTCTTTTGGCCTTTGCTTGGGTCTTGACTATCAAGCGTTACAATGGCAGAAAGTATATCTGAAATTCTTTGGGGAGTATAAAACTCACCTGCTTTTTTGCCTGAACCTGCTGCAAATTGACCGATTAAATATTCGTAAGCATTACCAAGAATATCTATGTCTGTGGAGAATTTATTGATGCCTTCGGCAATTTTCTGAATGATGACACACAATTTTTTGTTCCGTTCCGGGTAATTCTTGCCAAGTTTATCAGAGTCCAGATTGATTTCCGAAAACAAGCCTTGAAAGGTACTTTCAAACGATTGGTTTTCGATGTATTTAAAACCATCTTGTAACGTTTTAAGCAAGTCTTCACTTTGGGTTTTAGCCAGGTATGCTATATTATTCCATAAGTGTTTAGGTTGAATAACATAATGAACCTTACGGCGCATTTGCTTTTCAAACTCTATTATATCATTTTGATTTTGTTCATACCAAATGGACAAGGATGTTTTGCCTCCGTTTCCATTTAAAACGGGATAATCTTTTCCTAATTCCTTTTTGGCTGCCGCTTCGTAGTTGTCGCTTAAATAACGCAAGAACAGAAACGAAAGCATATAATCACGAAAATCGTCTGCATTCATTGCTCCACGCAATTCGTCTGCGATTTTCCAAAGGGTGTTTCCAAGATAGTTGTGATTGGGCATGAGACTGGGCTTGAGATTGGGCTTGAGACTGGGCATGAGAGACTGGGCATGCCCAGTCTGTACTCTGTACGGTTCGTTTGCTGTCATGTTATTCTGCATTGAAAAATTTATCTTCCTGCCAATTTGCAGGGTTGTTTGTAATATAATCTGTAATTTTTTGAAATGATTTATCATCACGGATGATGTGGTCGTGAAAACGGGTTTGCCATTGAAATTCAAATCCCAAATGATGGGCGTGTTTTGATACGGCAGATTTGTACGAACCAATAATGGACGAAACGGAATTTTTCCCAATGTTTTGAAAACGTTGTTTCCCGATTGTTTCCGGTATGGATTCCGATTGGTTATTGGATTGGTTATCCGATTGATTATCCGATTGTTCGATCGATTGTAGAGACAGGGCATGCCCTGTCTCTACGGCATGCCCTGTCTCTACGGCGTTATCGTTTTCATTTTTGGTAATAATCAATACCCCATGTATATGATTCGGCATAACCACGAATGCCCCCAATTCGGTATTTTGTGCATGATGTGGAATTTGATACCACAATATATCTGCAATGATGCCAATGTGGGACAATTGCATTTTTTGATTGACAATTTCACCAAAATAATGTACCCTGTTCTGTGTGCAAATGGTAATAAAATAGGCGCCTGCCCAACGATAATCCCAGGATTGCAAACGTGCAGACGGGATGCGGTATTTGTTTTGAAATTTATCCATCGTAGCCATCATTTATATCAGGAAACAATCCCTGCAACAATCCTTTTTTGTGCAATTTCAGCGCTTCTATTTTTTGGCTTTGGGCATTGATTAAATCATCTAATGAAGAAAGGCAAGCAGCGATTTTTTGTTGCTCCTTAATAGATGGCATTTTGACAACAAAGCTGCTCAACACTTCCTTGGTTATGGTTTTAATTATACCGCCTGGCGCTTTCTGTTTCTCAATTTCGAAAAGCAGGAAAATCGTGTAAGCGAAAAATTTTAAATCAATTTCTTTGTGAAATTCTTCAAATAGCAGAAGAGTTCTATCAATGTATGCGTCATATTGAGTAATTGCTACACGACCAATTGACCCTTGAAGAGTAATGATAAGTGTTCCTTTTGGAATGAATACACTTTGTTTTGCAGCAAGTTCACTTATTTTGTTTTTAGTAGTCGGCTTTAAACGAAAATCTTCACCTACATCAAATACTTGAATGAATGGCATTCCATTTTCATCATCATACCATTCTGGAAACCCATAAGGTTGCGGAAAACTTCCTCTACGAAAACTTGCAATGTTTAGTAATGTATCTTCGGACCATTCATCACAATTTTGAAATTCTTCAAATCGGAATCTTGGTACTGTTTCGCCTTCTTGCGGGAAAAGATTTTGCAACAATCCTTTTTTGTGTTCTTTCAACAACTCCAGCTTTTGGCTCTCGGCGGTAATGAATTCATCTAAGGAGGAAAGGCATGCAGCGATTTTTTGTTGCTCTTTCGTTTTCTGAGGATAAAATATGTTGATATTTGAAAGTCTTGTAGCTGAAATTCCAAGGACTTTTGCCCCTTGAGATTCTCGTTGTATTTGCCTTCTAATTTTGTCGTTCAAAAATAAATAACTCCCAAATCCAACAACTATTTCATCATTGATTTGCCTAGCAAGTATAGTATGTAAACCAGAAAGTAATTTTTCATTGTTAAGATTTACCAATTCTATACTTTTCCCAACGTCTTTAAGGTCTTCTGATGCATCGGCAAAAATCATATCCCTTTCTTTGCAATAATTCTCCTGTTTAAATTTATCGAGTGGAATTGATTCATTTATGAATGGGACATTTTCCTTTGTAATATCAAAAAGGGTCGAAAATTTTGTATGAATGTCTCCATAATGGATGTTTTTCACTTCTCCATTTATATAGTTCAAATCATCTCTAGAAAATGAATTCGTAGTAATGAAAGAATATACGTTACCTATTTTATTTAATTTCCATTCCCCATCTTTTTCAAACTCCGGGAACCTCAGTTTTGGCACCAATTTATTTTCGTTTGTCTTACTCATACGCTTTCAATTGTCTGAACCACTGATTTGTTTGATTTGTTTGATGATTCTGATTTTTTTCTTCTTCACAATCAATAATTTAATCAAGCAATGGTTTAGACGTTTATTTTTTATATTTAATCATTTAATCATACAAATCAGTAGTTCAGACATTCAGTCAGTGGTTCAGACATTTGGATTACCTTGATTTTTTTGATTGAATTTCTTGTTTATTAGTCGTTTGTATTGCAAACTCTTTGAGCCAAAATTAATAAGTAAGCCCACTTCCAAATCATAGGCTTCCAAATAGTTGATGGCTTGTGCGAGATGCACATCTTCTAATGTTGTAATTGCTTTCAGTTCAACAGAAACTACACTTTCTACCAAAAAATCTACCCGTCTTGTGCCAATTTGTTGTTGTTTGTAATACACCGGCATTTCATATTCCCTGCTAAATTCAATTCCTGCCTCCGACATTTCTATTTCCAATGCCCGTTGATATATTACTTCCTGAAAACCATTACCTAATGCAGAATGAACCTTCATGGCACAACCAATAATTTTTCCTGTTAATTCAGAATGTTTGTAATTCGTCTGAACTACTGGTTTATTGGATTTCTCTGATGACTCAGATTTTAATGTCTTTCCATTTTCCATATCTATCAAATTAAATCATTTAATCATATAAATCAGTGGTTCAGACATCGTATGCTTTCAGTCCTGATATTTCCCGCCCTTCGGCTTGTTTTTTTAATAGTGGAATCAAATCTTTCATCAATGCCAATTCTCGTTTGGTGCGTTCTTTCCAACCCAAATCCAATGGAGCAAAAAGTTCACTTAATTTATCGGCATCAAAAATCATACGGTTGATAATGCCATCGGTAAATTGTTGCAATGCAGAAATTTCCAGGCCGTTTTTCTGTGCAATGTGGGCTAACTTTTTGGCTATTTTTTCCGCTTTAAATTGTTGGTAGCCATCTTTTATTTCCTGTTCAGTCAAACCCTTGCCAACTTCTAATGTATTGATGTAATCAATCATATCATCCCGTTCTTCCATCAGGTTGGCGCTGCTGCTCAATACGCCAATCAATTGTTCACGGGTCATTTTCTGTTTCTTTGCGCTGCCCTGCGTGTATTTGGCAATCAGGTTCATGATGTAGTCGTAATCCACCAAAGCAGAAGCAAACAACACAAATTCAAAATCGAGCTGCTGCATGTTTTCAGTGGCTTTGTCGCCTTCCTTTTGCTGAACTTTTTTGAATTGCCTGGCAATTTCGAGATACGAACTGCGGAACGAACGCAATTGTTCTTCAGGCATCAGTTCTTCTATCTTTTCCTTTTGTTTTTCATTCAGGTCAGTGTATTGGTCAAGCTGTGTTTTCAACCGTTGCACTTCTTTAAAGCGATTGATAAACTCAATACGGGCAGCATCACCTTTTATATTGTAAACTTCCTGTGGTTCAACCGCGATGTTTTTTGATTCCATCCATTTTTCCATCGCTTTTACTGCCTCCTGATACTTCTCAATTATTTTCGGCGCCGGGTCAACCAGCCAAATTTCTTTGGCTTGTCCAGTGTCTTCTCCGCTAAATAAGGCAATGGCTCTGTCCACTTCGGCTTGCTGTTGGCGGAAATCAAGTATGTTTCCGTAAGGTTTGGTGTCGTTCAAAATACGGTTGGTGCGACTGAATGCCTGAATCAGTCCGTGGTATTTCAGATTCTTATCCACATATAAGGTGTTCAGGTATTTGGAATCAAAGCCGGTAAGCAACATATCCACCACAATCACCATATCAATTTTGTTTTTGTGCGAATAGTCGGCATTGCTAAACTTTTGAAATTTTATGCGTTGCTGAACATCCTGATAATACAAGTCAAATTCGTTGATGCTGTGATTGGTCCCATATTGCTCATTGTAACAGGCAATGATGCTTTGCAGGGCTTTCTTCTTTTTTTCGGGTTCAACCTTGTTGTCCTCTTTTTCCTGCTGTAAATCTTCCTGCAACTGCTGCACATCTTTGTTTCCATTGGCAGGCGGTGAAAATACACAAGCAATGTTTAGAGGACGAAAATCCGGATTTTCTTGAGACAGGGCATGCCCTGTCTTTACAAACAGGTCGTAGTATTCAATAGCATCATTAATAGAAGCCGTTGCGAATAAAGCATTAAAGCGTTTATTGTGCGTAGCTGCATCGTGTTTTTTTAGTATTGCATTGACAACTGCCGTTTTATGTTCTGTGCTGCCTATGGTAATGTTTTTCCCGGGTTTGAAATAGTCAATATGAAATCGCAATACATTTTTATCTTCTATAGCATGGGTAATCGTGTAAGCGTGCAGTTGTTTTTGAAAAATATCTCTGGTTGTTACATAAGAGCCAACCGTTCCGTCAATTTGTTTGTAAGTGGCGTTATCTTCAAAAATGGGTGTACCCGTAAATCCAAAGAGCTGTGCATTGGGGAAAAACTCTTTGATAGCTTTATGATTTTCGCCAAACTGTGAACGGTGGCACTCATCAAAAATGAATACAATTCGTTTATTACGAAGCGGTTCAAGACGGTTCTTGTAGTTGTTCCTGTTGGTTGGGTCTAATGCAAGTCCTAATTTCTGAATGGTTGTAACGATTACTTTGTTGGCGTAGTCGTCAGAAAGCAAGCGCCTTACCAACATTTCTGTATTGGTGTTTTCTTCAACACAATTTTCCTGAAACTTATTAAATTCCTCACGGGTTTGTCGGTCAAGGTCTTTGCGGTCAACTACAAACAAACATTTTTCAATGTCGGGATTGTCCTTGAGTAAAGTAGATGCTTTGAAAGAAGTCAGCGTTTTACCGCTTCCTGTGGTGTGCCAAATGTAGCCGTTGCCCCGGTTTTGGTGTATGCAGTCCACAATGGCTTTTACCGCATAAATTTGGTAAGGTCGCATGACCAATAGTTTTTGTTCGCTTGCAACCAAAACCATATATCTGCTAATCATTTGCCCCAATGTGCATTTGCTCAAAAACTTTTCGGAAAAGTCGTCTAAATGTGTGATTTTTTTATTGTCCGCACTTGCCAATTGATAAATGGGCAAAAACTGTTCATCAGCATTAAAACTGAAATGAGTATTGTTGTTATTTGCAAAGTAGTAGGTATTAACACGGTTGCTTACAATAAACAACTGCATAAAGCAAAGCAAAGAATTGGTATATCCGTTTCCTGGGTCGCTTTTGTAGTCCACAATTTGCTGCATGGCTCTGCGTGGACTTACTTCCAGACTTTTTAATTCAATTTGAACAACGGGTATGCCGTTAATCAGCAAAATCACATCATAGCGATGATAGCTGTTTTCAGTATTTATCCGAAGTTGATTGATCACTTCAAAATCATTCTTGCACCAGTCTTTGATGTTCACTAATGTGTAATGCAATGGCGTTCCGTCTTCACGCATAAACGTATTGATTTCTCTTAGCCGTTTTGAAGCAGCAAAAACGTCAGCATTTATAATCTCATCCCTTAATCGATAGAATTCGGAATCAGTTAAATTTACCCGATTCAATGATTGGAATTTCTCACGGAAATTATTTTCAAGAGAAGCTCTGTCCCGTATGTCCGACCTATAACTGTATTTCAGGTCAGTCAGTTTGGTTATTAAGCTATCTTCTATTTGAGTTTCTTTAATCATTATTCTTCTTTCAATAAATCTTTAGGATTTACATCCAATATTTTTGCTATCTCATAAAGTACTTCAAGTCGAGGTTGTTGTCGGTTTTGAACGTATGAGTTTACCATATTATAACTCTTTCCCAACTTCTCAGCCAACCAAGTCTGTTTAATTCCTTTCTCTTCAAGCACTTCTTTAATTCGATTCATTTCTATCAAATTATTTTCAGCTAAAATACAAATTTATCTCATAAAATAAGATAAAATTATCAAGTTGCACCGTGAGCGTTGGCAAGATTGCACTCTTTGGCAAAGCTTTGGTTTTAGCGTAGGCTCATGTAGCTTTGCCAATGTATGCAATGTGGGTGGGGTTTCCTTCTTCTTTTTTGCGGGGGAAAGAAAAAAACAAAATAAATTTCCATCAAATTTGCACTGTCCTGTCAAAAAGCTAAATCCTTTCTTATTTTAATTTTATCACTATCGTATCTGCCTGTTGTGTCTGTCTTTTTACACTTGTTGCCAACGGTAATGAAAATATATAATTGCATTTATTTAGCTATACTGATTTTCAATTCGCTATTGTCACTTTGGTTTATACGCCCAATTCGGGTGTGGAACCCAGGTTTATGTCTTAGCTTTATTTGTGCGAGCGTATCCAACGGTTCCTGGTTTTTAGTTTTTTAAAAATAACCATAAATTTTTATTCTGTTTATCCTTTGCTGCACTTTCTTCAGGGCTTTGAGCCCTTAGGGGGTACTTCCGAAGTACCCCTCCCCACCTCCGGGGTGACCCGCCGGGGTTCGAAACCGACTGTGCGAGGATAATTTGTAACCCAGGTTAGTTCCGGACTGCCTGCTGCCGGTAAAAAAGTGACTGAAGCTGCCCCGGAGCCGACAATAGCCGGAAAAGAAACAACACGCGTTGGTTCGAAGATGGCCGGAGTCGGGAAAAAGCAGGCTGCGGTTCATATTTTGGTAGGCGGAGTTGGTAAAAAATCCACTGGTCCGCAAGCGGGTCCCGAAACTTCAGCAGTACTGGTTTATATCCTTACTTCTGAACATCCCTAATTGGCTATCCGCGCCAGCGATGCACCGGCAAAGGCATACAAAAAGCGGTGACTGTTAATAATCCCCGCTTTTTGTTGTCCGGTTGTCGGCTTAGCTCAAAATCTCCGGGGCAGGCGATTTTCTCTCTCCATTTGCAGCAAAGCGCTTTTTCAAATCGTCGAAAATTGGTTTTGCCCCCGGTATGTTCATTTTGGCGGCCTGTTTCACCGAGTTGTAGTAACTCAATGCAGCCACATAACTTTCCGAACCGGCTTCCATGGTTGTGTCGTCGAGGTTGGTGCACAACTGTTGTACCGGTCTGAAAATGGACATTAGCTGGTTCCATGCGTTCATGTCGTCGGTAAAGCCTTCCATGTTAAGGAAGGGGGGAACAAACTGCGGGTCGCTCACGCAATACTCCAGACATTTTTGTAC
Organism: Draconibacterium sp.; assembly: GCA_011620585.1. GTDB lineage: Bacteria > Bacteroidota > Bacteroidia > Bacteroidales > Prolixibacteraceae > Draconibacterium. The sequence continues at coordinate 8,539 of WOYV01000065.1, forward strand.
AAACGGCTGTGTTCCGTCGCTCATTTTAGGCAGGGCACGGCGTTCGTCGGCGCCGAGTGCGATCAGGTAAGGTTTCAGAACATTAACGGCGTTGTTAACAGCGGTTAAAGCCTCGGTTACCACGGTTTCGGGTAATTTAAAATCGATTTTGTTTTCCATGATTGGAGATTTAAAGATGAATATTTAAAAGTGGTTTTTAGTAAATCTGTTTTCAAGTTAAGCCAATTTGAATAAAAATGCAAATATGTGCCCGTCATTGCGAACCGACGCAGGAGGTAAAGCAATCCCAAGATCTTGTTTCGGTTCAGCGCCCGACCCAAAAAGGCCAATTCACGAATATACTCCTTAAAAAGCTGTTTGGGCCCCGATGGAAACCGGGATGCGATAGGTGTCTGTGGCAGTTTATCAGTACACCTTTATGATCTTCATTGCACTGCCCTGGAACAGGATGCTGTCGCCGGGTTTTTTCCCGGCCAGAACTTTCCCGACCGGCGAAACAGGGGAGAGGCAAAATACCGTTTCTCCTTCCATTTCAATTTTTCCAAAAGCAATGGAAAAGAAATAATTCCCGGAATTGGTTTTCACCAGGGCGCCAAACTCCACTGTTGTAAATTCTTTTTGTATGTCAATCCTCGAAAGAGCCGTTTTCAGGTTTTCGGCCTGTATTACCTGGGCCTGGCTTTTCTCCAGTTCCATTTGCGCCATGGCACGCCCGGTTTCATATTTATCCCCAACGGTGCATTTGTCCTCATTGTTCCGGGCTTCTGTAAGGGCTTTCACCGTACTTTTCAGTTCAGCAATCTTTTTGTCGAGCAGTTGATGGAGTTGTTGTATTACCCGGATTTTGTTCATATGCGTAAAATTAGTCAAATCGGGGTGAGTTGAAGGATTTTAAAAAAATACCCTGCTCTTTTGTATGTAAGAAACAAATAAAAAATGCCACCCCTTTGCAGAATGGCATTTTCAAAGCTCAAAGCCCAAAGTACAAAGCTCAAAGTTCAAAGCTCAAAGCTCGCAGCCCGAAGCTCGCAGCTCATTTATATCGT
>WOYV01000065.1:9684-26805 GCA_011620585.1 Draconibacterium sp.
AAGCTCGCAGCTCATTTATATCGTTTTGATCTCGCTAACCAGCTTTTGCATAGTGCTTTTAGCGTCGCCAAACAACATACGGGTTTTGTCGTTAAAGAACAGGAAGTTCTCGATACCTGCATAACCTTTACCCATGCCACGTTTCATAATGATGATGTTTTTTGCAAGGTGAGCGTTGATGATTGGCATCCCGTAAATCGGGCTGCCCGGATCGTCGTATGCGGCAGGGTTCACCACGTCGTTGGCGCCCACTACAATAGCAACGTCAACATTTGGCATATCCGGGTTAATGTTGTCCATTTCTACAAGTTGTTCGTAGGGAACATCGGCTTCAGCGAGCAACACATTCATGTGGCCTGGCATACGCCCTGCCACCGGATGAATGGCGTATCGAACATCAACGCCTTTACTCCCAAGCAGATTATCGAGTTCGTGTGCAATGTGTTGTGCCTGTGCAACTGCCAACCCGTATCCCGGGATAATTACCACTTTCTGTGAATAACTTAGCAAAACGGCTGCATCACTCAGGGTAATTTCCTTTATACTTCCCTGGGCCTGTGCGTTACTTACGCCGCCGCCGCCAAATGCCCCAACAATCACATTAATCAGCGAGCGGTTCATGGCCTTGCACATTTGGAGCGTAAGAATGGTTCCGGCTGCTCCTACGAGGATACCGCCTAAAATCATAGCTTCGTTCTGATAGATAAAACCCGCCATGGCAGCCGCTATACCTGTTAACGAGTTTAGTAACGAGATAACCACAGGCATATCGGCACCACCAATCGGCATCACAAAGCTGACACCGTAAACAAGGCTGATCACCAACAACCCGTAAACGAGGTAGGTGCGGGTTTGCGCATCCAACCCTGCAAGCAATACAACCAGGATAAGGGCCACGATCACTGCCATGAAGAAGAGGTTCACATAAGTCATCACTTTGGAGAAAATATCACCTACTTTTCCATCCAGTTTTCCATAGGCAATCATACTTCCGCTGAAAGCAATGCTCCCGACTACCAGTCCGAGCAATCCAACCAGTAGCGCCTGATCCGGATTTTTATTGTATTCGATCAGCGCAACTGCTGCAGAAGCCGCGCCACCGGTGGCGTTAAAAAAGGATACCATTTGTGGCATGGCCGTCATTTTCACTTTTCGTGCCATAATGGAGCCAACTACAGCTCCGGCAGCGATAATCAGCAGAATGGCAAAAACATTCATTAACCCAATAGCTTCACCTGCTTCATCCCGATTCAGGAGAAGTGTGGTAATCATGGGTAGGATCATACCTGTTGCTGCCCACAGGTTTCCTTTACGGGCGGTTTCAGGATGGCTCTGCAATTTCAACCCGATCACAAACATGATCGCCGAAAGAAGATAGCTGTATTCCAGGACAACCTGTCCCGGCATCATTGTATTTAGTAAAATCATAGTATTCATGCTTTTTTCTTCTTTTTAAACATTTCGAGCATTCTGTCTGTCACTACAAATCCACCTGCCACGTTTAAAGTAGCCATAAATAGCGCCAGCGAACCAAGTACCCACTCAAGGGTGGTACTTGCGTGGCCTACGAGGATGATACCCCCGATAATAATTACGCCGCTGATTGCATTGGCGCCCGACATTAGTGGCGTGTGCAATACCGACGGAACATTCGAAATAACCTCGAACCCCAGAAATACGGATAAAACAATAATGAATATCGCATCTTTATTCGCGGTTAAAAAACTTAAAAGGCTTTCCATATTTCCTGATTTTATTTTGTTTCTATTACAGATTTCACACGTTCGTTAAAAATTTCACCGGCATGAGTAATGCAGGTTCCTTTCACAATATCGTCATCAAAGTTCAGGTTCATGATCCCTTCTTCAGCAATAATTAACTTCATAAAGTTAAGCACGTTCTTGCCCAGCATACGGCTCGCATCCACTGGTTTTTGTGCCGGATAGTTTGATTGCCCGATAATGGTAACACCTTTATGAACCACAGTTTTGTCGTTTTTTGTGAGTTCGCAGTTTCCTCCACTTGATGCTGCAAGGTCGATGATTATCGATCCTGGTTTCATATTTTCAACGGCTTCTTTTGGAAGCAGGAGAGGCGCCCGGCGACCTGGAATTTGAGCCGTGCAGATAACCACGTTTGCTTTTGCCGCATGATCGTTGATGGCTTGTTGTTGTTTCTTTTTGAATTCTTCGGTCTGTTCAACAGCGTAACCACCGGCAGCCTTGTCTTCGATAGCGCCCTCTACTTCAACAAATTTTCCGCCAACACTCATTACTTCTTCTTTAACTGCCGAACGGACATCGAATACCTGAACTTGTGCGCCCAGCTTACGCGCTGTGGCAATGGCTTGTAACCCGGCAACACCGGCGCCCAAAATCAGAACGTTGGCCGGACGAATTGTTCCGGCGGCTGTCATGAACATGGGGAAAAAAGTTGGAAGTTTTGAAGCGGCTTCCAAAACAGCCATATATCCCGAAACGGTTGCCATCGACGATAAAATGTCCATAGCCTGTGCACGCGTGGTACGCGGAATCATGTCGAGACTGAAAGTTGTGATCCCTTTTTTCTGAAAAAAGGCCACCAGTTCTTTTTCCCACAGCGGGTTGAATGCACTGATCCAAACCTGCGAATTTTGAATTTTCTCTTTATCTTCAGAAGCCGGAGGCTGAATTTGTAACAGCACTTCGGCTTTGGCAAAAACATCAGAACGTAAGACCACTTTTGCCCCAACTGCTTCATAGTCAGCATCCGAAGCGAAAGCCGTTTCTCCTGCACCCTTTTCAACCAATACCTCCACTTTCAGGTCGGTAAAGGCTTTTACGGTTTCAGGAAGCAAAGCAACCCTGGTTTCAGTTCCGAATTCTTTTAATAATCCTAGAATCATAAATTTTTGATTTAGATGTGAATTTTGTGGGCTAAACTAATAATTATTTTTTACCGTTAACGTTAACGGTAAAAGTTTTTTACATGATATTTCGCAGATTATTTTTTATCCAGTGGTAAGTTTGAAAGACATAACTGTTTTGTAAGAGAGAAATCTTAGATGGATTGAACATTTTAACTTGACAAAGGGTTAATAGCTCGAATTTAAGAAGAACAAAATATGATTTCAAAACCAGGCTTAGTTGCCCTTCTGTTATTCTCAGTATCGGTACTTTTTGCTCAGTCGCAGCAAATTCAAACAGAAACTCACAATCATCAAAATGAACATGAGGATGAACGCCACCGCATCCATGAGCTTGGAGTTTCGTTTGCCCCGGTATATTTTTTTAGCGAAAAAGAAATCAGTCCGTCTGTACACGTTCATTACACTTATAGTTTCCCGAATACAAAATTTGGATTAGGTTTGGCTTACGAACATGTTTTCGACGATCACCAACATAATTTCTTTGGACTTGAAGGCGCTTTTAAGCCTCTACATCCACTAACCTTAAATTTTACACCCGGTATAACTTATGAAGGTGCGCATCCTGATAAAAAGGAATTTGCTTTACATTTTGAGACGGTGTATGAATTTGAGGTTGGGAAATTTCATTTGGGCCCGGTACTTGAGTTTGCCTATCATGCCGAAGGTTATCACATGAGCTTAGGGTTGCACGTTGGGTTGGGATTGTAAATCAGGAAAGGTTGGTTTAGCAATAATTACTATTTAGACCGCGAGGGGATCTTTTTTTCTTTGAGCAGGCCATCGTGCTTGTTCCTGAGTTTGAAAACGTTGTCCGGAAGCTGAAACAACAGGTTGTCTTGCGTGGACAAAGCAAAAGTACATTAACTAATTATATCCGGCGGATAGCGTTGTTTGTCGTCCATTTCGGGAAGCTGCCCGAGCAGGTTGTCCCGGATGAAATTAACGGGTACCTGGCTGCTTTGGCCCGCGACCCTAAATCCCCTTCACGCAGCAGTTTCAAGCACATGGTGTATGGGTTACGTTATTATTGTACTGCATGTACCGATTAGCGAAGGTGGGATACATTACTTGTTGGGCAAACTGGCAAAAAAAGCCAAACCTGCATACGAAATGATAAAAAACAAATTGGCCTTGGAAATGGGCGGTTTTATTGGCAGCGATGAAACAGGGATGAAAGTTGGCAGCGAAAAATATTGGGCATGGACATGGCAAAATGATGAAGCGACTTTTATCGCCATAACAGACAACCGGGCACAAAGGAGCATAACAGAAACCTTTGGGGCTGGGTTTGAAAATGCCGTATTGGTACACGATTGCTGGAAAAGCCATTTTAACACACCGGCATTGTCCCATCAAATATGTATGGCACATTTGCTGCGCGACTTGAACTACCTCACAGAAAGGTACAACCATAAATGGAGCAGGATTTGCAAAATACTTTTCAAAAACGCTCTAAGTTTGAAAAACCAAATGGACGGTAGCGATTATTTTATCCCCCAAGCTAAAAGGCCGTTGATAGAAAAACGCTTGGACAAGTTGCTGGAATATAGTTTGCCCACCGGACATGAAGAACTTGTTTCTTTTCAGAAAAGACTGGTCAAATACCGCCACTATCTGCTTACATTCCTTTGCCATCAAAAAGTGCCGCCGGACAACAACGCTTCCGAAAGGGCTATCAGAAACATAAAAGTGAAACAAAAAGTATCGGGACAGTTTAAATCTCCAAACGGTGCTTTCATTTTTGCCGTCCTACGCTCGGTTACAGATACTGTCCTAAAAAATAAACAAAACGTTATCTGTTCCTTAAATACTATTGCTAATTTGCAAACTGATTAGTTACAAATGTTGAACTCATCAGATATCAGATCAGATTTTATTGAAAAGGCAGAAGCGATTATTTTGGAGAACATCACGAATGAACAATTCGGAGTTTCCGAACTGGCAGAATTGATGAATATGAGCCGATAACCTTCCTGCGAAATACTCAGCTTTGTTGGCACGTTATACACGGTGCCAAACTACAGCAAAGCCGACCAGTGCGACTGTCCCTGCACCTACAAAAACTGAAGCAGTATCAGGAGCATCAACGAAGTTCGTTTTATCAAATACACAAAAGTCATTCAAAGCGCTTATTTGAATTCTTACTTCCAAAGCAATTCTTCATTAAAGTTACAATTTCAGCTTTTGCCAAACCAGCATTTGCAGCATGACGGTATAAAATAAAAACCTAAATTCGCGTTCTATAAGAAAAGTATATGCGTTACCTGTTAATTCTTTTGATCTTGTTTCCCCTGACCATGGCCGCACAGCTTAATCAAACCGATGCAAACGGTTTGCGCCAGGGCCACTGGGAAAAACGCCAGGACAACGGACGTTTGCTGTATGAAGGTGATTTCAAGGATGGGAAACCTGTTGGTGAATGGAAACGTTACCATCCGGGCGGACAGGTAAAAGCGCTGATCGAATACCGTGGCGATACCGCCATTACCCAGCTTTTTGATGTTTGGAAGAAAAAACTGGCCGAAGGCGCGTATGTGAACGAAAAGAAAGAAGGCCCCTGGAAAATTTATAACGAAAACCGGCTGATTGCTGACGAAACATACGAACACGGAATCAAAAACGGGTTGGCACACCGCTACTACAACACCGGCGAAGTGATGGAAGAAACAAATTGGCAAAACGGACAAAAGAACGGCGATTACCGCGTGTTTTTCAAAAGTGGAGAACCTTATCTTCAGTGTAAAATGAAAGACGATATGCGCGACGGACTTTTTCTGGTGTATTTCGAAAATGGCCGCGAGGAACTCGTAGCATCCTACCACAACAACCTCCGCGATGGCGAATGGAATTATTACGACCAGGAGGGAAAAATTCGCTACACCTTGTTGTATAAGGATGGAAAAATCATGAACCCCCAGGTGCGCGACAGTTTGGATAACCTGCAAATGCTGGAACTCGAACGTAACAAGGATGCGATTCTCGATCCCGAAAAATTTATGGAAGATCCTTCTGAATACATGTTAAAAAACAAAATGTATCGATAAACTTACCGAAGTTTCGTTATTTTGCCTTCGTAAACTCACAATACCAAATGTATGAAACGGAGCTTGCTCATATTCGTTTTTATCTTTATTCTGATATTTGCCGCTGCGGCTCAGAACTATTACTGGATTGCTTTTACCGATAAGAACGACACACCGTATTCGCTCGGCAACCCACAAGTGTATCTCTCGGATAAAGCGCTTGAACGTCGTACAAAACAAAACATCGCGATCGACTCGCTCGACCTGCCTGTAAATCAGTCTTATATCGATTCTGTCCTGACTCTTGGCGTTTCGTTGGTGCATACCTCGAAATGGCTAAACGGGATGACTGTTAAAGCCGACAGTTTAGACCTGGCCGATCGCTTGTCAGCCTGGTCCTTCGTGAAATATGTTCAGCTTTCCAGGCCTGGTCAAAGTACTAAAAGCGCCCACAATAAGTTTGAAAATGAAATGCCCATCGATACTGCCTTGTACGAGGCCTCGGTATACCAGGTGGGAATGTTGAACGGGCAGTTCCTGCATGAGAAGGATTTTCGTGGCGATGGAATGCTGATTGCAGTGATCGATGCCGGTTTTTACAAGGCTGACGAATTGCCTGCCTTCGATTCTTTATGGGCTGATAACCGTATTGTCGGGACACGCGATTTTGTCGAACCCGGCTCCGATATCTGGACGACAAACTACCACGGTATGAGCGTGCTTTCGTGTATGGGTGGAAATGTTCCCGGGCAACTAATCGGCACCGCTCCCGATGCATCGTACTGGTTGTTGCGATCGGAAGACAATGCCTCCGAATTCATCATTGAGGAAGATAACTGGGCAGTAGCTGCCGAGTTTGCCGACAGTGTAGGCGTGGATGTCATTAATTCGTCGCTGGGCTACTTTACTTTTGACGATCCGTCAACTGATCATTCATACGCCAATATGGACGGCAGGACGACGCGCGTTACGCAAGCGGCCAACATTGCGGTTTCGCGCGGGATGCTGGTATTTACCAGCGCCGGCAACGAGCGCGACAACTCCTGGCAACGTATTATCGCTCCATCCGATGGTGAACTGGTGATTGGGGTGGGAGCGGTCGACAAGGATTTGAATCCGGCTTATTTTACTTCCGCAGGTCCGGCTGCCGATGGAGCCGTGAAACCAAACATCTCAGCCATGGGTTACCGAACAATCGCGCAGCTTTCTTCAGGAACGATTGGACAGGTAAGTGGAACGTCTTTTTCATCGCCGGTGATGGCCGGTATGGCAGCTTCGTTGTGGCAAATGTTTCCCGAAAAAACAGCAGTTGAAATAAAGGAAGCCATCGAAATGAGCGCCAGTCAGTACAATTCACCCGATTCGCTGGTGGGTTACGGAATCCCGGATATGAAAATCGCAGCCGAGTTGCTGGGATATCAAAATGCAGAGACTATTTCAGCTTCCGCAAACTGGAAAATTTATCCGAACCCGGTAAAAGATCAGATTTCTATCTGGTCTGATTTTGCAAAACCCGATGACTTGCAAATCGATTTGTATTCGTTGCAGGGACAACTTCTGAAAAGCTGGGCTAAAAACGCAGCTCCAAAAACTAACATCAGCGATCTTCCGGATTTAACAACGGGAATATATGTGCTTCGTATAAAAGGCAAGTCAGCAAGCGAGAGTTTTAAATTAAATGTGATCAAATAAATGGATCAAAAACTCACTTTATCACAACTGAACGAGCTGATCAGCGATGCCTTGGCGGAGTCATTTCCGGGCTTGGTTTGGGTGGTAGCCGAAGTAAGCGAACTAAAAGAAAACCGAAGTGGTCACTGCTACCTCGAACTCATCGAAAAAGAAGGGAACAACATTACTGCACGCTCGCGTGCTACCATTTGGTCGTACACCTACCGCATTTTAAAACCTTATTTCGAAACGACTACCGGGCAGGCTTTTACACAAGGGATAAAAATTCTGGTGCAGGTTTCCATCGAATACCATGCTTCTTTTGGGCTCAGTTTGAATATTAAAGACATCGACCCGACCTACACCGTTGGAGATATGGCACTGCAACGCCGCGAAATCATCGAACGGCTTAAGAACGAAGGCGTTTTTGAAATGAACAAGGAGCTTGAATTGCCGCTTGTGCCACAGAAAATTGCCATTATTTCGTCGGCAACAGCAGCCGGCTACCAGGATTTTATCGATCAGTTACAGAACAACGAACACGGATTTATATTTCATACCAGGCTTTTTGAAGCGTACATGCAGGGCGCAGAAACGGTCCCTTCGGTCATCACGGCTCTCGAACGCATTTTCAGGTACGAAGACTTTTTTGATGCAGTAGTTATTATTCGGGGTGGGGGGGCCAGTGCCGATCTGGGTAGTTTTGATAATTATGATCTGGCGATCAACATAACACAGTTCCCCTTGCCCGTGATTACCGGAATTGGTCATGAAAAAGACGATACCATTATCGACCTGGTGGCACACACCAGGCTTAAAACACCCACTGCGGTTGCCGAATTTCTGGTGGCAGGAATGGAGCGTTTTTACGATCACCTGATAGAACTCGAAAATGGCGTGGTGCAGGTAACCCGCGAAGTGCTCGATCAACAAAATCAGAGGCTGGAGAAGCTGGCTGAAACTCTCGACGAAAGTGTTTCGGAATTTATTCGTGACAAACAAAACCAACTCTATAAAACCGGAAACCGCTTGCAGCAGAATGTACATTCGTTTTCGTTTAAAAAGCAACACGAGGTTAGCCGTCTTAATCATCGGTTGGATACTTCGGCGTCGGTGTGGATGGTGGAAGCCAAAAATAACATCAACCGCAAGCAACGCACATTGAAACGGGTGGTTGGGGAAGTGGCGCTGAAACAGGAAGCGCGGTTGATGCACCTGGGCGACCTCAGCACTTCTAAATCGAGGAAATATTTACTCCGCGAGAACGAACGTTTGCGAATGAATGAAAATACGGTGCGCTTACTCGACCCGCAAAATGTGTTAAAACGAGGATTTACATTAACTTTGAAGGATGGCAAAATAGTGAAATCGGTAAAACATCTGGATGAAGGTGAAGAACTCGAAACCCGCTTCGCCGATGGAACAACTAAAAGCCGAATTATTAAAAAATCAGACAATGACAGCTAAAAAAGCAGGTTACAACGAAGCGATGGCCGAGATCGAAAACATCCTTGAAAAAATTGAAAATGAGGAACTTGGTGTGGATGAACTGGCTGAAAAAGTAAAACGCGTTTCTACTTTGCTAAAATTCTGTAAAGACAAACTCACTAAAACCAACGAGCAGGTTGAGCAGATTTTAAGAGAAATGGAAGATTAATCAAAAAACAAAAAAAATGGAGGACAATATCGTAAAAATATATACGGGAGGCGAGATTATTATCAACCGTTTGGTGAGTGAACTGGAAGCACAGGGAATTTTCACGCTTGTAAAAGATGGATTTAAACAGGGGATCGAAGCAGGTTTTGTTGGAGGGGTTCCTTCTGCCATTGATCTGTTTGTTCGCGAAAGTGATCTTCCAACAGCCCTGGATTTAGTAAAAGCATTAACTGAAGAATAAATGTATACAAGAGAACAGGTGGCCAAAACCATCGACCATGCAGTGTTGAAGCCAGACCAAACCATGGCTGATTTGAAAGAGAATGCACAGATGTGTATCGAAAACGGGGTGTTCAGCATGTGTGTGAAACCCTGCGATATCAGCGCAGCTAAAGAATTGCTTAAAAACAGCGACGTTAAAGTGTCGTGTGTTTTGAGCTTCCCGCATGGCGCTGATGCAACGCCTGTAAAGGCATTTCAGGCCAAACAGGCCATCGGGGATGGTGTGGATGAAATAGACATGGTAATGAATATCGGGCGGTTTTTATCGGGCGATTACGACTATGTGGCGCAAGATATTAAAGCCGTGGTGGAGGTGGCACATCAACACGGAATCATTGTGAAAGTGATCCAGGAAAGTGGCTTTCTTTCACTTCGGCAAATTGCAAAAGCTTGTGAACTTTCGTTCGAATCAGGCGCCGATTTTGTAAAAACATCAACAGGCTTTGGCCCAGGGGGGGCAAAACCCGAATATGTGGATGTAATGGTGAAAACCGTAGGTGGCAAAATGAAGGTAAAACCATCAGGCGGAATAAGGGATTGGGACACAGCAGTAGCCTTTTTGGAGCAAGGTGCCGACCGTTTGGGGATCGGATCGACAGAAGCTGTTTTGAATGGTGGAACCGCCAGTGGAAATTATTGAAAGTATCATGTTTTTTTCTGCCAAAAAAATCTATTTTTGAGGGCTTATCTAAACTATTGCGGATGTTTTTTTTACACGGCGACAGAATCTATATAAAACCAGGGCATGCTTGTGGAACGGTTAAGGAACAAATTGAGGACTGTTTGCTGCAGGTAAAGAAAATAAACTCGGGTAAGAAGATATTCAAACTTAATTATTTTGTTGATACCAAATCGGATGAGGATTATGCGGGTTTGATGGAACTTGTGCAGGCTAGGGTAGATGAACTGTTTACTGAAAAGTTTGTGCAAAATTTTATCGCGCAACCGCCACTGACCTGCAAGGTCGTGATTGAAGCTTTTTATTACGATCCTTCGGTTTGGAAGATGAAAACCATTTCGATAGGCGATAACAATGCTGCTATCTTTGAACAGGGCAATACCCGCTTTTTAGTTGGAATGGTGCAGTCAAACCATGATGCTTCTTGTCATGTAAATGCAGAAATGGCTTTTACTGACCTTTCCAGTCTGCTCGCTCAGGCCGGAATGGAAATGAAAAATATCATCAGGCAGTGGAACTACCTCGAAAATATTTTGGGTTTTGATGGGGAAGAGCAACGTTACCAGGAATTCAATAATGTTCGTTCGCGTTTTTATGGAGATGCTTTTCTTGAAACCGGTTACCCTGCCGCAACTGGGATTGGAATGAACCGGGGAGGTGTTATCATTGAGTTTATTGCTGTTGTTTCAACAGAAATGATTTCAAAACCGGTAGACAATCCCGGTCAGATCTCGGCTCATAAATACAGCGAAAAGGTACTGATTGGCGACGAATGTGTATTAAAAACCACACCCAAATTCGAACGCGCCCGCTACCTCGGGATACAGGATAAAAAACTGATTCTTATTTCCGGAACGGCTTCGATTGTTGGTGAGAAAACAATGGGTGTCGACGATCCGGCAATGCAAACCGAGGTGACCATCGATAATATCAGGCGGCTCTATTCAGAAGAAGTGCTTAAAACTTTGTCTGATGGAAATTTGGAGCCTACGTACGATCATGCCCGTGTGTATGTAAAATTCCGAAAGGACTTTCCGGCAATCAAACGTGCTTTCAGGAAAAACTACGGAAACCTTCCGGTAGTTTATATCATTGCTGATATTTGCCGTACCGATCTGCTTGTTGAGATAGAAGGAAAGGTGATTCTGGAGTAGAATCTTTGCTGACAAAATTTCAGAAACAAGTTTGAATAAAATAAAAACGGACGTTCTCTCAAGAGCGGCCGTTTTCATTTGTAGCTTGCAGCGATTGGCTTGTAGCTAAAACCTAAAATCTATTCCAACCATAAAATGCCGGCCTGCCTGCGGAAAGTATCCGTCCATTTTAAAACGTCCACCCTCGTACAGATAGGAGTACACCCATGCATTCGACTCATATTGATGATCGAGTAAATTATTCACTGTTAAATGCAGGGTAATTTCGTCAAATAGTTTTGTATTGAATGTATAGTTGGCATTCAGGTTGTTGATAAAGTACGAATTCAGAATCCGACCCTCATTCGAAGTATTGTCGATGTATTGTTTGCCAACATACGACGAAATAAAGCTAAAATTTAAATTTTCTCCCGGCGAATAAGCAAACTGGCTGTTGAAAATAACATTTGGAGAGAAAGAAAGATCTGTTGTTCCAAGGTTAAAAGCCTGCTGTCCGCCATTGTCCCAGTCGTCGACATATTCAGTAAAGTCTTTTATTTTGTTTAAACTAAATGTTGCATTGCCGTTCCAAACCAGGTCTTTAACAATCTGAACACCTGCCTGTAGTTCAAGCCCGGTACGGAAACTATTATCCACATTTACCATGATCGGAGCGCCAACATCGTTGATTTGGCCGGTGAGCACCAGTTGATCCTTATAATTCATATAGTAGTAATTCACGCCAAAAGTCAATTTCTGTGACGAGAATTTGTATCCCAGTTCTCCGTCAAACAGCGTTTCTTGAGTGGGGTCTTCTCCATGGCTGGCATCCACATAGTTGTCGCGGTTTGGCTCGCGGTGGGCCACTGCAAACGAGAGGTACAGGTTTTGGTTATCCCTTAGCTGGTAAAACAAGCCAAGTTTTGGATTAAAAAAGTTAAAGTTGTGTTCCTGTGCAATATTGCGCAGGTCGTCGTCGATACCGGTAATTTCGTAATTGATACCACGGTATTGCAGATCGGTATACAGGTTAAGCTTTTCCGATAGCTGATAATTTAACTTTCCGTACACATTAAAATCTTTTTTCAACCCGGTTCCGCGGTACCATTCATAGTTAGGTGCAACATTGCCCAGGTATTGAGCCCATATAATATTTCCGAAATGATTGCCATCGTATGTATTCCATCCGCCGCCAAGGGTGAAATCGGTTCGTGCTTTTTTATAATTCAACGCAAAAACAAACCCGTAAAAATCGTTGTCGAGCCACTTCCGGTTAACCAGATCGGTGGAGTAAACGGTTTCGGTACCAATTACCGGGTAAGGAATCTGGTAATCCGCAAAATCTTCATCGCTTTCGTAATTTTCGTAATAACCCTTTCCGTGGCGGTAATGCAGTCCGGTGTTCAGGTGCAGGTATTCACTAAACTGGTGCGAAAAATGCAGGTGGTAATAATCCTGCTGGTAATGATCAACCTGGTTCGCGTAGGTGTAGTAATTATATGTACGGCTGTCGGAATTAATCATGTGCTGCGTTTCTTCGTGTGTGTACAGCCAATGATCTTCATATTGTTGCATCCCTGCCATATCGTTGTTTAAACGAACCGAAGGAACTCCCCACCAGGCTTGGTAGGTTTCTTCCAAACCCGAAAAAATGTTGATTTTTAATACCGAGTTTTTGGTGTAATATCCGCCCGAAATAAAAAATGATTTAAGATCGGAAGTCGCACGGTCGATATATCCGTCGGAATTAACTTTTGAAAGTCGTACATCTACGGTAAAATGGTCAGCGAGCAAACCTGTTCCCGCCGAAACCGTATTCTTCATTGTGTTGAACGAGCCAAAGGAAGTACGGTATTCAGCCGATGGTTCCCGGTTTAATGTATTTGTTTGCAGATCGATGGAACCTCCAAAAGCAGCCGCGCCGTTGGCCGAAGTCCCAACGCCACGCTGAACCTGCACATTTTCGAGCGATGAGGCCAAATCCGGAATATCAACAAACCAGGTTCCGTGCGACTCTGCTTCTGAAATTGGAATACCATCAATACTAACATTGATACGGTTCAGGTCGGTTCCGCGAATTCTGAAATTGGTATAACCAACCCCGGAGCCAGCATCCGAAGTTGAAACAAACGATGGCGTGAGTTGAAGCAGATAGGGAATATCCTGTCCCAGGTTTCGTTTGGTGAGCTCCTGGTTGCTAACATTACTGTAAGCCACCGGCGTTTTACTTCCGGCGCGTGTTGCCGACACCAGGATTTCATCGGTCAGTACCACATCGGGTTGAAGTTCGATGTTTACTTTTTGATTGGCATCTAAACTGATCTGCACGTCTCTTGATTCGAACCCAATAAACGAAACCCGGATAATGTAATCTCCTTTTTTCAGGTTTTTTAATTCGAAACTACCATCACTTTTTGCCGACACGCCATACAGACTTTGTTTGATCACCACACTGGCGCCGGCCAAAGGTTCGCCATTGCCTTTAACAACCCCGGTCAGGCTAAACTGCCCGAACGACAACACCGCTGTTAACTGCAGCAGCATCAACAAATAAAACTTTTTCATTTTTGAATTTAATTGGTTAAAACTAACCAATGAGGCAGGAAATATTCCTTATCGCTCTCCCTACGCCGGTACTAACCGGATCAGGTTCTTTGAGTATGATCTCAGTCCCGATTCTTATCGGGACACCCCATTGCGTAAATATCGGCGTAAAGTTACGAGGAGTTTTGTTTTGAGCAAGAAAGTTGGTGGAAAAAGAAAGATAAAATAATCTTCTAATTACTTTCAGGCAGATAGTACTTCTGGAAATTGGCAAGGTATTTCACGATTTTTCGGGAAGGTTTCTGGCTTTCATTGTCAATAAAGAGTACCTTTTGCTGAGCAGTTGAACATGTTTCCCCTTTCCATTCAGGAAACGAAATTTGAAGTTGGCTGAAACGTTGAACATTTCTGAAACCCATACTTCTACCTGAACTGTATCGTTCAGGAAAAGGGGCTTTTTATACCGGATAGTTGTTTCGGTAATGATAGGAAGGATTTTGTCTTCGTCGGCAATTGGGGCAATGCTCAACCCCATGGCTTCGATGAGTTTTACCCGGGCATTTTCGAGCCACTGTACATAAATGATGTTGTTAACGTGTCCTGCAAAATCAATGTGGTAGGTATAAATGGGTTCGGTAAAAACGAGTTTTTGCATAGTTATTCGGGTTTAAAATCAAGGCTGTTAAAAGTATGTTTCTTCTGAACAAAAAATTTCCACATGATGCTTTTTGTGTATATCTCGGGGTGTTCGGTTTTAACTAAATCTGCTTTTAATTTGCGACGTTTTTTTCGCAATTCTTCCAGGTTCCGGTAAAACGAGAAATGTGCCTTGGTAACGGCAACAAAGGCTTTCCATTCGAACCCAAGCAGGAATTTTACAGCCGCCACACCATCTAAGACCATACGGATAAAGAGGATTCGCTTGAATTTGTAGTCGGGCAGGTTTTTAAAAAGCATGAACAGGTTATTCCTGAAATTCAGAAATATTTTTCGCGGGTTTCCGTACGAAAGCGTCCCACCGCCCAAATGCCAGATCACACTTTGGGGTTGGTACACAATTTTATAACCGAGGTTTTTCATCCGCCAGCACAGATCTATCTCTTCCATGTGTGCCCAGAAATCGTGATCGAAACCGCCAATGTTTTTAAAGACTTTGGCCCGCACAAATATGCAGGCTCCGGTAGCCCAGAATATTTCTCCCGGCTGGTCGTACTGTTTTTCGTCTTTTTCTATATGATTAAGAATACGTCCGCGGCAAAACGGGTAACCGTATTTATCGATAAAACCGCCTGCTGCCCCGGCATATTCAAAAAAATCGGGCTGGTGATAACTCAGGACTTTGGGCTGAACTGCGGCAATGCTTGCATCGGCTTCCATTTGCTGAATACACGGTTCTATCCATCCTTCCGACACTTTTACATCAGTGTTAACCAGCACAAAGTATTCGGCATTAATTTCTTTGAGCGCCAAATTGTAACCCAGGGCAAATCCGTAGTTGGTTTTCAGATCGAGGATCGTCACTTCCGGAAAATCCTTCTTCAGTAGTTCGAGCGAAGCATCAGTCGAGCCATTATCAGCAACAATCACTTCAGTATTTTCACTTTTTGAATGTTTAATAATCGAGGGCAGAAACTCGGGGAAGAGCTTTTCGCCGTTCCAGTTTAGAATTACAATGGCAATTTTTTTCGAATCTGTCATTGGCTAGTTGTTCAGTAAAAGTTTGGCAAGAATGATGGCCAGGTTTTCTTTATCAAGTTTTTCGATTATCTCACTTATTTTTTCGGTTTTACGTTCGTCGTCCGAATTTAACAGGGCTTCAATTTCTTTTGTTTGTTTTCCGGTGAGCTCATCTTCGAGTAGTGCCCACACTTTTTTTGAATCGTTGGTGTTACCGGGTAATCCCAGGTGTTCGAGCTCGGTAATGGTGGCTTCCAGAATTTCGCGTGCCTGCATTTTTACAGGGTCTTTGTCTTTGGTTTTTCCGGCAGCGGCGGTATCGCGCAGGTTCCAACTTGAGTAATCGTAACGCAAATCGCGGATTAGTTTAAGTTTTGAGCTGTCTTTTCCAAAAATTCTTTCCAGAAATATCAAACAATGATTTTTCCAGGCTTCCAACTCAAATTTGGGATCGTCGAGCCGTGAAAGCTGTTCTTTCAACAAGGTGATTTCTTTTTCTGCCATAACAAATTGTTTTTTGCAAGATACAAAATTTGGTGGCTGGCAGTTCGCCGAATGAATAAGGATTTATTTTGAACCAAGATATTTATGAATAAGCGCATAAAATTCGGGAAAGAAACTTTCGCTGGCCGAGATGAGTTCGCCGCCAAAAAGCCAGTTGTCGCCCCCGTTAAAGTCTGTTGTCTTTCCGCCAGCCTGCTGAAGTATAAATACCCCGGCAGCCACATCCCAGGCGTGCAAAGCGTGTTCGTAAAAGGCATCGAAACGGCCACAGGCAACGTACGCAAGATCGACCGCAGCCGAACCAAACCGGCGCAGCCCGAGTGTGTGTTTCATCAGGTAGCGTAAAGCTTCAATGTAATCGTTTATCCGCTCGAAATCGTAATACGGAAATCCGGTGGCAATCAGGGTTTCTTCGGCTTTGGCACGTTTGGCCGCATGTATTTCCTTGCCGTTAAGGTAAGCCGGACTGTCTTTCCAGGCGTAAAACATTTCGTTGGCGCCAATTTCGTACACCACGCCTAAAACCATTTTTCCGTCTTCGGCCAACCCGATGCTGACCGAATGCGGCGCAACTCCAAAAAGGTAATTGGTGGTGCCATCCAGCGGATCGATAAACCAGGTATATTTTTCATTGTTCGAACCGGCGGTCCCTTCTTCGGCTACAAAACCCGAATCGGGGAGAAGTTCCCTTAACTTGCTGACAATCTTTTTCTCGGCAGTTTTATCCACATAGGTTACCAGGCTGGCAACGCTTTTAATCTCGATGTTATCGGCAGACACATTTTTTCGTTCTTCACGGATAAACACGCCTACCTCACGCGCCAAATCCTGTACTTGGAAACAAAGTTTTTGGTAATCCATAATTTTTAAATTGTGAGATTCAAAAGTACTGAAAATCTGCAGGATTGGGATGAAGATATTTTTAAATTACTAAAGTTTCGCAAAAGCGAAACACATTGATATTAAGACAAACACTAATATTGTATAAACTTTGTTGAACTTAACCTCACTGGCGTTCGGTGGTTTTACAGGCCACCGAAAAC
>WOYV01000073.1 GCA_011620585.1 Draconibacterium sp.
CACATTAATCTCAGGCTG
This sequence comes from Draconibacterium sp., assembly GCA_011620585.1. Lineage (GTDB taxonomy): Bacteria > Bacteroidota > Bacteroidia > Bacteroidales > Prolixibacteraceae > Draconibacterium. The sequence continues at coordinate 19 of WOYV01000073.1, forward strand.
TAAAATTATATTTTTTAACTTGTATTTACAAGTTGTTTTGTTTATTTTAAAAATATTTTAACTTTGAGCTTGCAATGGAAAACATTCCTCAACATCGGAAGCTATACGAAATTCTTCGGAAACACATCGAAAACGGGGTGTATGGCGAAGGCGATCTTTTGCCATCGGAAAATGAATTATCAGCTACACATTCGATCACACGTCCGACAGTGAGACAGGCGCTCGATACACTGGTAAAAGAAGGCCTGATCGTTAAAAAGCAAGGAAAGGGGAGCATAGTCAGGAAAACGCCAAGGAATATTGGAATTCTTTCCATTTCGGGAACGGCTTCAGCAATTGGTGTGCGTTACCTGAAAACCGATATCTTACAAAAACCAATCGTAAAAAGCTGGCCCTCAGATTTTGCTTTTGAATTATCGGAACTCGAGCAGGAGGCAGGTTGTATTTATATGGAGCGCCTCCGTTATGTCGACAATGAACCTGTGTTTTACGACGTCAACCATTTACCCAACTTGTTTTTACCGCGGATCACACAGCGTTCGTTTGAAAACAAATCGCTTTTCGATATCCTGCGCAAAAACTACCAGATCGAAATTGTAGGTGGCGAACAACAACTAAAAGCCATCAAGCCTGGCGAAAAAATCGGGCAACTGCTTAAATTAAAACCTGGTCAACCAGTGTTATATATGGAACGCAAACTCACTACCAACAAGGAAAATTTTAATATTTACTCTACCATTTATTTTAATTCCGAAAAGCACGCCATTTTTGGGAACTTCTGAACAATAGTCTTTCAAAATAAATTTTGAGCGTTTCTTTGGGACCGCAGTCAATATTTATACATTTGTTGTAATACAACACATTTTATGGAAGAAGTACAAACCCTGGAAGCGGTTAATGCAGCAGGAGTGAAAGCCACTTTTAGCAACGAAAAATACGGAACGCACGAGCGGAATACTTTTGATATCTGGCTGGCGAAATCAGATCGGCCGACACCACTTGTAATTTATATTCATGGCGGTGGTTTTGTGAGTGGCGACAAATCGAGGTATTATGATTCGGAAGACTGGATCAGGTTTTTAGAGGCCGGAATTTCGGTGGCCAGTATAAATTACCGTTATATGAATCAACCTCCGTATGGCATCCTTTCGAGCATGAAAGATTCGAAGCGCTGTCTGCAATATATTCGGTTCAACGCTCAAAAATACAATGTTGATAAAGCAAAGATAGCATGCTCGGGAGGATCAGCCGGTGCGGGAACTTCGCTGTGGCTGGCTTTTTCGGATGATATGGCTGAATTGGAAAGTACAGATCCCATTTTACAGGAATCGACCAGATTATGTTGTGCAGGAGCTTTTGCCACGCAAGCAACTTATGATATTTTATTGTGGCCAGAAATTCTGAATTTTCCGCTTCATACGACCCCGGAAGAACAGCTTATTATTGCACGGGCTTTTGGGTTAAAATCGGCCGAAGGAATCGACCTTTGGGCACTGACAGAGATTCGGGAAGAGCTCGATTTTCTGGGAAAGATGGATGAAAATGCACCGCCTTTCTTTGTGCATAACCGCCGTGAAGGCGGAACCCCAACCAACGATGATGAATTACAACACCATCCTTTACACGCCAAAGCGTTAAAAGAAAAGGCCGATTCACTTGGGGTGGAAGCAGTGGTTTATGCGCCTGCTATCGGCATTGTTCACGAATCGGGAAAAGATCTGGTGGATTTCTTCTCTGAGAAATTATTATTAGACTAATAAATATTCATTTATTGTGAATAATTATACATTTCTGTGGCTAATTCTTTTTTTATCAGTTAAAAATATTCATATTTGTCGCGCAAAATTTTAAAGGATATTGAGATTAAAATGAAGGTATTAAAATTTGGAGGAACGTCTGTTGGATCGCCAGCAAATATGCGGGCTGTTATGAAATTGGTTGCCGACGGTGAGAAGAAAATCGTTGTGTTGTCGGCTATGTCGGGCACTACCAATGCCCTGGTAGAGATATCAAATTTTCTTCATAAAAAGAACAAGGAAAGCGCAAGTATTGCGATCGGAAAACTTGAAGCTAAATACAAGGAAGTAGTTGATGAGTTATTTTCAACAGAAGCAAATATTAAAACCGGGCTGGCTGTTGTAAAAGATAGTTTCGATACGGTTAAGTCGTTTACATCGGGGAGTTTTGGAGAAGTGGGTGAAAACACGATTTTGGCGCAGGGCGAATTGATTTCGACCCAGTTGTTTACTTTGCTGATGAATGAAAACGGTTATGTAACCAGGTTGTTGCCAGCACTCGATTTTATGAAAATTGATGAAGACAAGGCTGCCGATCTGCTTTATATACGTGAACACATCAGGCCTGTAATCGAAAAGGCGGGCGAGGCTGAATATTATGTTACGCAGGGTTTTATCTGTCTCGATGCGGATGGTAATATCAATAACCTGCAACGTGGTGGAAGCGATTATACCGCTTCGTTAATCGGTGCAGCCATCGACGCGGAAGAGATTGAAATCTGGACAGACATTGACGGTTTCCACAATAACGATCCACGATTTGTTGAGAACACACGCAAAATCGAACAACTTTCGTTTAACGAAGTAGCCGAACTGGCGTATTTTGGCGCAAAAATTTTGCATCCCCAAACGGTTCTTCCGGCACGTATTCAGAATATTCCGGTCCGTTTAAAAAATACAATGAACCCTGCCGACAGTGGAACACTGATTACTGACAAATCAGACGGAAAGGGAATCAAAGCGGTAGCTGCCAAAGATGGAATAACTGCCATCAAAATCCGTTCGGGACGTATGTTAATGGCTTATGGTTTTCTGAAAAACATATTCGAGATTTTTGAGAGACACCGTACTCCAATCGATATGATCTCGACATCGGAAGTGGCCGTTTCACTCACCATTGATAATACCACCAACATCGAATTGATAAAAAAGGAGCTGAATAAATTCGGAACGGTGGAAATTGATACCGATATGTCGATTGTTTGCATTGTTGGCGATATAATTCAGGAAGAAAAGGGTTTTGCATCAAAAGTTTTCAATGCACTTAACGGAATACCTATCCGCATGATCTCGTATGGTGGCAGCAAATACAATATTTCGGTGCTGGTGCCAACTTCACACAAAAAATCGACCTTGCAAGCGCTTAGCAACAATTTGCTGAACAACTAACATAATAAAAATAGCAATTTTAAAATCTCAGGGTATCGTAAGATATTTTGAGGTTTTTTATTGATGATAATTAGAGTTTTATCACTTCGCTGGCTTCGTAACGCGATGCCAGTTTAATTTCGAAACGATGTGTCAGCGGCTGCATATTTTCTAAAGCGATTTCGGGCGTATTGTTTTCTTTTGACAAATGACTCAAAAATACAAACTTTAGGTTTTCGCCTGCATGATTCTCCAGAAGTTGAAAAGCCTGATTGTTCGACAGATGGCCTACCCCGGAAGCCACCCGCTTTTTAAGTGGCCACGGATAATTTCCTTCCCATAGCATTTTTTCATCGTAATTCGATTCGAGAAAAAGACCGTGGCATTTATTTAAATGACTTTTAACGTTATCACAAGCCTCGCCAATATCGGTAAATACACCAATGTTGCGGTTCTTATATTCAATCCGAAACGAACAGGGTTCGGCTGCATCGTGATTTTTCAGTACCGGATGGATCAGGAAATCACCCACTTGAATGGTATTGTCGGGTGTGAAAAAGCGCGGATAGTCGGGGCGTAGATTTTTATAGGAGCTATTGTAGGTTTTGGCCGTAATGTAAACCGGAGCCTGGAGGCGTTTGCCGAGTACCCTGGCTCCACGTATGTGGTCGCCATGTTCGTGAGTAATAAAAAGCGCCTTTATTTTAGCCGGATCAAGGCCTCGTTCCTTCATGCGGAGGAAAATCTGTTTAGCGCTGATCCCTGCATCGATCAAAACTGCATCAGAATTATTTCCAATGTAATAACAGTTTCCGTTACTTCCCGACGCTATGGCACACACTTCCAACATATTTTATTTTACCAGTTTCGAAATGGTTTTGAATTCAGCGGTCCCGGCAGTTCTTGTCAATTCAAAAAGCAACGATTCGTAGGAAGTCATCATTATTTTTTCGTGGCGGTAGCGTTCTTTTGCCAGTTCAATATTTTGAGTTGTGCGGGAAGAAACTGCATCCATAACAACAACAGGGTTAAAACCGGCTTCTTTTAAATCAACGGCAGTTTGCAGCACACAAACGTGCGATTCAATCCCAAAAAGAATAATGTTTTGCGCGCTTTTATCCTTTATTTCTTCACGAACTTCCGGAACATCGTAACAGCTAAATGTTGTTTTTTCAATGGATTTAAAACCCGGTATCAGCTTACTGATTTCGGGAAGTGTAGCACCCAGTCCGCGTGTATATTGTTGGGTAACCAGCAGTGGAACAGATAATTCATTTAATCCCTGGATAAGGATTTGGCAATTTTGCAGCAAGTTTTCCTTTTCGTGCATCACCGGGAATAATCGTTCCTGGATATCAATGATCAAACCAATCGTATTTTCTCTGGTAACTCTCATCTTTTAAGTATTGGCTTATTCAGTCAGGCCTGCCTTTTTATCTTTATCACTGTTTGCCTGCAAACGCGACTTACTTCCGAGATAGCCTCCATGGTGGCGCTTGGCATAATCTTCGTTGGTAAATCCAATTTTATTCATCATCGATACTACCAAGGCATCGCCAATCACAGTCATAACGGTGGTAGAAGTTGTGGGCGACAATCCCAGCGGACACACTTCTTTTGGGTTTCCGGTATAAATAAATGCATCGGCACTTTGCGCCAAAACACCTTCAGGGTTGCTCGAAATAACGATCAGCGGAATACCCGCGTACAGATTTTCTGCCAACTCGATCAACTCGATAATTTCGCGGGTTTTACCCGAGTTGGAAATCACCAGCAATACATCATTTTCCTGCAACACACCCAGGTCGCCATGCTGCGATTCGCTGGGGTGCAAAAAAACTGCAGGCGTTCCGGTGCTACTAAAAGTAGTAGCCATGTTCAGGGCAATCTGCCCTGCTTTTCCCATGCCACTGGTTACCAATTTGCCTCGTTTCTGGTGCACCTGCCTGTATATCAACTCAATGGCGTCGATCATGCCATCTTCAACCGGAATATTCCGAACGGCCAGCGCTTCATGTTCAATAACCTGTCGGATTGTTTCTTTCATCGTCGTATGAATTTGTATGCAAAGCTAAACGAAATTTTAAAACCCGGTTAAGCATTGATTTTTATTCCGTTTGATTTTTGTAAATATGTGACATAGGTTACATAGTAAATGTGTTATAAGTCATAAAAAAACAACAGAAATCACTGGTTTCTAACGGCAAATAATTAATACATTTAACGATTGTTTTTCGGTGGTTGATTAGAGTGCTGAAAATGAACACAAAAGCATCTTTTTCACCACCGCTCGAACACTAAAAAACAGGTTTGAACTCTGATTTTAGATAACTATAAATTTTAAAAATGAAGATTCACGAATATCAAGCCCGTAACTTATTTCAGAAGTACGGGATTCCTGTGCCGGACGGTTTTGTCTGCCATTCGGTTGACGAGGTAAAAAAGAAAGTAGGCGAAGACGACAAGTTAAGAGTAGTAAAAGCTCAGGTCCATGTGGGCGGGCGAGGCAAAGCCGGTGGAGTGAAACTGGCGCATACAAAAGCCGAAGCTATTGAACATGCCGAGAAAATTTTGGGTATGAATATCAAAGGTCTGACTGTGGATAAGGTGATGATTGCCGATGCTGTTGACATTGAAAAAGAATTTTACGTTGGATTGATCAACGACCGCAATACCAAATCGGTTACCTTGATGGCCAGCTCTGAAGGAGGTGTGGAAATTGAAGAAGTAGCAAAAGTATCGCCCGAAAAGATTATAAGAATGCCGATCGACCCAACCATGGGATTAATGGACTGGCAAGCTCGTAAAGTTGCACTTCAACTTTTCAGCGACCCAAAAGAAGTACGCCAGGCAGCAGCCATTCTCGTGAAACTTTATCAATTGTATGTGGATACCGATGCCTCGCTGGCCGAAATCAATCCATTGGTTTTAACACCGGATAAAAAGGTAATCGCCATCGATGGTAAAATGAATTTCGACGACAATGCACTGTATCGTCAGGCTGAAATTCTGGCCATGCGTGAAGTGAACGATGATGAGAAAAAAGAAATCGAAGCCAATGCCAAAGGTCTTTCGTACATTAAATTGGATGGAAATATTGGTTGTATGGTAAATGGCGCCGGTTTGGCCATGGCCACTATGGACATGATCAAATTATACGGAGGCGAACCTGCCAACTTCCTGGATATCGGTGGTTCTTCAAATCCTGAAAAAGTAGTGGAAGCCATGAATATCCTACTCGGCGATAAAAACGTTACCGCTGTTATGATCAATATTTTTGGAGGTATCACCCGTTGCGACGATGTTGCACGTGGCTTGGTGGTAGCGCTTGATCAGATCAAAACTGAGATCCCGATCGTGATCCGTTTATCGGGGACCAACGCCAAGGAAGGCCTCGAAATTGTTAAGACCACTGGTTTGCCAACTGTGGAAACAATGAGCGAAGCGGCTAAAAAAGCGATTGAGTTAAGCAAGAAGTAATTGTCAAAAAAAAAAGGAAGAAAACATGAGTATTCTAATAAATAAAGACACAAAAGTAATAGTACAGGGTATAACCGGTCGCGACGGCGCTTTTCACGCCAGCAAAATGAAGGCTTACGGAACCAACATTGTTGGTGGTATTTCTCCCGGCAAGGGAGGAATGGAAGTAGAGGGTGTGCCGGTATTTAACACGGTTGAAGACGCTGTAAAAGCAACCGGCGCCAATGCATCGGTAATTTTTGTACCTGCTCCTTTTGCAGGCGATGCAATTTTGGAAGCCAGTTATGCCGGAGTCGACCTGGTAGTGTGTATCACCGAAGGTGTGCCGGTTCAGGATATGATAAAAGTGACACCAATTCTTAAACAAAATAATACAAAACTTATTGGCGCCAACTGTCCGGGTTTGATTACCGTGGACGAATGTTTGATCGGGATCCTTCCCGGAATGATCTTCAAAAAAGGGAATGTTGGTTTGATCTCACGTTCGGGGACTCTAACCTACGAAGTGGTGAACATGCTTACCGAAAGCGGTTTGGGGCAAACTACCTGCGTGGGCATTGGTGGCGACTCGGTTTCGGGCTTGTATTTTATCGACCTGCTGGAAAGATATGAAAACGATCCGGAGACGAAAGCAGTAGTATTGATTGGAGAGATTGGTGGCGATGCAGAAGAACAGGCTGCCCGCTTTATCAAGGAAAAAATGACCAAACCGGTAGTTGCCTTTATCGCCGGTCAGTCGGCTCCTCCCGGAAAACGAATGGGACATGCCGGTGCGATTATTTCGAGCGGTTCGGGTACTGCTGAAGAAAAGATTAAGGCATTTGCCGAAGCAGGTGTTCCCGTAGCCAAAGAGCCATCAGAAATCCCTGGTCTGGTAAAAGAAAAATTAGGACTGTAGAACTTCCCGGTTTTGGAAGAGGGAAATATTGGAGCCGGTTGCTGAAAAGTGGCCGGTTTTTTTGTATCTTTTTCGTTGAAATAAGAGAAGTATATACACCACTATCTTTTCTTTTATAATTTTAAAAGAAACGGTTTAAAGAATAATACATTTGGAAATGAAGAAAACATCAGCTGCTATTTTAGGTATTTTTATTGTAATAGCTTTTTCGATATTCGGTTGGTTTGTTCTAAAATCGAAGCAGGCACCACAAACCGTGAAAGTTGTTGGGTATGCCACTGAAGCTTTTGAAAGCAATATTGTTAAATGGTCGGTTACCTTGTCTGAAAGGGTTTCGATGAACGGTGTTGAAAATGGGTACCGGGTTATGGCCGAAAAGCTTCGCGATTTTGAGCAACTTTGGAAAATGACGGATATTGAAGCATCGGAATTCAAGGTTTTTCCAATTAGTGTGAACCGCGAATACGGACAGGGAGGACAAATTGGTTACTCGCTGACACAACGGATTTATATTGTATCGGATCAGATAACTAACGTGGAAAAGCTGGCGGTTGATCCAATGTTATTTGTGGAAAAAGGTGTGACTTTCGACAATTCAACCATGGAATTTTTTAGTACCGAACTCGACGATATTAAAAAGAAATTATTGGGCAAAGCCACTCAAAATGCAAGGGAAAGAGCCGAAGAAATTGTTTCCGCTACCGATTTAAAAGTTGATAAACTAATTTCAGCAAATGCCGGGGTTTTTCAGATTACCGAACCCTACTCTACCGATGTGGCGGCTTATGGTATTTACGATACCAGCTCGCCCGATAAAAATATTAAGGTTACTGTTTCCGCTGAATTTTCTCTAAAATAATAGCATTGAGGGATCGCCTGCTTTTATGATTCCTTTAGATAATTTTCAGCTTTTTCTAATAACTGCAATTGTTCTGCTGAGTGTCTCTGGATAGGTTTTCGAGTTTCAGTAATAATTTTCTTTTGTTGCGAATGATTCTTGTAGGTCTCCCATTCAGGATAATAATCTTCCGCTTGATTTCCCCAACAAAACCAACCTGGTCTATTTCCTCTTGCAAACATTTCAAGAAATGGACCGGGGCTGCATGATTCAATTAAAGCATATTGTTCGTCCGGTTTTCTGCTGTGCTCACGTTTTTGTTTAATAATAATATTTTCTTGAGATCTACCCGGCTGCAATGTTCTGGCATTTTTACCCTTAACTCCGAATAAGATTATTTCTGTGACATTACGAAAGTAGAAACCAACTCCTCGTCTGTCAGGTCCACCATCTTTCCTGACTTTATACCAAATAAGATTAGTTTTATACGTAAATCCCCAACTCTCCATTACTTGTAACCCTTCAGCAAGTAGTGCATTTGGAACCCATAAATAAAGATGTGCTGTCTCTTCACAGACATCAGCCACTGGCAGATTTTTGATTCGATCCAAGGTCATGGTTGGATATCTTGAAAGTCTTTTATGTTCAGGTGCAACTTTACCAGTCCTGTTTTGAAATTGCCACGGAGGATCAGCCAAAATTGTTTTGAATTTTAATCCCTGTGAATATTCTAAAAAATCTTTTGATGCATCCATTTTATTTCTAATTTTCTATTAATCTTGGAGTAATTCCAAAAACAATTACAGGGCAACCTCCATTTCTCCCAGCCTCCAGTCTTGGGATCAGTTTTCCCATATGTGTGGTACTTGCTCCATATTTGGAGTTAACGCCTAATTCTTTAAACAGCGGATCAAGTTCATTACTCCTCGTTACAAGTACGCCAACGCTAATAGCATCATATTCAAAAAAAGCCCTAAACGCATAGAGATCACGATCAAAGGTTTGATCTTTGCTATTCCATTCCAAATCAAAAGCTACCCTTCCTTTAAGGTAGTCAACTTTATGCGAGCCATGATGTATGGAACTTTTTAATTCTTTATCGCGTGTTCCTTTGACTTCATAGACATTTAATTCGGCACTCAAATTTTTTTCTTTCCATTCCAATGGGCGTAATATTGTTGAAAATTTTTTAGGAATTGTACTCTCATTCCCTCCTGCAAGTAGAATGTCTTCAATTTGAAATCTGAATCGTAATAAAGCTTCACAAATATCTTTGAATTCATATGTAAATTCTTTTGCTAAAATTGCTGCCGCATGTTTAAAGTCATGAATTTCATACAGTTCAATGTATTGTTCCCAACTTATGATACTAATGACAAATTAGTAACTTTTCCTTTGTCAAGCAGAAAAATGTTTAAAAGAATCAGCGATTGTTATAAAATACTATCAATACTTCCAGGTGGATTTCCCAAAACCGCTTTGTCACCGTTAACAACAATCGGGCGTTGGAGTAGCTTTGGATTTTCGGCCAATACTTTTAACCACTCTGAATCGCTCAATACTTTTCCTTTAAACTCATCTTTGTAGTCCTGTTCCTGGGTACGCACAAAGTCGAAGGGTTTCTTCCCCGTGAGTGCGATTATATCACCCAATTCTTTGGCAGATATCCCTTCTTCGAGATATTTCACGATCTCAAATTCACGACCGCTTTCTTCGAGGTATTTAAGTCCGGCTCGACTTTTTGCGCAACGTGGGTTGTGATAAATTTTCATCTTTAAGTTATTATCGGGTTTAGTGATTTTTCCCGGGTTGCCCAATAGGTGGGCCACTGACCTTTAATTTGAAATTGATTTGATGTAATTGTAAAAGTCTTCCTGAGCCCTGTATTTTTTACCTTCTTCTCCTTTTGAATATTTATTCAGAAGTTCAGGATCAAGGATCCGGGCTTTTGAATTATCCTTTAATTGTATGTAAAGCTGTTCTTTTAATTCTGCTTTTATCGATTCATCGTAAATGGGGCATGCAACCTCAATCCGGCGGTTCAGGTTGCGTGGCATCCAGTCGGCCGAAGAGATGTACATTTTCTCTTCCCCATCGGCGCCAAAAAGAAATAGTCGGGTATGTTCAAGGTATTTATCTACAATACTTATGGCTGTAATGTTCTCACTATATCCTTCGATACCGATCTGCAATCCGAAAATTCCGCGAATAATCAATTGGATTTTTACTCCTGCCTGGGCTGCCTCGTACAACTTTAACATCATCCCCGGATCAATCAGGCTGTTCATTTTCAGAATCATCCAGGCGGGTTTTCCTTTTTTGGCCAGCTTTATTTCGCGATCGATGTTTTTTTCAAAATGCTTACGCATTGCAAACGGACTCACTACCAGGTGTTCATAGTCGAAATGCAAATAATTTTGCTTGAAAAAGTTAAAAACCATTTCCACTTCGTCTGCCAGTCTTGGGTCGGCCGTCAACAAGCCTTTATCGGTATAAACCCTGGCGGTGTCTTCGTGGAAATTACCGGTTCCGATATAGGCGTAATTGCGCATCTTTTCATCTTCCTTGCGTTGTACCCAGGCCAGTTTGCTGTGTACTTTCATCCCGGGAACACCATTGATTACATTGGCGCCTTCTTCCTGTAATTTGTTCGACCAATAAATGTTGGCTTCTTCATCGAAACGGGCTTGCAGCTCAATTACCACTGTCACCTTTTTCCCGTTTCGTACCGCATTAAGCAAAGCGTTTACCACTTTTGAATAACTGGCAACACGGTAAATGGTCAAGCCAATTTCCTGTACCTGTGGATCGATGGCAGCTTCACGCAGAAAATCGATAAAATGGTTAAAAGTATGGTAAGGAAAATGCAGCATAATATCTTTTTGCCGCATCATTTTCAAGATACTGGTAAAAGGTGGTAAATCTTTGTGACGTGATGGCGGCATGTTGGTATAATAATGTTGCGGGTTCCCGATTTCGGGGAAATTCATAAAATCCTTGTGATTGTGATAACGACCACCCGGAACCGCATCTCCTTTTGCCAGCTTCATTTTTTTAAGTAAAAACTGAAGCAGGTCGTCGGGCATAAAACGATCGTACAGAAGCCTTACCGGTTTCCCTTTTTTCCTTTTTTTCAGGCTGCTGCTCATTTTCTCGATAAAACTTTTCGAAATATCATCATCAAGATCAAGTTCTGCATCGCGGGTGATTTTGATGGTGTAAGCGTCGTGTTGGTCGTAATCGAAATAAAAAAAGATATCGTTCAAACAATAGCGGATAATATCATCGAGCATCATAACAAATTGTTTTCCGTTTACTTGCGGAAGAACAAGGAAGCGGGGGACTGAACGTCCCGGTACCCGGATAAGCGAATAGGCTACATCCTTGGGATCTTCTTTTTTCGAGAGTCGAATTGCCAGGTAAACCGAACGGTCGCGCAAGTAGGGGAATTTATTCTTCCCAAGCATGATAGGGACCAGGTTGGGAAGTACTTTTTCATAAAAATAAGATTTTACAAAAACTCCCTGTTCTTCACTGAGCTGGGTTTCATCCACCATGAGAATGTTATTCGCTTCCAGTTCTATCAGGATATTTTTAAATATTTCCTGCACTTTTCCTTGCTGTTCGTGAACAATCCCGAGTATTTGATGGAGTAACTCTTTTGGAGTCAATTTGCCTAAAAGGCTCTCTTCGTCTTTCCCGATATCGACCATTCGGCGCACTGTTGCCACACGAACCCTGAAAAACTCATCGAGGTTATTTGAGAAAATTCCGATAAAGCGGATACGTTCGAACAGCGGTGTTTCAGGATCTTCAGCTTCCTGAAGAACACGTTCGTTGAAAGACAACCAACTGATCTCGCGATTGATGAAATTTTCGTTTGAAAACATATGCACAACTTTAGTGATTGAACAAGTAGTTTTACAATATGATAAAAGCAGCCGATATTTCCAAACAGACGATGTGCAGATTTGGAATTATTCGCCGCCAAATTCCATAAGGTAGGCTTTTATAAATCCATCGAGGTGCCCATCGAGCACGGCATTTACATTCCCGGTTTCGTAATTGGTACGCAAGTCTTTTACCATTTTGTAGGGTTGCAGCACATACGACCGGATTTGCGAACCCCATTCGATCTTCTTTTTTTGTGCTTCGATTTCGGCTGTTTTTTCGCGGCGTTTCCGTAATTCCATTTCGTAAAGCTGCGATTTTAAAAGACGCAACGCATTTTCTTTGTTTCCCAGTTGTGAGCGGCTTTCTGTATTTTCGATAGTAATTCCGGTTGGCGCATGTTTTAAGCGAACGCCGGTTTCTACCTTGTTTACATTTTGACCGCCTGCGCCACCGCTTCTGAACGTGTCCCAGCTAATATCGGCAGGATTTATTTCAATATCAATGCTGTCGTCGACAAGCGGTGCCACATACACCGAAGTGAACGAAGTCATTCGTTTGTTTTGCGCATTAAATGGCGACAGCCGAACCAGGCGGTGAACTCCGTTTTCGCTTTTCAGGTAACCGTAGGCATATTCTCCTTCAATTTCTATGGTGCAGCTTTTGATCCCAACTTCGTCGCCGGCCTGCATATCGGCAATTTTAAGCTTGTAGTTGTTTTGTTCTGCCCAGCGGGTGTACATCCTGAAAAGCATATCGGCCCAATCGTTGCTTTCGGTCCCACCGGCCCCGGCATTAATTTTTAAAACTGCTCCCAAACGGTCTTCTTCGTTCCGAAGCATATTTTTCGCCTCCAGCTCTTCGATTTTCGCGATGGTTTCAGAATAGTGCTGATCGACTTCTGCTTCGGTGGCTTCGCCGGCTTCAAAAAAATCGAACACTACCTGGAGATCTTCCACTGCGGTATTGACCTCTTTATACCCGTCGGTCCAAATTTTGATCGCGCGGATTGTTCGCATTTGTTCTTCTGCTTCTTTGGGATTATTCCAGAATTCGGGGTCCTGTGTTTTAAGTTCTTCTTCTTCTAACTGGATCAACTTTGCATCGTAGTCAAAGATGCCTCCTCAGCGCATCCCGGCGCTCAACAAGGTCTTTTACCTGTTCCTTTAAGATCATTGTAAAAAATATTTTTAATGATGGTTGCCAAAGGTAGCAGGAAAAGTTCAGAGTTCAATGTTCAGGGAGAGGAGAGTAAGAAGTTTCGGCAGAAAAATGATCAATCCTGTAATCAGCGCAGAAGTGGCTGCAACCAGTACCCCGGCAGCAGCCAGGTCTTTCACTTTTTTAATTGTTTCATGTTTTTCAGGAGAAACAAAGCCGGACAGTTTTTCGATGGAAGTATTGATGATCTCGGCTGTCAGTACCAGGCCGACAGAAAGTATTACTGCCAACCATTCAATTACAGAAATATTAAAAATAACTCCTGCAACGATTGCCAGAATTGCAGCAAAAATGTGGATACGAAAGTTATGTTCTTCCTGCCAGAGGGTTTTTAAACCACTAAAAGCGTAAGTGAAACTCTTTATGCGATCTTTTAACGAGAATATCTGTTTTTTATTGGTACGCATTCTTCCTGTCAATAACAGCGTCACAATTCGCAAAGAACTGCTTCAATTTCGTTGGATATTTCATGAAGGTTGAAGGGTTTTCCATAATATTTTCGGATTAATCCTGAATCGAGCGAATCTTGTATTTCGCCAGTAATTTCAAAACCTGTGAGGATGTAAAATAAACTGCCTTTCAGGATTTTGGTGGCTTCTTTAATAAAATCGATCCCATTCATATACGGCATTTTCATATCGCTGAATACCACTTTAATGTCGGGGTGGCTTGCAACAATTTCTAAACCTTTCTTTCCATTCACGGCTGTCAGGACTTCATATTTTCTATCAAGATTGGCCTCAAAAAGCATTAAATTGATAGGCTCATCGTCTACATACAGAATCTTGGGTTTCATAATTGTTGTGGTATTACGGGTAATTGAACGGTAACAATGGTTCCTTTGTTCACTTCCGATTCAAAACTGAGTTTTCCGTTGTGCGCCTGAATTAAATTGTAGGCAATTGATAAGCCAAGACCCGTGCCCATTCCGGGCTCTTTTGTTGTAAAGAAGGGATCCGTAATTTTAGAGAGGTTTTCTTCGGGTATGCCACATCCCGAATCCGTTACTTTGACAAGAATATTGTTTTCATACAATTCGGTTGAGATAGTCAAAGTCCCTCTGTTTTCAATAGCCTGGCAGGCATTCAGCAAAATATTGGAGAAAGCCTGGTACAATTGCCCCACGTTGCCGTTTGTTACAGGTGCAAGCTCTGAATAGTTTTTGACAATTTCTATCCGATTTTTAATTTGACTGTTAAGGATTAAGAGGCAGTTCTCGATTATACTGTGAATATCACATTTTTCGTCGTATGTTTCAACATTTCTGCTCATTTGGTTTAATCCTGAAACAATCGACCCAACTCGAATGATCCCTGTTTTAATGCTATCAATAAACAGGATTATTTTCTCGTTATCCAGTTCTTCTTTGCTTAAATAGCTTTCAAGGCCAGTAATTCCGCCCGAGATATAATTTAGCGGATTGTTTATTTCGTGGGCTATTCCTGCTGTCATAATACCCAGCGAAGCCATTTTATCGGCGTGCAACAACTGGCCCTGGGTTTCTTTCAATTCTTGCAAGGCTCTTTGTAATTCACTGTTTTGTTGTTCTATTAAAGTGCTTTTTTCCTGTAATTCTTCATTAATTGTGCTAAGTTTTGAAATGGCTGCATCCAAACTTCTGGTCTTATCGAGAACCAACTCTTCCAAATGATTTTTGTGTTTTTCCAATTCAAGTTCGGTAGATCGTAATTTGCTGAGGTGTTTCTTTAAAAAAATATAGAATAATAGCGCTGTGGACAAAACGTAAAACCATCCTTTGTATGTTTGAAAAGTCGTTAGAAGTGTACTGTCGGCCGTAAAGTAAAACAGAATTTGATCTGAAAACAAAATCCATAGTCCTCCTATAAGGAGATATGCGAGGGAAATTTTGTATTCAAACCTCATTTCTTTCATAAATGGATATTAAGTTTTCCTGTGTTTCTTCGGGGTATTTTATTCCAGAGCCAGATTCATGTACCGATGGATCAACTCGGGTTCGAAACCACGGCTTTGTGTAAACCGGATGATTTGTCCCATCTTCTCGAATTTGTTTTTGTTTTTAATGGTTTTGGCCTTGGCCTTCATCGTTTTAATCAACAGGTTCTTGTATTTTTCTTCATCAATACAATCCAGTCCTTTTTCAATTACTTCGTTGGATAAACCTTTTGCATGAAGGTAATGGCGCATTTTCAATTTGCCCCACTTGTTTATTTTGAATTTGTCGTTAACGTAAGCACGTACATATCGCTCATCGTCGAGGAATTTCTCTTCGATCAGCTTGTCGATGATCTCATCCACAATTTCCTCGACTATTTCGTAGGCCATAATTTTTTTCCGGATATCGGTCGAACATTGTTCCGAACGGCTGCACAGCTGCGCCATTTTGGAGTAGGCCTGCTTAATATTTTGGTCGTGATGTTCCATTGATTGACGATTTTCGCTTAAAAATAAGGAAAAATCGCGGCGCTTCCTAAACTATTTTCAGGACGAGGGTTACCGGGTAATTTATAAATTGTCGTGGAATGATTTTTCTTCCTTCACTCCTGTAAAGAATTCTTCGAGTTCGGCCAGTGTCGAATTGGTTTTTTGAACATCGCGCACAATCTCGCCTTTTTCGAGAATGACAATCCGCGAACAAACATCGGCAACATGATCGAGGTCGTGGCTCGAAACCAGGATCGTTTTGTTATTTTGTTTGCCGTATTCTTTGATGATGTTCCGCAACTGGTACTGCGACGAAGGGTCAAGGTTGGCAAAAGGTTCATCGAGGATTATCACATCGGTGTTGCCCATCAAAGCGCCTACAACGCCTACTTTTTTCTGGTTCCCTTTCGAAAGGTTTCGGATGTATTTTTTCTTGCCGATAATTTCATCCTTAAAAAAGTCGGCAAACCTGGCAAGAAATGCAGCCACGTCGGGTCCGTTCATGTTGCGCAATTCGCCTATAAAATTGAAATATTCGTCGGGGGTCAGGTACCCAATAGTAAAACTCTCGTCGATATAAGCCGAAACCATCTCTTTCCATTCTTCCGATTTTGCCACCGGAATATCGTTGATCAACACTTTCCCTTGACTGGCACGGATGAGGTCGAGTACCAGCGAAAAAAAGGTGGTTTTACCCGCGCCGTTGTTTCCTACCAAGCCAAATACTTCGCCCCTGTTGATCGTCAACTCAGCCAAATTTAAAACGGTGGTTCCGTTGTATTCTTTTTGTAAGTTATTTACTTGTATCATATTAGCCCTTTTAATTCCCCCAAGGGGAATGTTTTTAGTTATAATTTAATTTATATTTTCATGTATTGCTCTTTCCTTTACCCTCGGAGAGGGTTAGGGAGAGGCAGTTACGTGGCTTTATATCCTGCTATCATTTTGTGCTTCCGGTTCAGGTACTGCCCGGTAAAATAATCGATCAACCGTGGGTGAAGGATAATCCCGATCAATCCCGATAACCCTAAGATGGTATACGCAGCAATCTTTCCGAACGCCAGACTTAACAATCCGTAAGCGATCATCGGACCAAAAAGAATCGGGAACGTAATGAGCCAGTTGGTGACACTCATTCCCTGGTAATTAAAAGTAGCTTTCTGGTCGAGGTCGATGGATTTTCGGCTGTTCAACCCCAGCGCGAAAATAACCCAGGTGTTTACGCCAACATTGTAAAGCATCATGGCTAAATGAATGTACCAAACTTTAGGAGCGGTGATGAACATGTACCCAAGCGATAACAGGTAGAAAATAACATTGGTAATTGCCATCAGGAAAAAAGCCGATTGCAGTACCTGTTTCATTTTGACGTTTTGCGTCATCAGCAGCGGAAAGTAACGGCTATGCCAGGCCGGGAAAAACTGCCCGTACATCATACTGAATATTCCTGTCATGAAGATACCGCCCAGTACCATAATTACTTCCGGGCCATCGGGCTTATAATCGCGATACAGCAGAAGTCCGTAAAAAATAAAAAGGACCGACATAAATGCAGTTTGCCTGGGCCGATTGTTCCGCATGATCATTTTTACTTCGAGCGACAGCATTTTACCATATTCCCCCACCTGGTTGAGCCAGGAGAAATTGTAAATTTTCCCTTCTTTTTTCTTTTGCGACAATTCGTCGATGTAAAAGCGGTTCCATAAATATTGTTGGTTAAGCAGGTATAAAAATGCAATCAGAACCGGGAATATCAGAACGGCGATTGGGTGCGCCACTACAAAGTCGAAGATTTTCCCGTAGGTTTCGTTTACATTCAGGATTCCAAAGTAATTGATCGCAAAAATGCCTGCAGCCAGCGACAGAAATCCGTAGAACCAAATATTTGACTCGTTGGTGCGCCACTTAATGTAAATAGCCAGAAAATGGTTTACAAAAATCATTAAAACCAGTGAAGCCAACCAGGCGGCCAGCACCGTTGTTCCCAGCTCGTTAAGCGCAATCCGGAACGTAAAAGGCAGCAATAAAAACAGGGGTAGTACATTAAAAAAATGCAAAACCGATTTATTTAGCATGTAATGTGCAATTCGTTTCCTTTTAACGGGAATAATCAAAAAAGGCTGAAAGCCAAAAGTAGGCAGGTTTTGTACCATCACACGAATGATCAAATCCATCCCGGCATAAAGAAAAACCATGGAATTGAAGCTTGCAATTTTATTCGGGACATCAGCCAGCGTTTCAGTTAGTTGAAACCCTAAAAAAATTCCAACTAACGAGAAGTAGAGGGCCAGGAAAATAAGGACTCCCCTGGTTGCAACATTTTTGTTGAGTGTGGCCGATCGCACAAATTCGCGCCATGCAAAATAGAAGAAGTTACGTTTCATTATTTAGCGTGAGTATTTAGATATTTAGATTTGAGACTCCGGTTTATTTGATAGTAATACGACAACAGTTAAAGTTACAAAGCAAATTCAGGAAATTGCTCAACAAAATGTTGTTTCACTTTTTGGGGAATGTAAATCAGGTATCCCCAAACAATAATGTTAAAGCTGATAATAAAAAGTGAAATTAAGAAAAGAAACCAGCTTTGTTTTATCTGATAGTATTCGAATTCTCTTAGAATATTAAAAAATGAGATGGGTAGCTGACTTAAAAAGATTACAGCCAATTGTATACTTTTCATAGATTCAATCAGCATAAATTTTTGATTCCCTATCCCTTTAATCTTTAAATTTTTAGGTGAAATAAGAATAAGATACAAAAATCCTAAAATAACAAGCAGTGCAAAGTAAGGGGCCAAAACCCTGGCAATATTATCGACCAGTTTTACTACGGTAAACAGCGCCAAAGTCATTGCCAGTGTCATCAGCATTTTTGGCCAGCGATAAAATTCCACGAAATACTGCCAAAGCAGTCTTTTGTATTTCCGGGCCAGCTCTTTTTGTTTTTGCTCCTTTATTTTGCTGAACCCGTAAATGCCAAATTTGTTAAAGGTATTTTTGAGGGCAGATTCAAATTCAAGTTGCGGATTTTCGTGCCACTGTTCTTCAATTGACGAAGCCAAATGATCAACAAGTTCCACCTGTAAATCGTAATGGTAAACGTAATGTTTGCGGCAAAAATCAAAGAGGTATTGACTTTCTTCGCTTGTAATTGTTCGGTTCATAAAACAACTCATTTTGCAAATTCAGGAAACTGTTCTGTAAAATGTTCTTTTATTTTTTTTGTCAGAAAAAATATATTGGCATAAAGCAAAATACTCAGAAATACGATAAAAAATGATAAGCCGGCCAGTGCAAATTTGTTTTCAATGGTTTGAATATGCAATGCATTAAAAGTTAAATGAATGAGATTTGGAACCTGCAAAATAAGAATAATAATAGAATTGATTTGACTTTGCCTTCCTACTAAGAGAAATGTTTTCCCATATCTGCCAGCAATTTTGTATTTGGGGAAAATCAAGAGAAGATAAATTACATAACTAAACAAAACCAAACCTGAATAAACTAAAGTCATAATTTCAGTTTGGTTGAAAATTTCAAATAAAATGAACAGACCAAGCGAAAAGGCAATGGTAATTAATATTTTTGGCCATCTGTAAAACTCAGTTAAATAGCTCCAAAGCAGACGGTTGTATTTTCGTCTAACCTCTTTTTCTTTTTGAAGAGCAAATTCAGTAAAATTATTTTTGCCAAACATTGAAACTGCATTATTCATTGCTGATTGGAAATCAAGTTCTGGTTTATTCTGCCATTGTTCTTCAATTAAAGATGCCAGGTGATCCACGATTTCAATCTGGACATCGTAGAAAAATACACCGTAGTTCTTGCACACTTTTAAAAGTTCTTCAGTTTCTTGTAGTGTAATTGTTCGGTTCATTTAAGCCGGTTTTGGGTTTAACAATACATTCATATTCCGGATAAAAGCTTTCATTTCGTTCAACAGGGTTACGGTTTCTTTTTTCCCGTTTTCTGTCAGGAAATAATATTTACGTGGGCGGTTGTTTACAGTCTCAATTTCAACGCTAAGCAAGCCTTTGGCTTCCAGTTTATGCAAAGTTGGGTAAAGAGCGCCCTCGGTAATCACCAGTTTGCCGGCAGTAATGGTTTCAACCTCGCGGGTAATCTGGTAGCCGTACATTTTTCCTTTGTCGTTTAATAATTTCAAAACGATGGTAGAAAGGCTGCCTTTATACAATTGTTCTTTTTGCATGTGTTAAAGGTAGAAAAAAATTAATACCTAAGTATCTTGGGTATTTGTTTTTAAAATGCTGGGATGAAAATATTCCCAGGTAAATCTTAACTTCTCCCCTTGGGGAGGTTGGGAGGGGCTTCTATTCCAAAACATCGGTTAAAACTACACCGTCCTTGAAATGTTTTAAATTTCCTTTAAGATCGTAGAGTTCGACCCAAACCACGTACACGCCAAGACGGAGTCGGCGGCCACTTTCGTCGGCGCCGTCCCAGGTTATTTCTGCTGAGGTCCCGAGCAAAGTATTTTGGGCGAGCGTGACCACCGGGCTGCCCAGCGCATCAAAAATTTTCACACTGCACAAATAACCAGGTTCATCGAGTTCGAAACGAATGCGATAAAAATCGTTGTACCCGTCGCCATTGGGGGAAAAAGCTTCGGGTTCGAAAACTATTGAAACGCTTTCCGACAGTTCGTCGGCAGCTTGCGAATTCAGATAACCAGGCGTCCCAAAACCAGAAAGGGCAGATGCTGAATGCCAGTTGTTGGGATTATTTGTCGACTCAACAAATGAAATCCGTTCGAGCGAAACTCCTTCGCGGTCCTGAAAAACAGGCAAGTGCATTTTTTCGGAATACGCCAGTTCGTCGGTCACTTCCAGATCGCTGTTGAGCAGAACCACGTTATCTTCATCGTTGTTAAACGAAGGGAATTTATCCATTTGAAGAAAACACTTGGGACATTCGATCGTAAACCAGGGGAAAACGCCATTGGTATCTTTGGTTAGCGCAAGGTAAGTGCCGGGTTTAAAAGCTATCTTTTCAGCGGCCAACGAGTAGATTTGCGTAAGTTCTCCTTCATTATCGCGCGATGCAAGGAAAAGTTTGTTTAACGGAATCAGTTTTTCTGAGTTATTGTAAATCTCAACGAAATCCTCTCCATCAGGAACCGGGTTAAAAAGCACTTCATTAATCAGCACATCGCAAGGTTCAACTGCAATTGGGTTCTTCTCTTCACCACTCACTACCACTTCATCCAGGATTACTTTATCGGCTGAATAGAAATTAGCCATTCGAACAATTATTTGTAGGTTATTTCCATTTAAAGCGGATTGCACTACTGTATCGGTTCCCCAGTTTCCGAAATTTTCTCCATTTATTTCAAAAAGAATATCCTGTTGTTCATCCAGTGTATAATAGGCTTTCAAATATTTGGTTTCCTTGTTGTCCCCACTTCCTGTTTCCTGCGCAAAGAACTGAATCTGCACATTTTTATATTCCGAAATATCAATTTTCTCCGACAGCCAGATCACTTCGCCATCAATGTCTCTGCATTCAAACCGGCCGCCAGAAGTGGAAACTGTTTTGGCATAATCATCTTCATCCACAAGAGTAATGTTTTTATAATCGAGTGTCCAGTTGGTAATGTTTTCAAAATCAGACCCGGGGAAAGAGGCTGCCACATTTCCCCAGACTCCTTTCCCGGGAGTAGAAAAACTCTCGCGCCAGATTTCCTGAGCCTGTATTTGCACAGAACTGATAAAAGTCAGGAATGTTAATAATTTTAGAAGATTGGGTACCATAACATTCTCAATTATTTGCAAAATACTAACTTTAGCGCACTTTTTTGATAGCTAGGACTTTAAATTATTAAACGTATTAAAAATGAGAGTTGCAGTTGTTGGCGTGAGCGGTGCCGTAGGGCAGGAGTTCCTGAAGGTGCTCGCAGAGAGGAATTTCCCGATGGATGAGTTGGTGATTTTTGGTTCGTCACGGAGCGCCGGGTGCACCTATGAATTTAAAGGTAAACAGCTGACAGTTAAGGAACTCAAACATGGCGACGATTTTAAGGGGATTGATATTGCATTGACTTCGGCTGGCGCCGGTATTTCAAAAGAATTTGCTGATACCATCACTAAGTTTGGGGCAATTATGATTGATAATTCGAGCGCTTTTCGCTACGACGACGATGTGCCTTTGGTGGTTCCGGAAGTTAACCCGGAAGATGCCAGAAATCGTCCGCGCAATATTATTGCAAATCCCAACTGTTCGACCATACAAATGGTAGTAGCGCTGAAACCTATCGAAGACCTTTCTCACATAACACGCATCCATGTGGCTACTTACCAGGCTGCAAGCGGTGCCGGCGCTCAGGGTATTGCCGAACTCGAAAACCAGATTAAAGAGGTTGCAAACGGAGATGAGCCGACCATCAGTAAATTTCCGTACCAGCTTGCTATGAATATTATCCCGCACATCGATGTTTTCCTGGATAACGACTACACCAAGGAAGAAATGAAAATGAACTGGGAAACAAAAAAAATTATGCACACTGAAGCTGAATTGAGCGCTACATGTGTACGAATTCCGGTAGCTCGCGCACACTCCGAAGCTATTTGGGTGGAAACCGAAAAACAGATTTCGGTAGAAGAAGTAAAAGCTGCTTTCAATAATTTTGAGGGATTAACCGTAATCGACAATCCGGCAAAAAAACAATACCCAATGCCACTGTTTGTTTCCGGGAAAGATGATGTGTATGTGGGAAGAATCCGGAAAGATATTGCGAATCCGAAAGGGATAACTTTCTGGTGCGTTGGCGACCAGATTAAAAAAGGTGCTGCACTGAATGCTGTTCAGATTGCCGAATGGCTTGTTGCAAATGGAGAAGTGGAATAGCATTTTGCATTAAGATATATGAAAGCCCGGTCAAGCCGGGCTTTTTGTTTTTTTGTCCTGATATTTGGACTTATTTGTTAACTTAAGGCGAAAGTAAAAAAGGAATTATGGAACAAATTGATACTGTAGAATTACGGCCTTTAAACGAGGGTGATTATGAGGAATTAAAAAAATCGATGATTGAAGCGTATCCCAACTGGCCCGGAGCTTATTGGAAAGAAACACATTTTCAGAAATTGCTTAAAATTTTTCCTGAAGGGCAGTTGGCTGTTTTGGTAAACGATGTGGTGGTGGGATGTGCGCTCTCCATAATTGTAAAATACGAATTGTTTGGCGATGACCATACTTACCAGGAGATTACCGGGAATTATACATTTAATACCCATAATCCGAAAGGAAATACCTTGTATGGCATTGATGTTTTTATCCGTCCTGATTACCGTGGATTAAGAATTGGTCGGCGTTTATACGATGCACGAAAAGAACTCTGCGAAAATCTCAATCTTAAAGCGATCATTTTTGGCGGCCGTATCCCTAATTACCATCTACATGCCAGTGAAATGACTCCAAAGGAGTTTATACAAAAAGTAAAATTTAAAGAACTTTATGATCCAACGCTTACTTTTCAGCTTTCGAACGATTTTCACGTGAAGAAGGTTCTGAAGGGTTATATGCCCGGCGATAAAGAATCAAAAGATTATGCAGTTTTGCTTCAGTGGGATAATATTTACTTTCAAAAAACCTCGGATAAAGCAAATGCTTACAAATCGGTTGTTCGCTTGGGTTTAATTCAATGGCAAATGCGCTTGTACAAAGACATCAATGAGCTTTTTACACAAGTCGAGTATTTTGTAGATGCGGTTTCGAGCTATAAAAGCGATTTTGTACTCTTTCCCGAGTTTTTTAATGCGCCGTTAATGGCCGATTACAACCATCTTTCGGAGGCGGAAGCAATCCGAAAACTTTCAGAATATACCGAAGATATAAGGGAGCGATTCCTGAAACTGGCCATTTCGTACAACATTAATATTATTACAGGCAGCATGCCCCAGTTGAAAGAGGATAAACTTTATAATGTTGGGTTTTTGTGTCGAAGAAACGGAACTTACGAAACCTACGAGAAAATACATGTAACGCCGGATGAAGCAAAATGGTGGGGATTATCGGGAGGCAACACAATCGAAGTATTTGAAACCGATTGTGGCCCTATCGGTGTGTTGATCTGTTATGATGTTGAATTTCCCGAACTGCCCCGGATTCTTGCCCAGCAGGGGATGAATATTCTTTTTGTCCCATTTCTTACGGATACTCAAAATGGTTATTCAAGGGTTCGCTATTGTGCCCGTGCCCGAGCCATAGAAAACGAGTGTTATGTTGCCATTGCTGGATCGGTCGGGAATTTGCCCAAGGTGGAAAATATGGATATACAATTTGCACAATCGGTAGTTTTTACCCCAAGCGATTTTTCATTTCCAGCCAATGGAATTAAAGCGGAAGCAACAGCCAATACCGAAATGATTTTGGTAGCCGATGCCGATCTTGATTTGCTAAAGGAATTGCACACATTTGGTTCTGTTCGCAACTTAAAAGACCGACGGACCGATTTATATTCGGTATGTCTGAATAAAAAGGGGGATGAAGGGTGCGATAAATAAGTTACTTATTCTTCCACAATTTCGTAGAGATAATCGTTAAACGGGAACCGCTGCGCGTGTATAATCTTTACCTCGTCGTAAAGACGTTGTCTGAATTCTTCAATATTTTCTTTTTGAGTGGCTGAAATAAAGAGTGCCGGTGGATTGTGTTTGGCCATCCACGAGTTTTTCCATTCTTCGAGTGTAAAGTTGTCTTTTGTACGCGGGGTTAAGTCGTCATCGTCTTTGGCTTCGTAGCTGAACGCGTCGATCTTGTTAAAAATATAAATGGTTGGTTTGTCGCCTGCTTCAATCTCTTCCAGGGTGCTGTCAACTGTTTCAATTTGCTCTTCAAATCCGGGGTGTGAAATATCGACGATGTGCAACAAAATGTCGGCCTCGCGTACCTCATCCAGTGTCGATTTAAACGATTCTACCAAACCATGCGGGAGTTTGCGGATAAATCCAACGGTGTCGGCCAACAAGAATGGGATGTTATCGACCACCACTTTCCGGACTGTGGTATCGAGCGTTGCAAACAGTTTGTTTTCGGCAAATACTTCTGATTTTGCCAGCATATTCAGAATGGTTGATTTTCCAACGTTGGTATATCCTACCAATGCCACGCGAACCATTTTCCCACGGTTTTTTCGCTGGGTAGATTTTTGCTGATCAATTTTCTTGAGCTGTTCTTTTAAACGGGCAATTTTATCGAGGATAATTCTTCGGTCGGTTTCGATCTGGGTTTCACCCGGGCCACGCATTCCAATCCCCCCACGTTGGCGTTCGAGATGGGTCCACATTCTTGTCAGCCGTGGTAAAAGGTATTGATATTGTGCCAACTCAACCTGTGCTTTGGCATGCGCGGTTTGCGCGCGCTTGGCAAAAATATCGAGGATAAGGTTGGTTCGGTCGAGGACCTTGCATTCCAACACACGTTCGATGTTGCGGAGTTGAGTAGCCGAGAGTTCGTCGTCGAAGATAACGGTGTCGGCTTCCACTACTTTTATGTAATTCCCGATTTCTTCGAGTTTTCCGGGGCCAACAAAAGTAGCTTTGTTTGGCACATCCAGTTTCTGCGTGAATTTTTTCAGTACTTCAGCACCGGCGGTGTCGGCCAAAAATTCGAGTTCATCCAGGTATTCCTTTACCTGGCGCTCATCCTGACTAGAGTTGATCAACCCTACTATCACTGCTTTTTCTGTAATCGGTGCTGTTTCAATCATGGCTCATGTATAATCATAAAAAAACTCCTGCTTCATTCGAAACAGGAGTGCAAAGATATTGTCTTTTTGTATTATTGCAACACGAAGTTAATCGGTACAGTGTACGAAACATTAACCGGTTTACCACGCTGTTTACCAGGCTTCCAGGTTGGAAGGCTGTTTACCACGCGAAGTGCTTCCTTGTCAAGTGATGGGTCAACGCCCCTTGCAATACGTGCATTGGTTACTTTTCCGTCTTTACCAACAACAAAGGTTACATATACTTTCCCCTGGATTCCGTTTTCCTGAGCAATTACAGGATAGTTGATAGCGGTGGCGATATACTTACGTAGAGCCAAATCGCCACCGGGGAATTCAGGCATGTCTTCTACAATAAAGAATACTTGTGCTTCTTCAGCTTCTTCTTCTTCAGTAGTTTCAATTACCGGAGCAACATCAATAATGGTGTTCTCATCAGCTTCTGAATCTTCGATTTCCAATTCGTTTTCAATTTTCACGTCATTATCCACGATGGTCAACATCTCCACAACTTTTGGAGGCGGTGGCGGTGGTGGAGGTTTTACCTGCTGTTCACGGGTAATCGGAATGATCTCTTCTTCAACTTCCTGGGCCTGAATTTGTCCGAGAGACTCAGCTTTGCTGGGTTTGGTGGTCCATTCAAAAGCCAGAAGTGTAATGCCAAGCGCGAGAACCAATCCTAAAAGGATAAAGGTATTTCTCTTGCTTTCGAGATCGGCTTTAGGCGATTTTTTTAGTTCCATACTTAGCTATTTTTATTTGTTTTATTCGAATTTTCACCCCTAAGAAACGGGCTTTAAAGATAAAAAATATTCTTTATTTACAAGTTTATTTTTTTTATTTTA
>WOYV01000117.1 GCA_011620585.1 Draconibacterium sp.
CTGACAGATGAAAAGCTATGGGAAAATTTTATCGCTGGCGATAAAGCTGCTTTTCAGACGATCTATGAAAAATCGGTGTCCGATTTATTTGCATATGGTTGCAGAATCTCTTCCGACCAGGAACTGGTAAAAGATTGTATCCAGGATTTATTCATTTACTTATATCGGACCCGTTCGAAAATCAGCCGAACCAATAAAATCCTGCCTTACCTGATGCTCTCTTTAAAAAGGTCAATAATCAGAAAACTTAAAGAACAAAGGATTGATAGTCGGGCAGATTTAGAGAATTTACCTTTCAGTTTTATTCTGGTTGAAGATGAGAATATCGCAAAAGATGAGGATGATGTTCTGCAAAAAGCAATGGATTTGTTAGCCCCGCGTGAACGCGAGGCAATTTATCTCCGGTTTATTTTGAGCCTTGACTATGATGAACTGTCAAAAACTTTAAACCTGAACTACCAAACATCAAGAAACCTGATTCACCGGGCCCTTCAAAAATTAAGGACAAGCCTACAGGGAAAATCTGTTTTTCTCCTGTTTTTATTCCAGCGATATAAAAAGCGTTAATCTGTATTTTGCATATTTATATGTCTTTTAAAAAATAATTGAATTCGGATAGTTACAAACCAACTGTTTTTTTCTTTAATGGGTAAAAGCAAGCCATATTATGCGACCCGATTTAGATAAAGAATTTCAGGAACTATTGTCGAACCAGAGTTTTATCGACTGGATAAACACACCTTCCCCTGAATTAGATAAATACTGGAATACATTTGTTAAAGAGAATCCTTTCTTTAACGATGAAATTGAACACGCCAAATACATTGTAAAACGGCTAAACATTAAAAACCCTCCGATTGACGAATCGCTGCGCCATGAAATGTGGCGCCATGTTCAATCTGAATTGGATACGCCGTCAACAAAAGTCAGAACGGTTCGCTGGTGGGTCGCTGCTGCTTCTTTCCTGGTTTTGGCTGGTGTGGGAAGTGTGCTGTTTTTTCTTAATAGCCAAAGTTCGCACCCCGACTTTGACTCGGTTGCCAAAATAGACCCTTCAGGAAATGAAGTGAAGCTTATTTTATCTGATAACTCAGAAAAAATAATCGGCTCAAAATCGCCATCCTTTGATTACAGCAGCCACGGAAAGGTAGTTGTCGATTCAAAACTGGAAATTCAGCAGGAAGAAAAAAGCAAGATTGAAGAGGAGGAAATACTGAATCAGATTGTTGTACCGTATGGCAAACGTTCAACACTGATACTTTCTGACGGAACGGAAGTTACCATCAATTCGGGGAGCCGGGTAATTTATCCCGTTGCATTCAACAAAAAGAAGCGCGAAATTTATATCGAAGGAGAAGCTTACCTGAGTGTCAGCCACAATCCTGACTGGCCTTTTTATGTCGAAACCGACCACCTCGAAGTTCGCGTTCTGGGTACCGGGTTCAATATTAAATCATACAAGAATGAAGCTCAAACCAGCGTGGTGCTTGTGCAAGGTAGTGTTCAGGCGATTGCCGGATCCGGTAAAGTGCTGATGAAAGAAAGCGAGTTGTTATCGGTATCGAACCAAACCGGAGAAACAAAGATTGAAAAGGTAAACATTATCGAACATATTTCGTGGAAAGATGGCTGGCTCAACTGTAACAACGAAAGTATAGGCAGTATTGCAACAAAACTGTCGCGTTACTACAATGTAAACATTCAGACAAAAAGCGAAGAAGTGGGTAATATGGAGATTACAGGGAAGCTCGACCTTAAAACGGATGTTGCCAAGGTTCTGGACGTGATGAGTTTTATCGCTCCGGTTAAATATGAAATCACAGACGGGAAAATAATACTATCAACTAAATACTAAAACTAAATGCCTATGGTATAAACTTTTTCAAAATTATCGTGCGAAAAAAAGGCAGGCTATAACTGCAATATAACCTGCCCGTGTTTTAATCGCATCTCTTTCTAAACGTATAAGTACAACTAAAACATCAAACAAAATTATGAAAAAAAACATGATTCAGGTTCCTGTTGAATGTAACCTGAAAAGATTATTACTGACAATGAAACTAACGGTCCTGATTCTTATGATATCGACAGCATCTTTGCTGGCAAACAACGGATATTCGCAAAATACCATGTTGTCGATTAACGTAAAAGAGTGTACCCTTGGAGAATTAATAGAGCAGATTGAAAATCAGAGCGAATTTATTTTTGTTTACTACAACGACGCCGTAAATCTCGACATGAAGGTATCGGTAAATGTAAAAAACCAGACAGTAGATAAGATACTCGACAGTGTTTTCAAGGGAACAAACAACACCTATAAAATTTACGACCGGCAAATAGCAATTGGGAAAAAAGACAGCAGGGGCAAAGAAATTTATCCCGTGATAAAGGAGATGCCTCAACAAACAAGGACTATTACCGGAACAGTCACCGGTACCGACAGCGCTAAACTGCCCTATGCTACCGTGGTTATAAAAAATACAAATATTCATAGCATAACTGACGAAAACGGAGAATTTTCGCTGGGCGATGTTCCGCAGGGAACAGTTACTTTGGTAGTATCATTTGTTGGATACACAGCACAGGAGATAACCGTCGATAAAAACACAAATAATCTTACAGTTGCACTTTCTGAAATTGTAAGCGCTTTGGACGAAGTGGTTATTACAGGCGTATTCGATGTAAGGAAAAGAATGGATGCATCTGTTGCCATTACATCACTTGGCAGCAAAACATTCGAGAACCAGGTTCCGGCAAGCGCCCCGGACCTTTTAAAAGATGTTCCGGGGGTTTACGTGAACTCATCGGTTGGAGAAATACGTAACAGTGTTTCATCGCGAGGAATTACGATTGGTTCTACTGATGGAAGTTTCGGGTATGAATATGTATCGATGCAGGAAGATGGCTTACCGGTAACCAACACTACTTATTTTAGCTACGGCCCCGACTTTTTCCTGCGTGCCGATGCAACATTGGGCAGGTTAGATGCGGTTCGCGGTGGCCCTGCTTCGGTTACTGCGGCAAATGCTCCCGGAGGTATTTTCAATTACGTTTCAAAAACCGGCGGAAATAAATTCGAAGGAGAAGTAAGGGCCAAATACGGATTATTAGGCGACGGGGTTTACAGCCTTGCAAGAATAGATGCCGATTTCGGAGGTCCACTCGGGAAAAACTGGTTTTACAATATTGGCGGATTTTACCGTTACGACAAAGGAGCAAGATACCCGGGATACCCAATGAATGATGGTGGGCAGGTGAAAGCCAACCTGGAAAAAAGATATGCAAGAGGCAGTGTTAAAGTATTTCTGAAATACCTGAAAGATAAAAACGGATTTGCCCAGCCTATGCTCACATTGGGTTATGAAAACCCTGAATTGGCGCCCGGCTTTAACAGCAGTGCAACCAATTTCCCCGAAGCATTTCAATATTCAGGCGAAGACTTGGTAAACGGCGGGACCTACAACTTTAACTCTGAAAATCAGGTAAAGAATAAATACAAATCGATTGCCGCGACGTGGGAACACAGATTAAATAATGACTGGAAGATTACCTATTCATCAAAATTTTCGCATAATACGGTTTTGTACAATACATTGGGAAGTGTTATTCCTTCTTCGATAACCGACCTAACACAATACTACTTTCTGGGGGGTTTTGCCGCCGGTTATCCGGGAGCATTTTCTTTTACTGATTTAAAAACCGGAAAAGAACTTGCCAATGTTTCGGTAACAGGGGGAGTACCGGTAATTAATTCAAGCTCACTTCCGGGGCAGGATGTCTTACCAAATTCAATTTTGTTGTTTCCTTTAAGTTATTATGATAATACTGTTACCGAATTCATGAATCACTTTTCTTTAAATAAGAAAATCGAAAACATGAACTTCAATTTCGGTGGATTCTTTGGATATTCCGATGCACAACGGTATTCGGGTGGCGATATTGCTCTTGGAACCATCGAAAACCATCCGCATTTATTATCGTTGAAATTCTCGGGCACTCCATTGTATGGGATTAGTAATGGAGTTCCAATCACCGGGCCATCGGGCGATTATCAGTTTACCAATGCTGTTGGTGTCGGACAGGGAACAGGCAACCTTGGTGCCTTTATCTCTTTTAACGCTACACAAAAACAAACTGCATTATTCTTCGGCCATACCTGGAATATTTCTGAGAAACTAACTTTCGACTGGGGTGTGCGTTATGAAAGAGTAAATATTAAAGGACATAACATCAGGCCTAACTTAATTGGCTCGCCATTCTCCGGCGGAGGCACCGATGGCAATATTTTTACTACCTACGATAACAACGAACTTGACACTCTGGGAACTTACAGGTTTAATTATACCATCAACACCTTCTCTTATTCTGCCGCTGTAAATTATAAGTTCAACGACAATCTCGCAGTTTACGGGCGTTATTCGAGGGGAAACAAAGCTCCCGACCTCGATTTCTATTTCACACTGAATACGCCGCAAAATCTTGAATTATATAGGCCTAAGGTGCGAAACACCGAACAGTTCGAATTAGGGCTAAAAGCAGGATTCGGAAAATCCAATTTATTTGTAACTCCGTTTCACAGTTTGCTGAGTGGTGTTCCGGTAGGCCAGATCTTCCAGGATTCAGACGGAACTTATTATTTCCCGCCAAAAACATATGCAAAGTATAAAACGAATGGCGTGGAAATTGAAACCAATATTTTTATCAATAAGTACTTTAGTGTAAGGGGCGTGGCAACTTTCCAGAAATCGATACTTGAAGAATATGAAATTTGGGCAGCAAATTCAAACGGCCCGGAAGATGACACCAAATTATCTTATTCCGGAAATGAAGCTGATAATAGCCCAAAAGCAATGGTAAATATAACACCCATGTTTACCGGGAAGAACTTTTTTACATCGTTAAGATGGTCGTATATGGGTAGCCGTCAGGCAAATGCGGCCAACGTATTTGAGCTTCCGGCTTTCTCGCAATTCGATTACACTGCGGGTTATAACTTTGCTAAAAATCTTCAGGTTAATCTGAATGTCAACAACTTATTTAATACTTATGGAGTGATGACATTTCAACGTCCTGGCAGTTTAGGCCAGATACTTGCCGGCAATGCCAGTTTCTCGAAAGAAGAATACGAAGCAGCTGTCGCAGCGAACACTCCATATTCCACGGTGGCAATTCAACCGCGGGCTTATTATTTCTCGGTTGTCTATAGGTTTTAATTTAAAAG
>WOYV01000111.1:0-34800 GCA_011620585.1 Draconibacterium sp.
TCGTTGTAATTCATAATATCTGCTAACGTTCAGAATATGAATGAAATTAAAAGAGCCTGTTTGAGGAGATGACTAAACACTTACGAGAAGTAAATTAAAAATGATTAGACGATTTTAAAAGAATTAAAGGAAAATTGAAGGTAAATTAAGCCCGTCTTTAGGATGTTAAAAATTGGGCTTTGCCTACATGAAAATTTTTAAGAAGCCTTCTTCTGTTATCAATTAAAAGAAAAGCTTAAAAATGAAATTTTGTATTATAATTCTGGTGTTTTTATTTTCAATTGTTTTCGCTACTGAGGCTGCCGAAAATTATTATTTTAGACAATACCTTGTAGAAGATGGACTTAGCAACAATAATGTTGCATGTTTTATCCAGGATAAGCATGGTTTTATTTGGATTGGTACACGAGATGGTTTGAATCGTTTTGACGGTTATTCATTCCGAACTTTCAGAGATACAGATGAAGGCGCCAAACCAATAGGCAACAATTGGATCTTAAGTTTAGCCCAGGATGATGATGGCAATTTGTGGATTGGAACATTTATGGGCTTGTACAGATATAATGAAAAAGAGGAGAATTTTGACATGATTCCCTTTTGTAGGAACATGAGAACGGATAATCTTGTTTTTGATTCTTCAAATAATTTATGGCTAATCCTCGATGGAAAACTGGTTAAGTATAATATTCAATTAGATGATTATCAGGTTTATACAATTCCAGACAATGGCTATCTTACGTCTTTCTGTTATACTTACACTGAAAATATCTGGTTAGTTTTATCAAATGGTATGCTTTACAAATTCGACATCACGAGTGGAGATTTTCAGGGGTTTAATTTATTTTCTCACTCTGTGAATTACAAAGTAAAAAGGCTTACAAATATTTATCAATCCTCAAACAGAAATTTACTATTTATAGGGTCGACAACACATGGAGCAAAGTTATTTGACATTCAGACAAGTACCTATAAAGATTTAATGAGTAAAGAGGTTGAAAAAATTGAAATTAATGTTCACGGATTTGTTCAAACAAATTCAAGCGACGTCTGGATTGCCTCAGAAATTGGTTTATATATTTATGATCTAAAGAATGATACCTGTATGTTATTAAATAAAAGGCAAAACGATCAATATTCTTTATCAACCAATCTGTTAACCGCTTTATATAAGGATAAAGAAAACGGGATTTGGATCGGTACCTATTCAGGAGGAATAAATTATTATGCTCCGACTCAACCTTTCCGAAAGTATTATGCATACCCTGAAGCCAATGGGTTAAAGGGCGATATCATTCATGATATTATTACCGACAAATACAACAATCTTTGGATTGCAACTGAAGATGAAGGATTAAATAAACTTGACCCTGTTACAAATAAATTCACTCATTATACCACACAAAACGGGAAATACACAATTTCTCACAAAAACCTGCATGGATTAATTGCTGACGGTAATAAAATCTGGGTAGGTTCGATGATGGGTGTTGATTTAATTGATATTCCCAGTGGAAACGTTGTTAAACATTATAATGTAGGGAATAATGTTACCATTGTGATTATGAAAAAACTTCCCAATGGAATGATATTGGTTGGGACCTCCAATGGGATGTTTACTTATAATTCTACCCAAGATCGATTCGAGACTATTTCTGAATTCCCCAGTCATTTAAGAATACAAAGTATCCTTGAAGATCATTCAGGAACTATATGGGCTGGCACTTTCAATAAAGGATTATATTATTACAACCCGAAAGATGGTTCAAATGGAAAATTTCAACATGATACCATATCAACCAACAACAGTAATACAATAAATGATATTCTGGAAGATGAAAACAATAATCTTTGGTTTGCCACCCAGGAAGGAGTAAAAAAATATAATCGCCAAACAAATGAGATAACACGATACACGGTTGACAACGGTATGCCAAGCAATTTTACGTTTCGAATTTTATCCGATAAAAAGAACAATTTATGGATTAGTACGACAAATGGATTAGTATGTCTTAATCCACAAATCAGCCAGTTAAAAGTTTACAAAAAAGAACATGGACTCATAACCAATCAGTTCAACTATAATTCTTCATGGAAGGACAAAAACGGAAAAATGTATTTTGGAATGGTAAAAGGATTAATTAGTTTTTATCCTGAGGATTTGCAGGAATTTGATAAGACAATGCAGGTTTACCTAACAAATATGACAGTATATGATAAAGCTGTTAAAGCGCAAAATACAACAATACCAGTATCGTTCGCGAAGGAAATTATCTTAAAAAGTACTCAATCAACTTTTAGTATCGACTTTTCATCTCTCAGTTTTACAGCCCCTTCAATGTCTGAATATTCATTTCGCATGGAGGGACTGGATGATAATTGGATTTACCTGAAGGATACACGATCAGCCTTTTTTACAAAGCTCGCCCCCGGAGATTACATATTTAAAGTTAAAGGTTCAAATTTGGCAGGTGAATGGAATGATATTCCGGCAGAATTAAAAATTAAAATACTCCCTCCCTGGTGGCTATCGAAAATAGCGATATTGTTTTACGTCATACTGATTCTGGTTTTCCTATTTCTTATTATCAAAATTGTTCTACAACAAAACAGGAGAAAAATAGAGCAGAGCATGAAACAACTGGAATATAAAAAGGAAAAAGAATTACACCAATCCAAAATAAACTTCTTTGTTAATATAGCTCACGAAATCAGAACTCCTTTGACATTGATTACCGGTTCAATTGAGAAAGTAATTAATAATAATGATTTACCCTCCAGCACCAGGAACTATATAAATATCGTTGAAAAAAACACAAGACGTTTACTAACATTAGTTGATCAGTTGCTCGATTTCAGAAAAACTGAGCTTCAGGGATATCATTTAAATTACGTAAAAAAAGATATTGTGCCTCTTTTAAATGAGAACTTATACCGATTCAAAGATGCAGCAGAACAAAAAAACTTAAGTCTCAATGCAGATGTAAACATCAAGGAGTTATATGTTTCTGTTGACGAAGACGCCTTTGTTAAGATATTGAGCAATTTATTACTTAATTCCATTAAATATGCTGATTCGTTTATTTCGGTCAAATTATATTATTTGGAAGGTTCTGAGAATTTTGTAATTGAAGTAAATAATGATGGTCAACAAATACCAAAAGCTAACAGGGAGAAAATATTTGAACCATTTTTTAGAGGTGAAAATTCTGAATTTAAATCCGGGACAGGGCTAGGGTTGCCACTTGCGAGATCATTGGCAGAGATGCATCAGGGCAGCCTGACTTTAATCGATTCAGAAAAAGAATTTATCACATTTCGGTTACAATTACCCGTTAACCAGGAACATTCGATCGTTTTAGGCGAAGTAGTTCAGAAACCAACCAGATTAGTTTCAAATCATAAGCATGAATTTTCTTTTGACGAATCGAGGCAGAATGTACTCGTTGTTGAAGACAATGAGGAAATGCAAGATTTTGTAGGTAATGAAATCAACACAATTTATAATGTATTCTTAGCTTCAAACGGCGAAGAAGCCTTGAAAATTATGAATAATTACAACATTCAATTAGTCGTTAGTGATATTATGATGCCGGTTATGGATGGTTTTAGCTTTCTGAAAAAAGTAAAAACAGATATCGATTATAGTCATGTTCCGATAATTTTACTTACTGCAAAAAATACTCAGCAAACAAAACTGGAAGGGTTGGAATTGGGTGCTGATGCATATATTGAAAAACCTTTCTCTATCAGCATTTTACTTGCGCAAATTACCAATCTAATCAATAACCGTGATAATATTCGGAACTATTATT
The DNA here is from genome assembly GCA_011620585.1 of Draconibacterium sp. Taxonomy (GTDB): domain Bacteria; phylum Bacteroidota; class Bacteroidia; order Bacteroidales; family Prolixibacteraceae; genus Draconibacterium. The sequence continues at coordinate 3,813 of WOYV01000111.1, forward strand.
TCAAATCTCCAATTGCTAATTTAAAATCAATTGCACACTCAAAAGCAGATGAGAACTTTCTTGAAAATTTAAATGACATTATAGTTGAAAATATATCAAATACCGATTTGGATGTTGAAATGCTTGCTGATAAAATGAACATGAGCAGACCAACACTCTATCGGAAAATTAAAGCAATCTCTGATCTAACCCCGAACGACTTAATCAAAATCTGTCGGTTAAAAAAAGCAGCAGAGTTTATTTTACAAAATAAAATGAGCTTAAATGAAATTTCAGAATTGGTTGGCTTTAGCTCTCAATCATATTTTAGCCGTTCGTTTTCAAAGCAATTCGGAATTAATCCTTCTGAATATCTCCATAACAATCAAACTTAAGTAGCAAATATGCCGAGAATTGATAAGATCCTGCATTTTACAATGAGTTTATGAAATCGTACAACAAAGCCCTCCCGCAATTCCACACAAGAAAAGTGGAGTTCGTCCACCAAGATGTAACGGTTAAAGCAATTCGATAATTTAAATTTGACTGTCCAACAAAAACAAGCTTTATTTTTTGTAAAACCCAAAAACATCAGCTTTAATATTTGAGCCCACTCCAATAAGTGGATTTTTAAAAATTAATAAATTTCATAAAAACGAATAAAAATACATACATGACTAATTTCAAGTCAATATTCACGCTAAAGAACTTCATGATCTGAACTTTGTTTGAGACAAATTCATTTTGCTTAAATTATCTCTGAGATTCTGTTATTTATTAACTGAGGATAATTATCCTCTAACTCACTTATGAATTCTATTACATATTGTTGAAAAGCGTTGATGTTTCATCTTGAAAATGCTGAATTATTGATGCATTCAACGAAACATTAACGAGAACAAGGAACCTTCGCATTGTGTCACAAATGTGTCCCACTGAAAAATAAAAAAGCCCGTAAGTTATTTCCCTACAGGCTTTAATGATTTTTGAAAGTAGCGGGGGCAGGACTTGAACCTACGGCCTTCGGGTTATGAGCCCGACGAGCTACCAACTGCTCCACCCCGCAATGTATCTTTATTTCAAACGAAATTTCTTTGTGAACGCGGGTGCAAATATAACAGCTTTTTTATAATCTGCAAAAAACAACAATTATTGTTTTAAAATTCGCCAGGCAACTTTTTTAAGTAAAATTCAGGCATGGAAGATCAACAAAGGCGTATGACTGTGAAATACCATTTTCCGTGCCAGGCTGGGGTTGAACAAGCGCGAAATCATATTCCGCTTGTGCGTGGTTAGCGATAAAATGTCCACCTTTTCGTTTTCAATATATTTATCAATTGCATCAAGTACATCGTTTCCTTCGAGCAGCATGCAAGTGAAATTCTGCTTTTCGTACTTTTTATGCAGCATTTCTTTCATCCCTTCCAGTCGGGCAAGGTCCCATCCATTCAATCGGGGTTCACCCACGTGCACACAAGTTAGCCTGATGTCGAACGGTTCGAGGATGCTCATGAGTTTTTCGATGGCGGCAAAATCCTTTTCATCGAAATTGGTGGCATATAAAACGTTCTTCAACGCCTCAAAGTCGATTTCGGGAGTATTGATCGGAACCACCAAAACCGGAACGTTGGCATTGTACATGATATCGGCGGTAACACTTCCTACGATACCCTGCGGATATTGGTTGCTGCCGCTTCCTACAACGATTAAACGCGGATGATGTGTTCCGGCATAAGCCAGAATATCTTCTTCGGCGTAACCCGATTTAATGATGTAATCGGTTTGAACTGAGCGCCATTTTTTCTCGCCCACTTCTTCCGAAAGCTTTCGGATAAACTTTTGGAAATCTTCGTTGGCGGTGCTTTCTGCCTGTTCGATTTTAAATATTGCACCCGAATCGAATGCATAAATATCGCTGTAAGGGATGGAGTGAATGATGGGATTAATAAAACTGTGCATAAACAAGAGGTCTGTTTTCAAATAAATGGCAATATCTATTGCCACTTTAGCTGCTTTGCGCGATGCCGGTGAAAAATCGACAGGTACGAGAATCTGTTTTAATCCGGGCTTTTCCCCTTCATTGTCTTCCGGCTTTTTGTGACCGAGAAAAATTTCGAGTTCGCGCACGGCTTTGGATATGTCCTTTTCTAAAATCCTTACACTCACGGTTGCCGAGGTATCTCCCTGGATAAGGTGCATGTCTTCGAGCTCACAGTCGATCAGTTTGTCGTTTAAAAGCATTTTAAAAATCAATGCTTTCGAATACGGCAGAACCACTAAGGTAATCAGTTTCTCTTCCATTACTTTCGGTTTTAGGTGACATTGTTTTCAATCGTTTATTCGAGTCGAATTGAGATTATGTTTCAAAATTATCCTGAAAATAACCCGTCAGCATAAGAAATCATGAAAGAACCAGGTACATAGATTTTTACTCCCGCTCATTCCCACTATGCTTAGAGAAGACGATTGTGTGGCAGGTATAATCAGTGATCTTTAAAGAAAAAGGGCGGCCCGATAAACGAACCGCCCCGAAGCGTATTATTCACACTTCCCTCGGAATTAGATTCCGAAAGTTTCTTTAATTCGATCGACAAAATTAAGTTTTTCCCATGTAAATAACTCAACATCCAACTCAACTTTTCCAAAATATGGTGATTCGAAACTTTTAGAAATGGTACGCGGAGTGCGGCCCATGTGACCGTAAGCAGCCGATTCCAGGTAAATTGGGTTCCGAAGGGCGAGTCTTTTTTCAATGGCAGCAGGACGCAGATCGAAAATGCTTTTTACTTTTTCGGCAATTTCGCCATCCGAGAATTCCACGTTCGATCTTCCATACGAATTTACATACACTCCAACGGGTTCGGCTACTCCGATTGCGTAAGCCAACTGAACAAGAATTTCATCGGCAATACCGGCAGCTACCAGATTTTTGGCAATGTGACGTGCGGCATAGGCAGCCGAGCGGTCGACTTTCGATGTATCTTTCCCGGAAAAAGCGCCGCCCCCGTGAGCTCCGCGTCCTCCATAGGTATCTACAATAATTTTACGTCCGGTAAGCCCGGTATCTCCATGCGGGCCGCCGATTACAAATTTCCCGGTTGGGTTTACATGGTAGGTAATATCATCGCCAAATAGCGCCTGCACACGTTTGGGCAATTTCGCTTTTACACGTGGGATAAGAATATTGATCACATCTTCGCGGATCTTGGCCAGCATCGGTTCGTCGGCATCAAACTCGTCGTGTTGCGTCGATACCACAATCGTGTGCACTTTCACAGGTTCGTTGTTTTCGTTGTACTCGATGGTAACCTGCGATTTGGAATCGGGCCGAAGGTAAGTCATCACGTCCTGTTCGCGACGGATCACGGACAATTCCAGCAAAATTACGTGCGACAATTCGAGCGACAGCGGCATGTAATTATCGGTGTCTTTTACAGCATACCCAAACATCATTCCCTGGTCGCCGGCGCCCTGGTCGTCTTTGTCTTCCTTGTCAACTCCGCGGTTAATGTCGGCGCTTTGTTCGTGAATGGCAGTGAGAACACCACACGAGTCGCCATCAAAACGGTACTCGGCTTTGGTGTAACCAATGTCGTTGATCACCTTGCGCGCAACTTCCTGGATATCAACATAAGTTGATGATCTTACTTCGCCGGCAACAACTACCTGGCCGGTAGTTACCAGTGTTTCAATTGCTACTTTCGAATTTTTGTCGAAGGCCAGGAACTGGTCTAACAAAGCATCCGAAATCTGATCGGCAACCTTGTCGGGGTGACCTTCGGAAACCGATTCGCTTGTAAATAAATAATGCATTTTCCTAAAATTTTTAGCCGAAAAATCTATCAGCACGATTTAACAATACTTTTTCTGACTGCGGGAATACGGATTGTAAATTGAAGATAAAGCACGATTGCTTTAGCATTTTTTTCTGTGGTTGCAATCAATCTCAAATCCTTCCACGTAGCGAGGGCAAATGTACTACACATCTTTGGAATAAAAAAGGACTTATTTAAAATTGTTCCGAATAGAAGTGGCATATTTTTAAGGGCTTTTCTGAGTCAACTGGTGAAAAACACTCTCGAGATTTTGCTTTTTTTGCTGAAGTGTTAACAAGGTGAGTTGGTTTTGGACCGCAAATTCGAAAATAGCTGGGCGAATATCCAGGCCTGCTTCAGCTTCCAGTTCCCAGGTTTTTCCGTTTTGGGCCACGTTTCGAAGGCCCTTAACCGACAGAAGCTTTCCGGGTTCAATTTCTTGAAGAAACTCGGCCACCACAATTTGCATCTTCTGAAGATTGCCGCTGCGAACTTCTGAAATACCGCCGTCGGCCACGATTTTTCCTTTATTGATAATGATCACACGGTTGCAAACGGCTTCCACTTCCTGCATGATGTGTGATGAAAGGATCACTGTTTTTTCGCGGCTGATGTTGCGGATCAGGTTTCGGATTTCTTCCAGTTGATTAGGATCGAGACCGGTGGTGGGTTCATCCAGTATCAGGATCGAGGGGTTGTGTATCAGGGCCTGTGCCAACCCTACACGTTGCCGGTAACCTTTCGAAAGTGAACGGATCTTTTTGTGTTGCTCGTCGCCCAGGCCGGTCAGTTCAATCATTTCGGCAATGCGGTGGTTTACATTTTTCAGGCCATAAAAACCGGCGCTGATCTTTAGGTATTCGCGAATGTAAAGATCCGGGTACAACGGATTGTGCTCGGGCAAGTAACCAATATCTCTTTTGTATTCAAGTTGGCCGGTACCCACTTTTTTGCCATTTACCCAAACTTCGCCTTCGTCGGCAGGCAGGTAGCCGGTAACGATTTTCATCAGCGTGGATTTCCCGGCGCCATTGGGGCCCAGAAAACCAACCAGTTCGCCTTTTTGAATCGTTAAATTTACCTGATCCAGGGCTCGTTGCTTCCCGAACAATTTGGTGATATTTCGTGTTTCTATACTCATGAAACCTTTAAAGAAAAACAAAAATAGGGTATTCTTTTTATTTTAGCTGCATTCAGCTAAATTTGCAACTCGGCTACAATGATTTAATTAATGAAATGTTCAATAAATAAATTTGTTAAACCAAAAGTAGTGGGTGGCAGTTACAGTACTAATCATTGAAAATAAACAACATTAATGAGATGAAAGACCGTCATTTCAACTATATAAAAGATCTCACAAAGTACCAACGACAAGAGACTTCGGAGGTGATGATCGGATCGGTTCCGGTGGGGGGTAATAATCCCATCAGGATACAGACCATGACCGATACCGATACCAAGGATACAGAAGCTACTGTCGAGCAAATCATTAGTGTTATAAAAGCCGGTGCCGACTATGTGCGTGTTACGGTAAAAGGCATGATCGATGCTGAAAACCTCCAGGTCATTAAAAAGGAACTTGTTTCGCGGGGGTACAACAATCCTCTGATCGCCGATATTCACTTCAACCCGAAGCTGGCCGAAGTGGCGGCACAGTATGTTTCAAAAGTTAGGATCAACCCCGGAAATTTCTACGATAAACGAGCCCAATTCAAGAACCGGATTTATACTGACGAGGAATATAAAAACGAACTGGAGAATATTGAAAAACAATTTGTTCCTTTTCTGAAATTATTAAAAGAAACTAAAACAGCACTTCGGATCGGGGCCAACCATGGTTCATTGTCCGACCGGGTGATGAGTCGTTTTGGCGACACACCTGCCGGTATTGCCGAGTCGGTACTCGAATTTTTACGCATTTGCAAAAAGGAAAATTTCACCAATGTGGTGGTTTCCATTAAGTCGAGCAATACGCGTGTAATGGTGTACACCGTTCGTTTGCTGAACTTTAAGATGCGTTTGGAAGACATGAAATTTCCAATCCATTTGGGTGTTACCGAAGCCGGCGAAGGAGAAGACGGGCGTATTAAATCGGCTGTTGGAGTAGGCGCTTTACTTTCGGATGGGATTGGCGACACGGTACGTATTTCTCTTACCGAGCACCCGATCAACGAGATTCCGGTGGCAATGAAACTGGTCAATCATTTTAAACGTTACCAGAACCACGCACCAATCACTGCTCCGATGGTGGGGCAAACCAATCCTTTTGAATACGAACGCCGCGACACACGGGCGGTACTAAACATGGGTGGTAAGCAAATGCCTGTGGTAATTGCCGATTTGGGCGAGCGCAGCATGCGCGAAATGATTCCAATCCGAGGGAAACTTATTCCTGATTATTTCCTTTCAGGAAACAAAGTTCTCGATATTCATGGAGAAGAATACCCGGTGATCTCGCTCGAAGAATATTTGTTTGAAAGCACCCGATGGGGAAGGATGAAGTTTATCCGCACCAGTAAAGCCGACTTCGACCGTTTTATGGATATGCACCCCGAGATTATCATGAAACTGAAACAGACACGCAAAACCGTGCTGATTCTCGAAAGTTTCAATGCTAACCCGATGGCCGAACTCCGTGCATTTTTTATGGCGCTCGAAACACACATCTGGAAAGTACCGGTAATATTATACCGCAAATACAACGAAAGCCAGTTGGAAGATTTGCAGATAAAAGCCTCTGCCGATTTAGGTGGCCTGCTCATCGATGGTTACGGCGATGGAATCTGCATTTCGAACGATCACGAGAATATTACTTTCACCGAGTTAAAAGACCTGAGTTTTGGCATTCTCCAGGCCAGCCGCATGCGTGTTTCAAAAACCGAATTTGTTTCGTGCCCGGGCTGTGGCCGTACCTTATTTGACTTGCACGATACCACCCGGAAAGTGAAAGAGCATTTCAGACATCTTGATCATCTGAAGATCGGGATCATGGGCTGCGTGGTAAACGGGCCCGGCGAAATGGGCGACACCGACTATGGTTTTGTGGGAGCAGGTAACAACAAGGTAAACTTGTACAAAGGGCTAAATCCGGTGAAGCGGCACATTCCGTACGAAAATGCAGTAGAGGAACTCGAACAGTTATTGCGTGATAACGGCGACTGGAAAGATCCGGTGGATTAGGGCGGAGAATCAGCCAAACGAATGATTTTTTTGTTGACGGTTAAACTAATTTGATAGATTCCTTCTCCAGCTATTGCAGGATCGGAATGATATATTTCCCGATAAGAAAGGAGCAACACGGGGCGACACAGTCGCCCCGTGTTGCTCCCTGTTATTTGAAACGCCTGTCATTCCTAAACAGTTTACGGCTGAAGAATCTCTGTTTAGGAATAAGTGTAATTATAAAATAGAACATATGGCAAGAACCTATTGGAAACCCGGAACCATGATCTACCCGCTACCGGCTGTAATGGTAAGTTGTGGCGAAACTCCCGAAGAGTACAACATAATTACCATTGCCTGGACCGGCACCATCAACAGTGATCCGCCAATGTGCTACATTTCGGTCCGGCCTGGCAGACATTCATACGATATCATCAAGCGAACCGGCGAATTCGTAATTAACCTGACGACCGAGAACCTGGCTAAAGCCACTGATTGGTGCGGAGTTCGTTCGGGACGAAAATACGATAAATGGAAGGAAATGAACCTGACTCCGGCACCCGCAAAATATGTTAAAGCGCCAATCATCGAAGAATCGCCAGTAAACATCGAATGCCGCGTAAAAGATATTATTGAATTGGGGACCCATCATATGTTTATTTCAGAAGTACTGGGTGTTTCGATCGACGATGCTTACCTGAATGAAAATGACGCTTTTAGTTTTTCAAAAGCTAATCCACTGGTATATACTCATGGCCATTATTTTGGCTTGGGGAAAAAGATCGGAAAATTTGGCTGGACGGTTGAAAAGAAGAAAAAGAAAGCGAAATAGTCATGTTCTTTTTTCCGCATTTCTGTTTTCTTTGCCCAAAATACGGGATCAGAAATCTAAACAAGAAAAGAATGAAACAAATTTACATTTTAGCAACTATGGTTTTAATAAATTTTGGAATGGTAAACGCACAGGACAACCCGCTGCTCGGGACTTTTAACACACCACACGAAGCAGCACCTTTCGATCAGATAAAAACTGGACATTATATGCCGGCTTTCGCCGAGGGGATACGGCAGGGAGAAACAGATGTTGAGGCAATCAAAAACAACACGGAAGCGCCCACTTTTGAAAATACGATTGTTGCACTCGATCATGTTGGGGAATTGCTCAAGCGCACTTCAGGTATCTTTTTTAATTTGCTTGAATCGGAAACCAACGACGATTTGCAGAACATTGCACAGGAAGTTTCGCCGCTGCTTACCAAATTTCAGAACGATATTTCGCTCGATCCTGTTCTTTTCGCCCGTGTTAAAAAAGTATACGAACAAAAAGAGTCGCTCGGGCTGAACACCGAACAAATGACTTTGCTCGAAAACAGTTACATCGGTTTTGTTCGCAGGGGCGCCAATCTTTCGGATGCCGACAAGGAAAAATTCCGCGGGATCAGCGCCGGGTTGTCGAAACTGTCTTTGACTTTTGGCGAGAATGTGTTGAAGGAAACAAATGCATACGAATTACACATCACCGGTAAAAACCAGCTGGCAGGGTTGCCTGAAGGTGCGCTCGAAGCTGCTGCCGGCAAAGCAAAGGACAAAGGAAAGGAAGGTTGGGTTTTTGATATCTCGATGCCCAGCTACCTTCCTTTTATGAAATACGCCGAAAACCGGGAGCTCCGTAAAGAGTTGTATCTGGCATACGGTTCAAAATCGTTTAAAGGAAATGAATTTGATAACCAGGAAAACGTAAAACGCATTGCCGGGCTTCGTTTGGAACAAGCCAAATTACTGGGTTATAAAAATTACGCCGATTATGTATTGGAGCGCCGAATGGCAATGAATCCGGCTGGTGTGTATGCTTTGCTCGACGATCTTTACCAGGCTTCGTACAACGTGGCCTTACAGGAAAAGAAAGAAATTCAGGAATATGCAAATACCTTGGGTTTCGAAGGAGAGATCATGCCCTGGGACTGGACCTATTACAGCGAAAAACTTAAGGTGAAGAAATTTGACCTGAGCGACGAGATGCTGAAAACGTATTTCGAATTGAATAACGTGGTGGATGGTGTTTTTGGATTGGCGACTGAGTTATATGGCATAACATTCAAACCAAATAAAAATATCCCGGTTTATAACGATGAGGTAACTGCATACGAAGTATTCGACGCTGACGGAAAATTCCTTTCGGTGTTTTACACCGATTTTCACCCACGGGCAAGCAAGCGGGGTGGCGCGTGGATGAACGATTTTAAAGGACAGTGGAAAGTTAACGGAACCGACTCGCGCCCGCATGTGACCATTGTGATGAATTTTACGCGCCCAACCGAAACCAAGCCTGCCTTGCTCACTTTCGACGAAGTGGAAACCTTTATGCACGAATTTGGCCATGCGCTGCACGGGATGTTGGCCAATTCAACATATCCAAGTCTTTCGGGAACCAACGTTTACCGCGATTTTGTTGAACTTCCTTCGCAAATTATGGAAAACTGGGCGACCGAGAAAGAATTCCTCGACCGCTTTGCCAAACATTACCAAACCGGCGAAACCATTCCGGCTGAACTGGTTCAAAAGATTGTCGATTCGCAGAATTACCTGGCCGGTTACCTGTCGGTTCGCCAGCTGAGTTTTGGCTACCTCGATATGGCATGGCACACACTCGAAGCTCCTTACAAAGGCAGCGTAAAGGAATTTGAAGAAAGCGCCTGGAAGAAAGTACAGATTTTCCCGGTAGTGGATGAAGTTTGTATGAGCACGCAGTTTGGCCACTTGTTTGCAGGAGGTTACGCAGCCGGTTACTACGGTTACAAGTGGGCGGAAGTGCTGGATGCCGATGCGTTTAGCGTATTCAAACAAAAAGGTTTGTTCAACAAGGAAGTCGCTGCTTCGTTCCGCAAAAATATTCTTGAAAAAGGTGGCACAGAACACCCGATGACTTTATACAAACGTTTCCGCGGACAGGAACCCACGGTGGGCGCTTTGCTTGAAAGGAGCGGGTTGAATTTGAATTAAGATACATTTCGAATAGAGTTTCGCCGGGTTCTACCCCGTGTGCAAGCCTGGGAAATTTCATCCTTATTCAGCAGGGATGGAATTTTTTTATCATTGGTGTGTGTAAAATGTATTTCAACCCTTTATGCCTATCGATTATTCTGACATTTATAACAATTTCGCCCATACTGGGCTTATAATTGGATTTTACTGTTCTTTCTATAAATATTGACGCGGCGCTGCCGTTAAAATTAGCTACAGAGCAGCGAAACATTATTAAAATAAAAATTTGATATTTTCACGGACAGTAGTGTTTTAATTAAAAAAACTCATCAAAATCACCCGTTTTTTTCTTCACATCCACATCGTCGCAGTCGAGATTGATTTTGAAGTTAGCCGGTTTCTTAAACTGCATGTCATCTTCTTTAATCCCAAGTGTTGGATCGGCCAGCACTTTTTTGTAAAAGTATCCCCAAATCGGCAAAGCCATGTTCGCCCCCTGACCCGAGGAAATGGTCCGGAAGTGGATACTCCTCAAATCGGCTCCTGTCCATACCCCGGCAGTGAGTTTAGGCGTGATCCCGATAAACCAACCGTCAGAGTGATTTTGCGTGGTCCCGGTTTTCCCGGCAATTGGCATTGTGAATTTTCCATACTCCTGTGTTACTCTTTCACGCCATAAATTTGAACCACGTAAACGAATACCTGTTCCTTCATTGATTACACCCTGCAGCAGGTTCAGCATCAGGAACGAAGTTTCTTCGTCGATGGCTTCGTGCCGGTCGGGCGAGAAACGTGCAATTACGTTCCCGTAGCGGTCTTCGATTCGCGTCACAAAATAAGGTTTGGTATATACCCCAAGGTTGGCATAAGTATTAAATGCCCCCACCATTTCGTATAAAGTAACATCCGAAACTCCCAGGAACATGGAATTCACCGGGTCGATCGGGCTAACAATTCCGAGGCGTTTCATCACTTCAACCACTGCGGCCGGGTTATATTGTTTGAGTACCCAGGCCGAAATCCGGTTCTTTGAATTGGCCAAACCCCATTTCAGCGTTACCATCTTACCGTCCATTTCCTCGTCAACATCCGAATCTTTGGGTTCGTAAATCGATCCGTCGGGCTGGATGAATTGCTGGCTTACGTAAGGAACTTTGGTGCATGGCGTTAGCCCGTTTTGCATGGCCAGTGTATAAAGGAATGGCTTTACCGTAGAACCTATCTGGCGCTTACCGTCTTTCACCATGTCGTACATAAAATATTTGTAGTTGGGGCCGCCTACGTATGCTTTTACTTTGCCGGTTTCGGTGTCCATGGCCATAAACGACGAGCGGAAGTAACGCAGGTAGTATTTAATCGAGTCCATTGGTGTCATGGTGGTATCCCTTTCGCCAGCCCACGAGAAAACCGTCATTTCAGCCGGTTCGTTAAAGCGTTCTTTTATCTCTTCGAAGCTTTTTCCGCTTAAACGCATCACACGGTAACGTTCGCTTTTTCTGATTTCGCGGTTAAGCAAATCTTCCACTTCTTCGCGGCTCATGTTATTCCCGAAAGGTGGGTTGTCGAGATCGCTCATGTTCTCGTCGAACAGGGGTTGAAGGTCATATCGCAGATGTTGTTCGATGGCTTCGTTCGCATAACGCTGCATACGCGAGTCGAGGGTGGTATAAATTTTCAATCCATCGGTGTAGATGTTGTAATTTTCGCCATTGCTCTTTTTATTTTTATTGCACCAGCCAAACAAGGGATTGTTCTCCCATTCTGCAAGGTCTTCGATGTATTTTTGTCCCTGCCACCGGGCATAATTCCCGCGTTCGGGTCGTTTCGAAGTAAGCGCTAAACGGAGGTATTCGCGGAAATAAGGCGCCGGACCTTCCTTGTAATCAACGCGGTTATATTCGAGCCCGAGCGGAAGTTGTTTTACCGAATCACAAACTTCGGTAGTAATATAACCATACTTTTCCATTTGGTTGAGCACGGTATTACGGCGTTGCATCACCAACTCGGGGCGGCGTACCGGATTATACAGCGACGAGTTTTTTGCCATTCCCACCAACATGGCAGCTTGTTGTAGTTGCAGCGAATCGGGTTGAATGCTGAAATAGACATTGGCTGCCGATTTTATCCCCACCGCATTGTTGAGATAGTCGTATTTATTTAAATACATCAGGATAATCTCTTCTTTGGTATAACTGCGTTCGAGTTTTACTGCAATTACCCATTCTTTAAATTTTTGAAAGACCAGATCGATTTTGCTATCCACTCCGGTTCGCGGAAACAACATTTTAGCCAGTTGCTGACTAAGTGTACTGCCACCTCCCGAACTCGAATCTCCGGTAAGTATTCCTTTGGCTACACGCACCAAGCCGCGCAGATCGATTCCTGAATGTTTGTAAAAACGCACATCTTCAGTGGCAATTAGTGCATCAATTAAATGCGGAGGGAGACTTTCGTAATCGACAAAAGTGCGGTTTTCGCTCACAAAATATTTATCAAGGATTTTTCCGTCTTCAAAATATATTTCGGTGGCCAAAATATTTTTTGGATTTTCAAGCTCTTCGAACGAAGGCATAAAACCCAGTTTCCCATTGGCAATCAATACAAAAAAAAGTATGCCCGCTACAACCGAAAGCAGCACCAGCGCCCAAAAGGCAATGATATATTTCCTGAAATTCGATGTTTTTCCCTCCATTGATTTTGTATATTAAAATACGGCAGCAAATATAGTTTATAATGTACTCGCGGCAATTGTTTTAACGGGTCAAACCTTGGTAATATTTTGGATTTTTCGAAATAATATCATCATTTTCAAAGAAATAGTATTCTAAAAAATCGTTGTGTAAATTTTGAACTTAGCATTTGATTTGCTTTAATTTGCAGAAATTTTAGGAAAAGTTAAAAGAGCGTATGCACAAAAACCTGGTAATTGTAGAGTCTCCTGCAAAGGCAAAAACCATTGAAAGATTCCTTGGGGAAGGATACGTGGTCACCTCGAGCATGGGACATATTAGAGACCTGGAGAAGAAGGACTTTGGTATTGATCTTGAAAATAAATATCAGCCTAAATACATAGTAACTCCCGACAAGAAAAAGATTGTTGCCGAGTTAAAAAAGATGGCTAAAGAAGCAGAAACCGTTTGGCTCGCTTCGGATGAGGACCGCGAAGGAGAAGCCATCGCATGGCATTTAAAAGAGGTCCTGAAGTTAAAACCCGAGAACACAAAACGGATTGTTTTTCACGAAATCACCAAAGATGCGATCACTAACGCGATTAAAAATCCGCGAAGTATCGACACCCATCTCGTGGATGCCCAGCAGGCCCGCCGGGTACTCGACCGGATTGTCGGATTCGAGGTGTCGCCGGTGTTATGGAAAAAAGTAAAACCATCGCTTTCGGCTGGTCGTGTGCAATCGGTGGCGGTTCGTTTAATTGTGGAACGCGAACGCGAAATTCGTGAATTCCAAAGCGAATCGGCATTTCGGGTAACCGCAGTTTTTCTGGTTAAAGATGCTGCCGGCAATCTTAGTGAGTTAAAAGCTGAACTTTCGGAACGTTTTAAAACCGCAGAAGAAGCGAATGCGTTTCTCGAAAAATGCAAAACAGCCGAATTTACTGTTTCAGATGTGGTTAAAAAACCGGGCAAAAGAACCCCGGCACAACCGTTTACCACTTCAACCCTGCAACAGGAAGCCAGCCGAAAACTGGGTTTTTCGGTATCACAAACCATGTCGGTGGCCCAGCGCCTGTACGAAAGCGGAAAGATAACCTACATGCGTACCGACTCGGTCAACCTATCAAGCCTGGCGCTGGACAATACCCGCAAGAAAATTGAAGAATTACACGGCGATAAATATGTGAAGATCCGGAAGTTCAAAACTACTTCGAAAGGGGCACAGGAAGCCCACGAAGCGATCCGGCCAACATACATGGATCAGGAAAATGTGGATGGGACTTCGCAGGAGCAACGTTTATACGAACTGATCTGGAAGCGCACGATCGCTTCGCAAATGGCCGACGCCATCCTGGAGCGCACCACCGTAACTATTGATATATCGACCACTGGCGAAAAATTTGTGGCTACGGGTGAAGTAATTGTTTTTGATGGTTTCCTCCGCGTTTACATCGAATCGACCGACGACGAGGGAAATAACGGAAACGGCGACAGCCTGATTCCACCACTTTTTGCCAAAGACAAACTCGTGATGTCGGAGGCAATGGCCACCGAGCGCTTTACCCAACGTCCGCCCAGGTATACCGAAGCAGCGCTGGTAAAACGCCTTGAGGAACTGGGGATCGGCCGCCCGTCGACTTACGCACCTACAATTACTACGATTCAGAATCGTAATTATGTGGTGAAAGAAGACCGGCCCGGAGTGGAACGCGAATTCACCGTAATTAAGCTAAAAAACAGTGTAATCAAAGCAAAAGTTAAAACAGAAATAACAGGAACTGAAAAGAATAAGCTCTTCCCTACTGACATTGGTATTGTGGTAACCGATTTTCTCATCGATAATTTTGTCCAGATTATGGATTACAATTTTACTGCCGACGTAGAAAAAGAATTTGATGAAATAGCCGATGGGAAAAAGGTTTGGAACGAAATGATCGACAAGTTCTACAAACCCTTTCATAAAAAAGTGGAAGATGCCACACAAAATGCCGAACGCTCGAAAGGAGAACGTATTCTGGGTATTGATCCTAAAACGGGGAAACAGGTTACGGTGAAAATCGGTCGTTTCGGCCCGCTGGCACAGTTGGGCGAAGCAAGTGCGGAAGGCGAAGAAGAAAAACCACAGTTTTCGAGTTTGCGTGCTGGCCAGCACATCGAGACTATTACGCTGGAAGAAGCTCTTGACCTTTTTAAACTGCCTCGCGAATTGGGAAATTTCGAAGGGAAAAAAGTAACGGTTGCCATTGGTCGTTTTGGTCCATACGTGCGCCACGACAATAAATTTGTATCGCTGGGCAAAGAAGACGACCCGTATTCGGTGGGCCTCGAGCGTGCGGTCGAGTTAATTAAGATGAAACGCGATAAGGATGAAAAAGCGGTTTTGAAAGTATTTGAAGAAGACGCTGATCTCCAGTTACTAAATGGAAGATGGGGGCCTTATTTGAAATACAAAAAGAAGAACTTTAAAATACCCAAATCGGTAAAAGCCGGGCAGATGAGTTTCGAAGATTGTATGAAAATCGTAAATGAGGCTCCGTCGCCAAAAACAAGACGTATAGCAAAAAAATAAAAGATAAGGGCAGGTGATTTGATCATTTGCCTTTATTTTTATCCAAAAAATATGAACCTGAATCACTACTTTGATGCGGTCGGTTTTTCGGCTTATTCCGAAAATTCGCGGCTTAAATGGAATCAGACTCTTGGGGCCACTATCGAAAAACACACCCTGGCCCTAAACGAAAAGAACTGGAAAACAGTGGAAGTGGCAATTATTGGCTTACCATGCGGGACACACGAAAACGAATGTGTCCCAAGTCAATCTGCTGACCGTGTGCGCGAGGAACTTTATCATTTGGCAGCACCCGGCAAAATAAACATTATTGACTTGGGTAACCTGAAACAGGCACAAAGCCAAAAAGGAAATTTTCTGGCTCTTCGCGATGTGGTTGATTATTTAAGCGAAGCGAAAATCACGGCATTGGTAATTGGGGGAAGTGAAGACTTTTCGTTCGGAATTTGTCAGGCATTCCGAAACAACAAATTTTTCTCTTTCTGTACTGTCGATGCTTGTCTGGATATCAAAAAGAGTATTGAAACCTATCAACCTGATAATTATTTGTCGCGGATTTTTAGCGCACAGCCCGATGTCTTTCAGTTTAGTTTAGTCGGATATCAGCGTCATTATATTCCCGATGAATCGTTTTCAAAATTAAAAGGGTTAGGTTTGCATTTGAGTTTGGGGCAGTTGCGCGAGGATTTGGTTCTGGCCGAACCGCTTTTCAGAAATAGTGATTTTGCATCTGTCGACTTTGGGACGCTTAAGTATTCAGAAAGTCAGGGTAAAAAAAGACTTCCAAATGGACTGGGAGGCGAAGAGATTTGTCAGCTTTCGCGGTTCGCAGGAATGAGCAAACGTCTAAAGGTTTTTGGTCTGTTCGAAATTTCAGACGGTCCCGGTACATCGGGTATCAACGTATCGCTGGCAGCACAAACTGCCTGGTATTTTCTCGAAGGGTTCACGCTCCGAAATCATCTTGATCCCGAAAAGAAGGATGGGTTTACTATCAATGAAGTGGAAGTGTGGCAGGTGGAGACGCCGCTTGTATTTTATCTGAATAATGAAACCGGCCAGTGGTGGATGCAGTTGCAGGCCGCCGACAAATCGGTACATTATCTTGCCTGTTCAGAACAGGATTTTATAGATGCCTCGCACAACGAGATACCGGAGATTTGGTTGAAATATGTTCAAAAAATAGATGAAATACTAAAATAATAGCTTTGGATAAACGTTCTTTGCATACCTTGTTAACAGTAGATTGTTACAAACAAGCCCTTTTTTGTGGTATTTCAGGGGCTAATATTGGTTAAATTGCCACGTGAAAGAAGAGTATGAAGAAAACAGTTGCTTTTCTATATTTAATAATATTGGTTAATTTCGCAGTGTTCGCTCAACAGGATCCTCAGTATACAAATAATATGTATTACAAGTTGGGGGTAAACCCTGGCTATGCTGGCGCCGAGAATGCGTTAAGCGGACTGATTTTAAATCGTTACCAATGGGTTGGATATGGCGGAGGAGAACCAAAAACCCTGGTTTTTAGTGTGGATGCAGCAATCAATGCCTTTGGCGCCCCGGGCGGGATTGGAATTAATATTGTGAGTGACCAGTGGGGATACTACGATAACATGTGGATAAACCTGAATTATTCTTACAAGGTCACTACACGTTTCGGCACACTCGGACTCGGCATTTCGCCGGGTTTTTACAACTTTAATATTAATCCCGACAAAGGCTGGGTTTCGAGCGACGACGTGTTGAATAACTCGGAAGGAGGAGCCGGCGACAACCTGATTCCTCAGCAGCAGTCGAGTCAGTTGGCTTTTGACATAGGCGCGGGAGCTTATCTTTACTCCAACAAATATTATTTGGGAGTTTCGGCAAGCCATATTAACCAGGCTGCGGTTAAATACGACGATCTGGCAAGTGATTATCTTGTACGTCACTATTATTTAATGGGTGGCTACAATATTAAACTTACCGATCCGTTATTTGAGTTGCGGCCCTCGTTCTTGTTTAAATCTGACATTGCCAGCTGGCAGTTGGATTTAAACACTAATGTTGTTTATGACGATAAGTTTTGGGGCGGAATTAGTTATCGGGTACAGGACGCGATCGCCCTACTTTTGGGAGTAGAATTATTTAATGGACTACGGCTTGGCTATTCTTTTGACCTGGTTACATCAGCGCTTAAGAGAAATAGCTTCAGCTCGCACGAATTTTTTATAAATTATTCGATTACTTTAGAAAGAAGTCGTAACCAGAAATATAAAAGTATTAGGTTTTTGTAATTTTTACGCCTTATTGGCTTATTTTTACGAACCTTAAATATTTTAGAATGAAAATCAAGCTCAGGATTGAAAAAATACAAACTATGAAAAAACTACTTTTAATTGCAGTTGTATTCCTAATGACCATAGTTTTCACCGGCTGTTTAGGCGGAGGTGCAGGTGGAAACGGAGAATTGGTGGGAGTACAGAAAAGGGCGCGTTTTAAAGAAACGCAACCTTACGGCATGGTATACATCCGCAGAGGAAGCTTTAATATCGGGCCCAGCGATCAAGACGCTAGTAGATCAGGTATTCCGGTGAAAACAGTTTCGCAGGAACCATTCTGGATGGATGATACCGAAATTACCAATAACGAGTACCGCCAGTTTGTTGATTGGGTAAAAGAGAAAATGGCCCGCGAAATGCTTGGCGATCAGTATCCTGAGTTTATGATTACCGAAGATCGGGATGGTAACCCGATCGATCCGCCACAAATTAACTGGAGAGAAAAAATAGACTGGGAAGATCCAGACATGCAAATGGCCATGGAAGATCTTTATATTCCCGAAAATGAACGTTTCTTCGGAAGAAGAGAGATCGATGCACGAAAACTGGTTTACGAATACTGGTGGGTCGATCTAAACCAGGCTGCCAAACGCAGCAACTCATATAACTTCGAAACACAACGTTACGAAGGAAATGTATACAATACGGAAGGCGAACTGATACCAATCGAAAACCGTTCATCATTTATGATGCGCGACCAGGTACATGTTTATCCCGATACACTTTGCTGGATCAGGGATTTTACCTATTCGTACAACGAACCTCTTGCAACCCGTTATTTTTCGCACCCTGGTTTCGATGAATATCCCGTGGTAGGTGTAACCTGGAAACAGGTAAATGCTTTCTGTAACTGGCGCACCAAAATTCAAAACGAATATCTTGAAGAAAAAGGCGAACCGACTTTAATGGAATATCGCCTGCCAACTGAAGTTGAATGGGAATACGCTTCACGTGGCGGCAAAGAATTTTCGATGTATCCGTGGGGAGGTTATTATCCTCGCGACGACAAGGGCGTTTTCCTGGCCAACTTTAAACCCTTAAGAGGAAATTACGTGGAAGACGGTGCGATAGCCACCATGAAAGTTGGAAGTTACGACCCGAACGAATACGGATTGTACGATATGTCGGGTAACGTAGCAGAATGGACAAGTACTGCATATGATGAGGCAGGTTACAATTATTTTAGCGACTTAAACCCAACCTTTACATACAATGCCCGGAAAGACGATCCCCCGGTGATGAAACGAAAAGTCATCAGAGGAGGCTCGTGGAAAGATATTTCTCAATTCATACAAGTCTCGTCGCGCGACTTCGAATACCAGGATACTACCAAATCGTATGTTGGTTTCCGTTGTGTCAGATCGACATTTGGTGAAGAATTTTAGATTATTATTAAAACTTATATTGATCCTGCTATGAACCTCGGAGAAGTATTTAAAACCAAACGCTGGAAGACATTTATGGGTTATGTTTACGGGTGGGGAGCATCCGTTGTACTTATTGGCGCACTCTTTAAACTCGAACACCTGCCATATTCCGGTTTGTTGCTGACCATAGGTCTTTCTACTGAAGCATTGATATTCTTTTTATCGGCATTTGAACCTCCCATGGAGATTCCTGACTGGGGAAAGGTTTATCCTGAATTAAGAGAAGATTATGAATTGGCAGGTCTGGAAGAATTAAAGCCAAAGAAAAACGGATTGGAACAGTTATTAAATGGAACTGACCTTACTCCCGATCTATTGGATCGTGTGGGGAAGGGATTAAACGAACTAAGCAATACGGCCAGGGGAATAAGTGATATTTCATCGGCCACACTTGCTACTGACATGTACGTTAAAAACCTGAGTTCTGCGTCACAGTCGATGGGCACTTTTACCCAAATAAATAATAAAGCGAATGAGTCGATTGATAAATCAGTGGCAACCTTAATTGAATCTTATTCGTTAGCTGCCAGTAAACTCACCGAAACCGGGACCAAGTTGTCAGCTACATACAACCGCTCGTCCGAAGCCATTTCAGGCGGACTTGAAAGTATCGGGAACAGTTCAAAAGAATATGCCTCAAATCTCGAGAAGCTGAACAAAAACCTGTATTCATTAAATACAAATTTTGAAAGCCAGCTGATTGATACAAAGGAACAGTTTAAAGCAACACAACAGTTCAATAAAGATTTGTCGGAGATGAATTCAATTCTGACATCTTCGGTAGATGAATTGAAGAAATACAAGGAAAATGCTGAACAGTTAAATAAAAATCTCGAAGCGCTGAATACGATTTACGGCAATATGCTGGGGGCAATGAGTTACAAAAAATAAAACCTTGAAGAACTGAGATATGGGTGCAAAAAATTGCCCGGAATCCCCGCGGCAAAAAATGATAAACATGATGTACATCGTACTCACGGCGTTACTGGCTTTGAACGTCGCCGCCGAGGTACTTGAGGCATTCAGGGTTGTTGATTCGAGCCTCCTCCAAACCCTGCGTGCGGTGGACATGCAAAATGCCCAGATTTATTCTTCTTTCGAACAAGCCTATACAGAGAATCCTACAAAAGTGAAAGAATGGAAACAAAAAGCAGACGAAGTAAAACAGAAGTCAGGGGAGATGATTGCCTACGTTTCCAATATGAAAGATGAACTCGTAGTTTATTCAGGTAGCCGGCCTCTTGAAGAGGGTATCGAGAAAAACAGCGAAAAGTATTATCATGTAACCCGCGATGGAAAAATACTGGAGATTGCTAAAGTTGACGATTTAAATGGCCCTTCTGAATTTATGATTACCCAGAAACGGGCAGATGAACTGAAACAGCGGGTGGTTGATTACCGTAATTTTTTAATTGAATTGCTCGGAGAAGACAACGAAGAACTTAAACAGACCATCCTAAGCGAGTTGAACACCGAAGATCCGGAAGGAAACCTTAAATCAGGAAATGAAAAAAAATCCTGGGAATCGGAACATTTCGAAGATAAACCATTGATCGCGGTAATGACCCTGTTATCAAAAATACAGATCGATGTAAAAAACTCGGAATCCAATGTTGCAAAATATTTGTATTCACAAATCGACGCCGGTTCATTTAAATTCAACCGATTGGGGGCACGGGTAATTGCCAACTCGAATATCGTTTTGATGGGCGATAAATACCAGGCCGAAGTTTTCCTGGCCGCTGAAGATACAACACAACAACCCGAAATTATAATTAACGGAAGAAATGCTGAAGTGGTGGACGGCAAAGCAACTTATGTTGGAAGTACCGATAAACCCGGGATGTTTAAGTGGAGTGGATTGATCAAGTACAAAACTCCCGGCGGCATTATAAAAAGTTATCCGTTTGAACAGGAATACCAGGTGTCGCAACCCAGCGTTACCATGTCGGCCACAAAAATGAATGTATTTTATAAAGGGCTGGAAAATCCGTTTGAGATAAGTGGAGGGGCTATTCCCAGTGAGAACCTTTCGCTGGAGATGACTAATGGGACATATGAGAAAAGAGGGGATAGCTACATTATCAAACCTAAAGATATTGATGAGCAGGGGAAAAGAACCAGGGTAAGCGTTTATGCCAACATAAACGGAGAACGCCGTTTGATCGGCACCTCTGACTGGCGCGTAAAACAAGTTCCCGACCCGGTAGCCCAGATCAATAGCCAAAGTGGCGGCGATATCCGTAAGGAAGTACTTACTATTCAGCAGGGGGTACAGGCCGTACTTATAGATTTCGATTTCGAATTTAAATACGCTGTAACCCAGTTTACACTGGAAACGCCAGCCGGAGGATATACAAACCGTTATCCAACGAAAGGGAACCGTTTTTCAAATGAGCAACTCGAGGCATTAAAACGTGTAAATCCCGGTTCATGGATTTATATAGCAGATATAAAAGCCGTTGGCGACGATGGCACAACAAGGGATCTCGATCCTATTTCGTTTAAAATAAAATAAAACTGATATGAGAAAGTTAATTATCTATTTCGGCATTGTTACGTTGCTGTTGAGCTTTGGAAACGTGAAAGCCGATGCCCAAATTGTAAACGGGGCATACAAACAAAATGATATATACGAAAAGAAACCAATGCCATTGGTGTCTGTTCGCGAGTCAGACGTGTTCTGGTCGAGGAAAATATGGCGAGTGATCGATCTTCGCGAGAAGATGAACATTCCATTGTATTATCCAACACGCGAAATGGATCAGCGTATCAACCTGATCAACTTGTTGCTACAGGGAATTGAAAACGGACAGATCACGCCTTATGATGCGCGTACCGACGACGATTTCAAAATTCCGATGAGCTATGCCCAGGTGAAGGAAATTTTCGGGGCTAAAGCTACCACCGAGCAACGGGTAAACTTCGACACCGGAGAACGCGAAAATGTGGTTGTTCAGGGCGAGGTCAGACCCAACGAGATCAAACAATACATGATCAAGGAAGAGTGGTATTTTGATAAACAAACTTCCGCATTACATGTTCGTATTATCGGAATCTGCCCTATTCGGGAATATGTTCGTGAAGGAGATGCATCGGGGCAAGTGCAACGCCAGAAAGTATTCTGGGTGTATTATCCCGAAGCACGTCCGCTTTTGGCTACCAACCTGGTATTAAACCCATATAACGATGCCCGCCAAAATTCGTTCGACGATATTTTCATCAAGCGACAGTTTAATTCATACATTGTTAAAGAATCTAACATGTACAATAACCGCGACATCAGCGCCTATCTGACCGGTAAGGATGCCATGCTTGAATCGCAGCGCATCGAAGAAGAGATTTTCAATTACGAACAAGATCTTTGGGAGTACTAGTATATTAAAATATAAAGTGCAGCCTTATGGAAACATAAGGCTTTTTTTTGAGGCAATTTAAGTAAGCTCGGTTCGTTCTAAAAAGGCGGTTATTTAAGCAAGGGTTTCCCGGATGAGAAAGGTACTAACATATTTGATTGTTTTTGCAGTGATGCTGTTAAGCTCATGCCAAAAAGACAAGCAAAATCAGTACCTCCTACTCGGTAAAAGCAACAGGGAAAAATACTTCGAACCAACTCCTTTTGGAATGGCTTACATTGAAAGGGGAGCCTATAATCTGGGCGACAACGACGATGAACTTTTTGAAATAGCGCCAACGAAAATGGTTTCAACTGAAGCTTTTTGGATCGACGACACCGAGATTACCAATAACGAATACCGACAATTTGTATACTGGGTTCGCGACAAGAAGGCCAGGGAATTACTGGGACAAACTTACACTGACTTTTTAATTACGGAAGATAAGTATGGTAATCCTCTGGATGAACCAGGGATCAACTGGGATGAAAGAATTGAATGGGATGATCCTGAGTACGTGAACGCGATGGATGAATTGTATCTGCCTGAACAGGATCGGTTTGGATATCGTAAGGAAATTGATACCCGCAAACTGGTGTATGAATATTACTGGGTTGATTTTAAACAAGCGGCTAAACGCAGTAACAGTTACAATTACGACATACAAAAATACCAGGGAACTGTAATAAACTCAAAAGGAGAAACAACCCCTATCGAGAACCGAAGTTCATTTCTGATGCGCGAGTCTGTTCCTGTGTATCCCGATACTTTGTGTTGGATCCGCGATTTTGCCTACACATACAACGAACCGTTTACGTTAAAATATTTTTCGCATCCGGGCTTTGATGATTATCCGGTTGTTGGAGTTACCTGGCAGCAAGCCAATGCTTTTTGTAACTGGCGTTCGAATTTAAAAACTTTGACAATGGAACGTTTTAAGGAAGCTCCTCCGCATGATTTTAGGTTACCTACCGAGAGCGAATGGGAAGTAGCTGCCCGCGGCGGCATGATGAATAATATGTATCCCTGGGGAAGTTATTACGCAAGAAACGTCAAAGGATGTTTTGTGGCCAATTTTAAACCGCAACGTGGAAATTATGTTGCCGACAGTGAAACGACAACAGCTGCCATGAAAGTGGGACAATTTGATCCAAATCCTTTTGGGGTTTACGACATGGCAGGAAATGTCGCTGAATGGACTTCAACTGCTTTTTACGAAGCTGGATACGAATTAATGAACGATTTCAACCCTGAAATACAATACCGTGCACTGCCCGATGATCCTCCGGTAATGAAAAGAAAAGTGGTTCGTGGGGGATCGTGGAAAGATGTTGCTTATTTTATACAGGCCTCAACCCGTACTTTCGAATACCAGGATACAGCAAAATCGTATATCGGGTTCCGCTGTGTGCGTACTTCTTTCAGAAACGAGCTGGACAACAAGCCCAAATCACAGGGTGCTCATTATTAAAATATCAGGTTAATTCCACCAAACACAGTACTTCCGGGCATAGTATAATACCGGTTTACTTCGTAAGTCGTATTTAAAAGATTTTCGCCACTTACAAATAATTTTACATTTCGGGTTAATGTAAACATAGCTTTTGCATTTACCAGGGCATAACTCTCAAGATTAACTACAGGAGTTGGGTCATTGTCGAGATTGGATACCTCTTGCAAACTGGCGCTTAGTTGCAGTTTATTAATCCGGTAAACGGTATCGATGAAAAGATGATGCCCGGGAGTAGCAAATACAGGATTTTTCATGTGAATATAACTGTATGTGGCATTTAAACTGAAATTTTTGAAAGGCTCTGTACGTAAGGCAAGTTCAAGACCTTTGTTCGAAACAGCGCCGGTATTTAAATATCCGTTTGGAGGCCCAACATTTACAATTAGATTATCGCCTTCTACAATAAAAACAGTGGCTTCGGCTTGCACTTTGTGGTCGGCAAAATTGGCTGTTATGCCGGTTTCATAGTTCCAGATCGTTTCAGGATCGAGGTTCGGATTGGGGCCCCACATAAATAGTTCGCGTATGGTAGGACTACGAAATCCTTTCGAAACATTCCCTTTCCAGGTTGTTCTTTCGTTTAACTGCAAAGCAAATCCAAGCGAAGGAATCCACACATCGCCATACTGACTGTTGTGTTGGTATCGGATTCCGGCGTTTAAAATCAACTTCCCGGTTTCGTGCTGTGTAAATCCATAAACTCCGTATTCGTATAAGGCGGTGTCGGCAAAAACAACCCCATTCCCGTTAAAAGCCAGCGTGTTTTCAGCAAGCCCCCCGTAATTCATAAGGTCAAACCCGACAGTGAAAGTATTTCCTTTAAAAAGTTTCCAGGCTTCATATAGGTTCAAGCCGTAATTATGGTCGGTAGAATGAAAGCCATCGGTAATTTCGTGTTCGCCAAAATTGTAAAAGAGTTTTAGTGCACCTGAAGCTTTTTCATATTCATTCAATAACGTAAAAGCCCAATATCCACGGAGGATATCTATATTTTGGCCCGGAGCAGCATTGAGGGTGTCTGGACCGGGATCAGAAGCTTTGAAAGCAGCCAGGCTAAAATCGGTGGTAGCCGATAAATGTGTATTTATTTCGTAGCCGAATTTCAGGTACCCGTTGGTGATATTGAAATCTGAGTTTGGACGGTGGCCGTCGGTCTGGTTGTAATTGACCGTTGCAAAAACACTAAGCTTGTCTTTTTTGTAACCCAGCGCTCCCATGTATTTTTGGGTATTGAACGATCCGTATAAAAGCCGCGCGTTTCCATTCATCCCATTTGTATTTTGCTTTTTCGTGATGATGTTGATAACGCCACCCATGGCATTCGATCCGTATAAAATTGAAGCTGGCCCGCGAATCACCTCCACGCGTTCCACATCCGACGCCACATAGGAATCAGGCAGCGGGTGTCCCATAATTCCCATAAACTGAGGGTGTCCGTCGATGAGCATTAAAACACCAGTGGTTGGGTTTCCTCCAATTCCGCGGATACTGATCTGCCCGGCAGAACCTGCTGCCACTCCAAATCCGGTAACGCCACGTTCGGTAACAAAAAGCCCCGGAACACGCCCGTTCAAAATAGGAAGAATGGCCGATTCATCCGATTGTTCGATCTGGCTTCGATCGACAACCGAAACCGCCATCGGAACGTTGTTGCGGCTTACTTTCACTGGTGTTCCGGTTACCACGATTTCATCGATTTGGATAGTGTCTTTTGTTAGCGAAAAGTTTTGTGCTCCGATTGGCTTGCTTATAGCCATTGAAATCAGAAAGAAGACTATAGATAGTTGTAAAGCGTTTTTCATTTAAATTGTGTTACTTAATTATAAATACGTGTTACCGCCGGGGCAAAAAAATTAACCAGCTTTGCTCATTACCAGTTTACCGTGTTGAATGCCTTTCAACCCAATCAATTTGTCAGAAATCTCGGTGAGGGTTCTGGACGGGCCTTTCAATGCAATAATTTCCATGTAGTTGATTTCGTTTAAATGAAATCCCTGTACCGAAAGGATATATTCATGATAATTGAAACGGATCTCGGAAGACTTTTTCAGAATATCGCTTTTCCCGTGATCAAAAACCAGGATAACTGCGCCTGCAACAATGTTGTCGCATTTCCATTTTTCCTCCACCATGTTCTTTTCGATTAGGTGGCGAATGGCTTGCGAACGATTGGAAAAACCATTGTCCGACACATAGTTATCGAGCGCTTTTAACAATTCTTCATCGAGTGAAACTCCAAAACGTGATACCGACATAGTGTTATTATTAAACAAAAAGGTAGCACGAATATACTGAAAATATTCTTTTGTAAATCGATCCAGATTTAGTTAAGCCAAAAATTAACGTGATTCTTTTTCCCAGATCAGCTTTTTACCAAAGCCCAATCGGTTGTCAGTCATTTTAATGTATTGAAGATGCAGTACCCAGAGTGAAGTTTTCATGAGAACAGCAAATGGAAACCTTTTAAGGTACGCGTTTTTGGCTTTCTTCCGGAGCGTTTCATTGGGACGTTCCATGTTTCCACGAAACTGAATTCCCTGAATCTTGCCAACCGTACTGGTTTCAAGCACAACACTTCCTGCAACTTTTGGGTTTAAGGCTGCATCCTGTGCATGTTTGGTCTCATCGTCGGAAGTAAAAACAAAACAGTTTTCATCTGCGAGGTAAGTATAAAAGCAATTCGAGCACCAGGGATTGTCGTTCACAACCGTTGCCAGCGTTAACACGTGATGTTCGTTAATAAACTCAACAATTCTTTTTTCAGGTATCGACATGTCCAAATTATTGTGCGACTAAAATAATCGTATATTTAGGAATACACAAACAATACGATTAACCAAATTAACGCAAAGATTATGACAACAATTAAAACCATTTATTTAGGTGAGTTGCGTACCGAAAACGAACATCTTCAGTCGGGAAATAAAGTGATTACTGACGCGCCAACGGATAACCGGGGAAGAGGCGAATATTTTTCTCCTACCGATTTACTGGCTACCGCGCTTGGAAGCTGCATCATGACAATCATGGGAATTACTGCCCGCGACCACAATATTGATATTGAAGGAACACAAGTGGAGCTTACAAAAATTATGGCTTCCGACCCTCGCCGTGTAGCCGAAGTGGTGGTTGAATTTACTTTCCCGCGAAAGAATTATAGCTCTGAACAAAAACGAATTGTAGAAAGTGTAGCTGGAACCAGCCCGGTTCCGCTGAGTTTGCATCCCGATTTAAAACAAACCATCAAATTTAATTGGTAAAAGGGGCAAAATTAGTACTTCCGAGGGTGCGAATAAAATTAGTATTTTGTAAACTTAATGACCATTTGTGCTGATATTCAAGCGCCTAATCTTTCAATAGATAATAAGAACCTAATGAAAAAAATGAAGGAGCTGGGGCTCGATTAGTCTTTCTGTACAATAAATTTTTGCGAAACCAAACCGTCTTCAAATTCAACCCTAAAAAGATAAGTGCCGGAAGGGAGGTATGAAATATCTATCTCCCCTTTTTTTTGTTCGAGATGAAGAAACATCTTGCCAGTCACATCAAAAATCGCCATCGCTTTTACGTTTCTGTTTGCTGAACAACTGAAATACAATTTTGTAGATGCCGGGTTTGGATAAACACTGAAAGTGTTATCGTCCGAAATTTCCGGAACATTAACGATATGGTCTGTTTTCGAGAGTAGCCAGTAATCGGGGTCAAGTTCTACGAAGGAAACTTGGAAACCCGGATTTACCGTAAAAGTCTGATTGTTCTGAACCTGATTGAGACGAAGGTCGAGTGTTTGCGTTCGATCGGAATTGTACAAGCGAACAGGGACCGGCATTTCAAAGAAACCTACAGAAGGATGCGTAGTGCTTTGCGAAAGGGAAATGCGTAGTTCATTTTCGGAAGGTTGCCAGTAGTTAAGCGCGTAAACAGGATAACCTTCGCCATAATACCAGTCGTTAAAAAACTCCTGAAGGCTGGTGTCGCCGGCCTCTTCCATGTGTTTCTGCAATTGGGCGGTGGTTGCAAAATCATTGGCAATTTCGGGATCGTGGTAATAATTTCTAAGGCCGTTAAAAAAGTTCTCGTCTCCTAATACCCAACGCAACATATGCAAAATATATGCTGCCTTTTGATAGGTGAGCCGGTAATCAAAAACACGGTTCACATCGCTGGTATCGGTAACAAACACCGCTCCGTCTGTAACTTTTACGATGTTTTCCACCGTCGATTTTTTCCATCCCGGCCAATCATTTGGTTTTAGATTTTCGATGGCCAGTGCATTTAAATAGGTGGCAAAACCTTCATTCAGCCAGATATCCTGCCAGCTCGATGTGGTAATGTAATCGCCAAACCATTGGTGAGCCAGTTCATGTGCGATCAACCCAAATGTAAAACCACCCATGAAACTCATGGTTTGGTGTTCCATTCCTCCGCCCCAGCCAAATTGTGCATGGCCGTATTTTTCATCAGCAAAAGGGTATACATCTACCAACTGGTTATAAAACTGCATAACTTCTGCAGTAACGGGAGTTTGGGTACTGGCGATTTCAAGATTTTCGGGATAAACGTAATTCAGGATGTCGATCACTCTTTCGTCATCCAAAGCAAGCGTATCAGAATAAACCACATAATCGGTAGCTGCAATCGCGACCAGGTAAGCAGCGATCGGATGTCGGTGTTTCCAATGTACCGTGCGTAAATTATCGTTTATTTCATCGTTCACCAATATTCCATTACTGGCGGTTCGGTATTGTTGGGGCGTGGTCACAATTACATCGATCGAGTCGATTTTATCGTTTAGCGATTGTTTGCAGGGCCACCATTCCATTGCTCCGTAAGGTTCCGATAATGTCCACAAAACAGGTGTTTGCAAACTCCCGTGAACATTGGTTTCGAAGGACCCAAAGCCCGAACCCGGCGGAACACCATGATAATACACCGAAAAAGAATCTACCTGTTCCAAACCCGGGATATCAGTGATTGGAATACTTATTTTATTATGAAGATGTTTGTATTGAATTTTCTGGCTATTTCGGGTGACGGAATCAACGTGCAAATCCTGGTGAAGATCGAGATAAACGGTATCAAGTACTTCGGAAAGCGGTTTGTAACAGCTTGTTACTTTTCCCGAAATGTATCGAACTGCCGGATCGATTTGCCACTCCATTCGCTGATATATAAAATCGGTTTCTCCCGAAGAAGCATTTTCTGTATAATTTGAAAGAAGCACTTTTTGACGGCTTTCCTGTATGGCAAGTTTCTCCAGGTCAAAGTAAATATCCTGACAGCTTGCTTTCCCTGTAAATATTAGAAGCAAAAACAGAATGATGATATAGCGAATCATTTGCTAAAGTTACAAAACAGAATCATTTATACGACAAGACCAAAGAAAAGGCGGATCTCCGAAGAAACCCGCCTTTAAAGGATCAGCTTTACTTTTTGTCAAGAATCAACTTCCTGACGATCCGTTGTTCATTTATTTGTACAATCACCAAATATGTTCCGCTAATGTGATTCGAAAGATCAAATACAATGCGCTCCCCACTTTGATAAGTCTTCCGGAATACCTGACTTCCTGCAATGTTGGTCACCATCAGTTCAATCTCTCCGTATGGGGGATTTTCTAAATCGATACGAACATGGCCCTGTGTTGGGTTCGGATACAAATTAAGGCCGAAAGTGTTCTCGTCCATATCAAATATTCCTACTTCAAGCGGATCGATGCAAACCCGGAAGGTGTCGCTTCCCAATGCCCCAGCCAGGTCCTGCAAACTCACCACTACTTCAAAGCATCCCGTATCAGCTTCCGTTGGAGTGAACGTGAGGACAAACTGTTCGTCCTCTTCCTCAATATTCACCCAGGCAGGCAATCCTGCATCTCCAATAATAAAGTTGAAAACCATGGAGCTGTCATCGAAGTCCTCAAAGAATACACCAGGTAATTTACTAATGAAGACCGTGGTGGTGTCCTCTACAGTCATCGATTGATCTTCGATTTCATCCACTATCACAGGCGGGCCGTTCACCTCGTTCACCGTTAACAAGAAACTGATGCCAGCGGAATTACCCAGCGAATCCTGAACGCTTACGGTTATGCTATCGGTTCCGAATTGATGAGCCGATGGCACAATTACAAGGGTTGCAGTGCTGTCGAAAGCAGTAAACGTAATGTTTAACGAATCGATTAGTCCCGGATTGTTGTTTGTAGCGGTTAGGCTAACTTCCCGCTTATCGCAGGCAGTCCCGCCCGAAATTCCTGTAAGAAGAACCTGCAAAGTGCTGTCTTCATCCATCGTTTGATCGGGTATTTCGTCGATAGTAGGATCGGCAACCTCATCAAGTACCAGAATGGTTGTCTGGCAAGTCGCTTCGTTTCCTGCCGCATCGCTAACCTGAACTGTTACGCTGGTTTCACCTACATGTTCGCAAGTGAAAACAGAAGGTGTAATTTCGATTACGAGGTCGTCAAAAGCCGAGATATCATCGCTCGATCCCTGTGCAATGGCAGCAAGATCTGCTTCCGTTAAGGTATAGCTTCCATTTGCAGAAAGAGCTATTTCGATAGAGTTGCACTGAACCGTTGGAGGAGTGTTATCTTCCACTTTCAGATCGAGGATGAGGACACTATCGCAACCAAATACCGTACTCATTGTTGTGCGGTACGTACCTGTTTTAGTTAAAATCAGAGGACCAAAAATATACGGAAGTTCTGATTTTTCGACGGTTACGGACAGATTGGTTTTGTAACCCGGATACACAACCAGAGACAGCGTTACTACACTGTCGCAACCATTTTGTGCGGCAAAGGTTTCGGTGTACGTTCCCGAAGCGTATATAGACTGGTTTCCTAAAATGTAAGGCAACTCATTCTCACAAACAGTGTCGGCAAAAGCTGAGCTGGAGGTATCGGTGACTGAGAACACCAAAACAACGGTGCTGTCGCAACCTGCCGATGAAGTAAACACTTCGGTAAATGTCCCGTCGCCCGTAAGCGATTGTGTTCCGAATTCATAAGGCAGATTTTTCTCGCAAACCGTTAAAGTATCGGCAACATTGAATGTGTCGTTCACTAACAAAGTCAGAATAACCGTGCTGTCGCAACCATTCACTGCATTAAATACTTCGGTGTAAGTTCCTGAAGCAGCCAGGGATGTTC
>WOYV01000111.1:34900-198673 GCA_011620585.1 Draconibacterium sp.
ACTTCGGTATAAATTCCACCGCTTGTTAATGGTTGAGTTCCGAGGGTGTACGGCAAATCATTTTCACAAACAGTTACTTCCTGTTCAACCAGCGAAGTGTCGTTCACGGTAAAAAATAAGGTAACCGTGCTGTCGCAGCCATTCACTGCATTAAATACTTCGGTGTAAGTTCCTGAAGCAGCCAGGGATGTTCCGCCAAACTGAACCGGGAGATCGGTTTCGCAAACCGTCATCGCATCGGCAACAATAAAGGTGTCCTTCACAATCAAGGAAAGGACAACGGTACTATCGCATCCGTTTTTACTTGAAAACACTTCGGTATAAATTCCACCGCTTGTTAATGGTTGAGTTCCGAGGGTGTACGGCAGGTCAATTTCACAAACAGTTACTTCCTGTTCAACCAGCGAAGTGTCGTTAACGGTTAACGTAAAATTATAGATACTGTCGCAGCCATCAACTGTGGTAAATACCTGCGTATAAGTACCCGGGGCGTTCAGTGTTGAATCGCCCCAATGATATGGCAGGTCGTTCTCGCAAATGGTGTCTGCATTGTTGAATTCATACGATGGATTAACAATTAAATTTATAGTAACCGTGCTATCGCAACCAAACTCACTTTGAAAGGTTTCAGTGTAAAATCCACTTGTAGTTAATTGTTGTGATCCAAAGGTGTATGGTGTGTCAGCAGAACAAATTGTAATGGCCGAATTCCCGCTTTCATACAATTTCACATCATCGAAATAAACCATGCTGTTGCCATAAAGTTCTACCGAAGTAGGCAGAACCGTTTCTAACAGTGGAAACTCAGTGAGTACTTCGGATCCGTTGGTTCCTGATGCTTGCTCGCCGTTAATGAAAACCTTATACTTGAATGAAGAATAATCATATTCAATTTTGATATGTGTCCAGGAACCAGATACAGCGGGCTGTAGGATATATTTTGTTGTGGCACTACCGCTATGATTATAAGTAATGAAATTTCCACTTTCGGTTTCCACTCTACCTAAAAACGAACCCCATGTAGCAATTGAAGGATTTCCAAGCGATAAACCGCAAGCTCCTCCTGTCAAAACATTTTCAATACGCACCCATGCTTCAAGTGTTACTTTCTCGGGGAAACTGGCTACTGCTTTCGACAGATTAGCTGCCCAACCTGAACCTGAAACCTGGAACGATTGTGCCCCGTTTTTCACCGGATTATTCACAACAATCTGATTTGCAGTCCCGGTGCCACCGTAGCGGATTACCCAGCCATCGGGAAGAGTGCCAAGGACATCATCTTCAAAATCATCCATTACCAAAGTATTCGAAGTTTCTCCAATGGTATCGTTGTACGTTGGGTGAATAGTCAGATTTAACTGAACAATGCTGTCGCAACCTGTAACGGTTGGGTAACTTTCGTAATAAGTGCCGCTAGTACTGAGTTGTTGTGAACCAAAAGTGTAAGGCGTTTCGCTGGCACAAATTTCAGCTACTATTGGTGGAAGTGGAGTTCCTCCAATTCCCTGATAATCGATCATAATTTCTTCAGCAGAAAGCGCTTTGTCATACATTTTGAATTCATCAATGGCACCTTTAAAATATCCGTCAGCAGAAAAATTACTTTTCCCGATAAATTGGGCAGATCTTAAAAGTTTGTTGGGTGTTACCCCATTTGTTTTCTGGTCGATTTGACTTCCATTTTTGTAAATGGTCATTATGCCGCTATTGTCTACTGTGACAGCAAAATAATCCCATTGTCCGGATGTGATGACAGAGGTACTACGGAATTGAGTTTCTGAACTGTTCTTATAAATTGAAAACAAAAAGGTATTTCCTGATTGGTAATTGGACACGATGATGTTGTTGCTGGATGAGCCATTTCCCAGATCAACAATACGGGAATAATTATTGAACGCATCCCATCGAGCCCAGAAAGTAAACGACATGGGGCCACCGTTTTCCCAATCTCCTAAATCAATGTAATCGTTGGTACCGTCGAAATAGTACGCCTGACCGGCATTGCCGTTTCGGTCGGCAGTCGGGATGGCTTCATAAACGGTCCCGTTGTGCCCACGACCACTTTCATCGTCAGCATTTCCGTCGAATGGATAGAATGCAATCAAATTCTCGGGTGCCACCACCGAAAGCCCGTAGCTTTGGTTGACCGTGATGCTTGTATAAACAGTATCGATATTTCCGCTGCTGGACTGCTTTAATATGGCGCTTACGGTGTAATCCCCTGCATCTGCATAGGCATGGTAAGCATCTTCAGAAGCTGCCCGTCCAACAATTGTTGTACTATCGCCAAAGTCCCAGTAAATGCTGTCAACATCAGTGGTTTCGGCAGTAAAGGTAGCCGTATTGTTGGTACATGCCGGGTTGGTTTGTGCGGTAATCGTACCTCGTGGATTAAAATCCTGGGTATACGATTTTGTAAGTGCGCTGCTCCAGTTGCCAACCGAATCGATAAACTGGAAACTGATGTCGTTTGTCCCGCCCGGGAGCGATGAAACATCAATCAACTCGTTAATATCGAGCGTTTGAACAGGAGCGCTTAACGTTATTTCTGTTGCTGAACCAATCTGGTCGTTTGCCCAGTAGCGGTAGGCAACAATTTTATTGTCGGCAGGAAGTATTTCATCTTCGTATTTGCTGAACAGATGCGAGAAAGCAGCGCTCCACACTCCCGCTTCATCCTGAAAACGATAGGAGATAAAATGGAGTCCATCGCCAAGTGCTGACAAATCAAGTTGAGTATCCAGCATGTATTCTGATCCGGCTGGGACCGCTGACTTTACTGCACTGTTAATATCGCCGTCGATCCAGTAATCAACAGCAATTAATTCGTGCATATCGGCTGCTGCATCTTCAGGATATTTGGTGAAAAAGCAACTGTACACCGGGCTCCAGTTTCCAGCTTCGTCGCGGAAGCGGTAACTTACTATGTGCAAGCCATCGTCGAGAGCCGAAACGTCGAGGTTGGTATCCAATGCCAATAAAGAAGTAGCTAAAACCGGGTCGTTTTGAACCGAAGAATAATCGCCATCGTACCAGTATTCCAATGCCGTAATTTGATGCAACTGAGGAAGCGATTCCGAATCCTCCTTGGTAAAAAACCACGATGCAACGGGTCCCCATTTTCCGGCTTCATCCTGTACGCGTAGGCTTACAAAGTTGAAACCATCGCGGAGTGTGGAAATATCGAGCATGCCGGTTAAATCGAGCGATGAAGTTGCCACAAAAGATGAGTCGTGTTTGTTGGCATAGTCATCGTTAAACCAGTATTCTGCAGCAACCAGTTGCTTTAAGCCACTTGTGCCTTCTTTCTTAAAAAAGCGGATTATGGGTGAAGACCAGATTCCACGGTCGTCTTTAAACCGCACGGTTACAGTGTGCAAACCATCAATTAGTGCGCTTACATCGAACAAGGTGTTCAGATCGACACTTGCACCGGGTGTTAATGGTGTTTCAACTGCCGAAGCATAATTGCCGTCGTACCAGTATTCGGCAGCAGTAACCAGGTGTATTCCAATATCCGATCCCGGATAATAGGTAAAAAACTGCGTGAGCACCGAACCCCAGATACCACGTGTGTCCTGAAAACGCGCAGTAAAGGTATGCAGGCCCGGTTCAAGGGAACTTACATCAAGCAAATCGGTGTACACGACGCTTGCGCCCGGTGTCACCGTTTGCTCCACAGCTGTGCCATAATCGCCGTCGTACCAATATTCCACGCCCGAAATATTGGTTTGAGCCAGCGCCCAAATTGGCAGCAGCAGCCAAATTATCAGATAGATAAATCGTTTCATTTTCATTTTATTCAGATTTGAAAACCGATGTTACCTGTTCTGAGCTTCGGCATTGATGTTCACTCCCAGTTGATCATTTGTTGCTTTGGTAGCAATATCCGCCGTGTTAATATGCGGATAATACGGAATGGTTTTATACGGAGTTGTTGTTCCGTAAATTCCGGCATTGGTGCCATCGCTGGCAGCCCCGATAATACTTACCGTCGATCCATCAGATTCTGCTGTTCCTGTTGAACCGGTTTTTAAATGGTAGTCGTTGTCGTAGGAAAAGGCATAAATGGTAGCACTATGCGAAATGTCGGTATAGATATTAGCCGAACCCACATTATAAATGTTATTACTGCCTGAATTTGAATCACTTGGAGGGGTGTAGGGGAGTGAGCTTTGAAAAATGTTGTTGTAAAATGTGTTACTGGTAGAATGGTATAAACCCCATTCGTTTGACCAAACATTGTCGTCAAAGACACAATTTGTACAATCATATACCACCCGGTTTGATGTATTACCCACATTAATACTGTTGTGTGAAAACCTGGATTGAACAAAACTATTCATATAACTAAAAATGATTGATTTTTCAACCAGACAGTTGGAGCCATTGTTGGCGAAGAGTTGTTGGACCACACACTCGCTGATATGAAAATTCAAATCAGGGGTTCCTGAGGTAGCAGCACGCAACGAAAAGTTCCCTATTACCCTGCACCGTTTCATCTTAATATTTTCTGCTTCATCATCCGAACTTCCAAAATTTAGGTTCGAGGTAAAAAATATCCCTTCAAACGAACTGTTATCGCATGCCCCGGTAAATGTTAAGGCGTTTGTAATACGCGTTTGCATTGTCGCACCGGTTTCTGAAGGATAATGCCCGTGGCCCACCCAGTGCAGGGTTTTAGTAATTGTAGCAGGGCTTATGGAAAATCCGCCGCCGGGAATATATAAAGTATCGCCTGCTACGGCGTTTGTAATGGCGGTATTAATATTGTTGTACACTTCGGTTTTTGCTCCGTTTTGCACCACAAACTGTGCCTGCCCCCAACTTAAAAAGCCAAGGAATAACAATGGGAGTATGATTATTTTTTTCATGATATTTCGTTTTGATATTTTAAAATGGATAAGTCCCCTCTGCCTTTGGCATCTCCCCCCAAGTGGGGAGAAAACAGCCTCTTTTTCCATTAAGGGCTTCTATTATTTAGCGTTCCTGTGCGGCAACGGTAATTTGTACGCCCAGGTTTCCTGAAACCGCCTGGTTATCGACATTCGCAGTACGAATGTGCGGAGCATAAGGAACAGCGCCTTCTTTGTAGGGTAGCACGGTTCCGTAAATTCCGGCATTGGTGCCATCGGTAGCCGTACCAAAAATTGCTACTCCGGTTGTGCCATCTTCTGCAGTCCCGGTAGTGCCTGTCTTTAAGTGGTAATCGTTATCATAACTGAATGTATAGATATTACCCGTGATTGTAGTAAATACATTCTGCCAGCCAACACTGTGAATATTTCCTGAACCCGTATGAGTACTTGTTACGGGATCGTAAAACATTCCACCCTGAAAAATATTATTCTGAAAATTACAGTTGGCTGAGGCTGTTTGTCCTTGAGAATAAGCAAAAACATTGTTTAAGAACTGACAATTATTGCACCCATTTAGCAGGTAACTTGTGCTTGAACAAAAATCATTGTGGTTTAAATAGCACTGGTAGAAATAAATTAAACCTCCAAAAATCAAATTCTTTTCCACTCTGATATTGGTTCCATAATTCGCATAAATATTCTGAACAACAGATTCTGACAATGTAAAATCCAGATCGGGATAACCGCCGCTTGTGCTTGTATTATTTCGCATCGATAAATTGCCAAGTACGCGGCAATGTTTCATTACAATTCCGGTTGCTTCGTTGTCGGTTGAGCCAAAAACCAGAGCCCCTGAAAAATAGATGCCTTCGAATGTACTGTTGTCGCAGTTCCCGGAGAAGGTTACTCCATTTGTAATTTGAGTGTGCCCTGTAGCCGAAGTGGAATCGGGGTAATGCCCCACGCCCCGCCAATGCAGGGTTTTATCAACCGCAGCAGAAACTGAAAATCCACCTCCCGGAATATACAAGGTGTCTCCGGCACTGGCTGCCGCGATGGCAGCGTTTAGATCGCTAAAAGTTTGTGCTGTGCCGTTTTGCACAACAATTTGTTTTTGTGCAAATCCTGCGATTGCCAAAAACAGAAACGGTAAAAAGTAAAGCTTTTTCATAATCATAAAAATTTAGAAATTGATCCCTTGTGTGATTTACAGAAGGATGTTCACCGAGCAGGTTTGCCGAATGATGTTGGGTAATGAACAGCAAAAATAAGGGCCACTGGAAATATGGTTATTTTGATCCACATTAGCAGGTCTAACGCTGGTTCAATGAACAACCCTTCTCTTTATCTCACACATTTTTGTTTGAATGTTAGTTAAAATTTTGGTACACATTTCTTCAGGTTCCCAACCCGGGAATATGAGCCATACTGAATAAAATTACTCTGAAAATCAGAGCTTTCACAGGGCAAGCTGTTATTATTCAGCGTACCGTCGGTTCTTGCCAACCAAACGCAACGATTATACAACCAACCGTTTAATACAGAATTAATCTGGATAAAAATGAAGGGTAATTTTGATGTTTTGAGTTCATTTATGCGAAGGAACAATATCAACCCTGTGTCTTAAACGCGAGTATTTTGAGTTCGATTTCCTTTCGTCGGTCGCGGGCAATTTCGAGCCGGGTACCATCGCTCAGTTTTATATTTTTACCGCCAAAAGAAACAATGTGTTCCATGTTGACCAGGTACGATTTGTGTACTCTCTGAAACGGATATTCAGAAAATTCACTTTCCCAGTAACCGAGATGCCGCGAAGTGATTAGTTCTCGTTTTTGGTTTTGGCTGTCGAAATAATGAACGATGGAATATTCTTTTTCGGCATTTAAATACAACACCTTGCCAAGAGGTAAAAATACCGTTTCGTTTTGGCCTTTTATAACCAGTTCTTTTTTATGAAGTGCATCGATGGTACGCAGCAATAGTTCGAGCTCCTGTTTTCGGAATATTTTGTTTTTTGCCTTATCGATGGCCAGCAAAAGATCGTCTTTGTCGATGGGTTTTGTAACGTAATCAATTGCATTGAATTTAAAAGCTTTCAGCGCATAATCGTTGTACGAGGTCACAAAAATAACCTGGAGCCTGTCCCATTTCCAGGCTTTTAATAGCTCAAAAGCATCAAAATCGTCGTTAAACTGAATATCAAGAAAAACAAGGTCGAAGACAAGCGTGGGCAATTTTTCGAGCGCTTCGCGGCCCGAAGATAAAACGGCAACCACCTCCACATCGGGGGCATATTCCTGAAGTATTTTTTGCAGGTTTAGTACCGAATATTTTTCATCTTCAACAATTACTGCTCTCATGTTGGTTTTATCGCTGCCTACAAAGTTAAAATTTCAATTGCAAGTTACTTAAAGTCATCGTGTTTAATTACCAAAGGAATCTGAAAATGCACTTCAGCGCCCGGATTACAATCCTGTATTTCGAACTCGATATTTCGGCTTTTCTGCAATAACCCGATCCGTTCGCGGGTGATTTTGGTCCCGAGTCCGGTCCCCAGCGATTCCGACTGGGCGTTTAATCCTTTTCCGTTGTCGCGAACAAAAATATGTAGAAACCGGTCTACCACTTTTATCTGTATTTCGATTTTTGCATTTTCGACTTTAGCGTTTCCAAAACCATGTTTTATCGAGTTTTCTACCAATGGCTGAAGCATCATGGGTGGAACCAGGATGTTTTCGGGCGAATGCGTGGCCGGGAGTTTAATTTCAAAAATAAAGCAATGATTACAACGAAACTGTTCGAGTTCCATGTATTTGGTCACCATCTCAATTTCGCTGCTCAGGCTGATGGCTTCTTTTTTTACACTTTGCAGAATTACCCTTAACAGTTTCGAGAACCTGACTATGTAATCGTTTGCCTGTTTTTTATATCCTGCATTGATCAGGCCACTGATGTTGTTCAGGCAGTTCATCACAAAATGCGGGTCGAGTTGGGCTGCCAGTGCCTCGCTGCGCAACTGTGTAAGGCGCTGTTGTGTAGCAGCCTTCTGCTTTTCACGGTTTCTGAAAAACTGAACCAGCGCTAATACAACTACAGCAAATACAAGTAGTTCAATAAGCACGAACCACCACTTCTTCCAGAATGGCTGGTTAATGGTAAAAACCGATCGAAGTATTTCTGAACTGGCAATAGAAACCCCTGCATCGGCTTTTACTTCAAATTCGTAGGTTCCGGGCTGAAGGTTATAATACATTATTTCGTTGTTCTCGCCTGGTTCCGACCATTCGTTTTGCAAGCCTTTTAAGCGGTAGTAATACCGGATATTCCCCGAATTGGTAAACGAAACAGCATCCACCACAAAACGAAAATTGTTCCGGTCGAATCTGAAATCTTCCATGTTTCCGGGCACCTCGGCCTGCCAGTGTATGATGTCGTTTGATGATGAAGCATTTAAATAAATGAGTGGAGGATTTATTTTTTTATTGATCAGTTTTTGCGGATCAAAACGGGTAACCAGGTCGCTGGTAGGAATCCAAAC
The DNA here is from genome assembly GCA_011620585.1 of Draconibacterium sp. Classification (GTDB taxonomy): domain Bacteria; phylum Bacteroidota; class Bacteroidia; order Bacteroidales; family Prolixibacteraceae; genus Draconibacterium. The sequence continues at coordinate 43,298 of WOYV01000111.1, forward strand.
CATGCCTTCGGAGTCGGTAATAAAACCATTTTGCCCGCATTCGATACCGGTAAAACCGTTGCTTTGGTTAAACAGAATTGTCTCGAAAACACCACTTTTATAATATTTCCCGAGATCGGCAATGTACAAGCCTTTAATTCCGCCCAGAAACAAATAATGAGGTTCAACAAAAAGCAGGGAATAAAAGGCTTCTTCGGGGCGGGTTGCCACATGATGTAAGGTGTCGCCGGTAAACAAATTAATGTTGCCAATCCCGGCAATCCAAACGTTTTCCTTGTAATCTTTTGCCAACGAATAACTGTATTGCAGATTTTCATTGTTGTAATGAACGATGCTATCTTCCTGAATCACACTCATTCCATTTCGCCCAATTACAAGCATGTTCCCGTATTTGTCGTGCTCAAAATTAAGCACACTCGAAACTCCCAGGTCTTCATAATCCCAGCTTCTGATTTGCTTGTTTGGTTCTATTTTATACAAGCCTAAAACGCCGCTGCAATAAAAGGTCCCGTCAGAATAAATTTTCGTCATTTGGTAGGGCGACTCAGGTAGTCCGCGCACAGGAGTAAACTCGTTGTTTTCGTATTTCAGGATGTTGCATTCGGTCGGGAAATAGAGGGCCGAACCCTTCCGGCTTGCTCCCATATAGTATCGATACCGCTCGGGCACCGGTTTTTTTCTCACATGTTTCACAAGGGCCGAGTTTAATTTTTGGGTGTAATCGGTGACCGAGGTTCCATTCCATTTCCAAAGTCCGTTTTGGTACGATGCAAACCAAAAGTTGTGTTCATCATCTTCAAGCACCGACCAAACCCAGTCTTTGTTCCCCTTATTGAATTTAAAATTCTGAAAATTGAACTGAAAAAAATTGTATAATCCTTCTTCGGTCGAAACCCACAGGTTATCGTCCCTGTCGAAAACCATATCCCGGATTTGTGTCAGATTTTGTTTGATCGCTACAAGTTTATCTTTATAATAGTAGAGATTCTGGTCTGTTTTCACAACCAGCCCGTCGTTTGTGGGTGTCGAAATAATTTTGATAAAACGTCCGGGGTCTTTGATTTCGAAAAGAAACCGGAACGTGTTTTGGTCAATAAGAAAAACCTGATGCAGATTATTGACGGCATAAAATTGGTCCCCGCCCTGCACTATTTGTTCAATGTCTCCGGGGTTATGGATTTTCCGGATGAGATTTCCGGTTTTAACATCCGAAATATAGAACGAATCAGCAGTGGCCTGCCACATATAATTGTTTTCACCTTCCTCTAATAAAAGAATTCGACCTTTTTGGGGATTAACCGGATAGATTTTTAAGGAATCGATGAACGAATAATCCATAACCGAAGGAATCTTTTCTTTTCCGTTGGCCGACATGGTGTACACTTCTTTTTGATTATAGTGTTGCGAATGCGTCGCGAAAGAAACAGTTTGTATGTTTTGCGGATAATTATATTGAATGATGGAATCGCCAATTATTTCTCCAAATTTAGCTGGACTAAAAAGGAGTAGCCTGCTATCCCTGGTTTCACCCATGACAATGATATCGAGGCCTGGTAATATTCCATTGGGGTAGTTTTTGAAACGGTGTCCGTCGAAACGGCTGGGACCGGCTTTGGTCATGCACCACAAATACCCGCGGCTGTCGGTGAACATCGACATTACCTGCATTTGGGCCAATCCATCCTGAACCGTATAATGTTTAAAAGTATATTCCTGCGATACTTGTTGGGCGCTTACACGCGAAACAGCGCCGGCAAAAACCAGACAAAGCGTAAAAATAACTACGGGAAGAATTTGCTTGGTTTGTTGAATAACTGGCATTTTACCTTTGCTTTTGGTTCTTTTTACGAAGATAAAATTTATCGCATTTAAATTGGGGAGAAAGTGGTATTTGAAACAGTTCTATTTAAGATACTTGAATGGGGCGGGCCTGGTACAAAAAACAGGAACCCGAAGGCCCCTGTTTTGTATAAATTGTTATTCCGATAGTTTATCCAGTTCTTTCCAAACCAGTGCACTGGCGCCAACAATAGCGGCATCGCCCGGTTTAAGTTTCGATGGAAGAATTTTGATTTTCTTTTGAAAAATCGGGAGCAGGTGTTTTTCCATGTGCTCTTTGGTTGGCCTGAAAATGTATTCTCCGGCAGCAGTTGGCCCCCCAAAAAGGAAGATAGCTTCAGGACTCAGGTGATGAACCGTTGTAGCCAGTCCCTGGCCAAGCCATTCGCCTGTTTTTTCGAATACTTCGAGCGCAATTTTATCTCCTTTTTCAGCTGCGTCAAAAATCATTTTCGAATCCAATTCCTTAAAAGATTTGTCGGCTAATAAACTGTCATTGGCATTATAATGAACCATCAGCTCGAAAGCAGTACGTTTCATCCCCGGCGCCGAACAATAAGCTTCGAGGTGACCCAAAGCTGAACATCCACAAAGCCTGCCTCCCGGAACAAGCGTAGTATGGCCGCATTCTCCGGCAAAACCGTCGTGTCCGTATACCAGGTCGCCGTTTACTACGATACCACTTCCAACGCCGGTTCCAAGTGTAAACATCACAAAGTTTTTCATGCCCTTGGCGCCGCCGTAAATCATTTCGCCCAAAGCAGCGGCATTGGCATCGTTGGTGAGTGCAATGGCACTCATATCCGCGAAATGTTTTCGAAGCAATTCAACAAAAGGCACCATGCCTTTAAACGAAAGGTTTGGGGCATATTCAATGGTTCCGCTATAGTAATTTCCGTTCGGGGCTCCAATCCCGATTCCCAGGATTTCCACATCCGCGTTCAGCAATTTCACTGATTTTATTAATTCTTTTATGGCGGATGATAAATCGGTAATATAGCGATCGATATCACCGTGCGATGGTGTCGAAATATTGTCTTTTACCATTACATTTCCTTCGGGATCTACTACACCGATGGCGGTATTAGTTCCCCCTACGTCAACGCCTATTGCAACTTTCTTCATTGTATAGATTTTATTTTAATGTTATTGAAATGCTTTTTAGCCGAGCTTGGGCAAATTTAAAAATATTATACAATTCTCCTTGTTATCGGCGCGGCAAACAAGCAATTTAGTGTAAATAAAAATAAGCTTTAGTCAAACAGAAGACGATCGACTTTTATAGTGAGAAATATTTTGTGTTCAGTAACTTTGCGCCTTCATCAATTGGTATGAAAAAGTTGAAGGAAAGAATATTGAAGTTTCTGGGCTTGATTTTACTGGTTCCGGTTTATATTTACAAGTATGGGGTTTCGCCGTTTACACCGGCGTCTTGTCGTCATATTCCCACTTGTTCGGAATACGCTGTACAAGCTATTAAAATACATGGCCCTTTCAAAGGCTTTGTACTCACTGCCAAACGCATTTCGCACTGCCATCCCTGGGGTACTCACGGATACGATCCTGTGCCACCCCGAAAGGAGAAGAAGCGAAAGAATTAGCGATCATCCTTGAATTCAAAAACATAAAACTAAATTTGCTGATCGTTGTTCTATTGTGGACATTTAAACAGATATCATGAAAAAGACCTTACTCATACTGGTAGCGGCGGTAATTTTAGTATCGTGTGGCAGTAAAACAAAAAAACAAACCGACGATACACCCACTGTGATCACCGTCAGTATTTTGCCCGAAAAAACCTTTGTCGAAAAAATTGCAGGCAATGATTTCGAAATCAATGTACTGATTCCTCCGGGTTCGAGCCCGGCTGCTTATACTTTACTCCCTTCGCAAATGAAAGACATAGCGCAATCGGCGATTTGGTTCCGCATAGGTTATATCGGGTTCGAGCACTCGTGGAAGGACAAAATTGCACAGGCAAATACCAAAATGAAGGTTGTAAACATCTCGGAAGGGCTTGATCTGATTGCAGAAGAAGAAGAGGAACAGCACGGTGATCATGCGCATCTCGAAGGTGTTGATCCGCACACCTGGCTTTCGCCGCGTTTGGTAAAACAAATGGCAAAAACAATTTTAAACGAAATATCAACCATGAAACCCGAAAGAGCCGAAATTTACCGTTCCAATTACGATAAATTTATGGAAGAATGCGATGCGCTGGATACTGAGATCAGAACAAAGCTCGAACCATACAAAGGCCGGAAGATTATTGTTTTCCACCCCAGTTTGTCGTACTATGCGCGAGAGTATGGGCTGGAACAGCATTCGCTTGAATCGGGCGGAAAAGAACCTACGCCGGCGCATATGAAATCGGTGGTCGACATCGCGAACAAGGAAAACATACAGGTTATATACATTCAGGGAGAATTCGACCGCGAACAAGCCCGGGTTTTTGCCAACGAAATCAAAGGAGAAATTGTTGAAGTGTGGCCACTAAATCCTGAGTGGGAAGCCAATCTTCGAAAAATGACTGATATTTTTATTTCACATTTTTAATGAAAGCGCTGCTTAAAATAGAAGGCCTGAGTTTTGGCTACGACAAAGTTCCTGTTATCGAAGACATTTGTTTCGAAGTTTTTGATCAGGATTTTATTGGCGTTATCGGTCCAAACGGGGGCGGAAAAACCACTTTGCTAAAAGCCATTCTCGGCCTGATCAGAGCCGACAAGGGAACGATAACATTTGGCGAAAAAATGCAGGGAAGGAAAAAGGCGATTGGTTATTTGCCGCAGGTTCGTTACATCGACAAAAAATTCCCAATAACCGTGCTCGATGTTGTTCTTTCGGGTTCAATAATGGTGGATCGTAAAATTATTGCACAAAAAACCATCCGCGAAAAGGCGGAAGCTTTACTGGGTGAAATGGGGCTTGCTGATATCAGGAACAAAGCGATTGGCGAACTTTCGGGCGGGCAAATGCAGCGTGTGTTTTTGTGCCGTGCGCTTATCAGCGATCCGAAACTTTTGATCCTGGATGAGCCCGATACTTTTGTAGACAACCGTTTTGAAGGCGAGTTGTACGAAAAACTTAAACAATTAAATAAGGATATGGCGATCATTTTAGTGTCGCACGATGTGGGGACCATTACCAGCTATGTAAAAACTATCGCCTGCATTAACCGCCACTTGCATTACCACAACAGCAATAAAATAACGCAGGAACAACTGGAATCCTACAATTGCCCGATCCAGATTATTTCACACGGCATGGTGCCGCACACGGTTCTCAACATTCACGATCACGAACACTGACATGGATACATTTTTCGAATTATTTACCTACGATTTTTTTCAGAAAGCAGTGCTGGCCGCAGTTTTTGCCAGTATCTCGTGTGGTATCATCGGTAGTTACATTGTATCGCGCCGTATTGTATTTATCAGCGGAGGAATTACACACGCTTCGTTTGGCGGCATTGGTTTGGCCTTTTTGATGGGTTTTAATCCGCTGCTGGGCGCCGTACTTTTTGCCGTAGCTGCCGCGCTGGGGATACAATTTTTTACCAACGTAGCCGAAATCCGCGAAGATTCTTCCATTGCCATCTGGTGGTCGTTGGGAATGGCGCTTGGGATTATCTTTGTTTTTCTGACCCCGGGTTACACCCCCAACTTAATGAGTTATTTGTTTGGTAATATTCTAACAGTCACCAACTCCGAACTATGGTGGATGTTTATGTTGAACGTGTTAATCATAGGGTTTTTTACACTGTTTTTCAGGAAGATACTTTACATTGCTTTCGACGAAGAGTTTGCACGCACAGCCGGATTGCCGGTTCAGTTGTTTAATTACCTGACCATGACACTGATTGCTTTAACTGTTGTGCTGAATATTCGGGTAGTAGGAATCATTCTCATCCTCTCGTTACTTACCATCCCGCAGGCTTCGGCCAACCTGTTTACCAAAGATTTTAAGAAACTGCTGATTCTCTCGACGGTTTTCGCATTTATCGGAACCTTGCTTGGGTTGTTTATCTCTTATTTTCTGGATATTCCTTCGGGAGCGTCGATTATTTTTACACTGGTTTTGATGTTTGGTATTCTGCGTTTACTCAAATCAGTTTTCTAATGCTGGGTCAGAAAAGGGAAAAATTTTATGGTTGTCAATCGTGTGGAATCGAGTTTTCGAACCTCGATGGAACCCGAACATGTAGTAATTGTTTTGCCTGCACCGGTTGCGAAATTTATCTCTGTCCTTTCTGTGGCGCTGAAGTAATAATTATGCCGATGAAAACTCCACAGACAAAATCATCATCAGATTGATTTTTGATACCCGATTCCTGATATTGATTCTTAACCCTAAATTGAAGGATTGATGGACTGAGTAATTGTTATTAAATACTTAATCATTCTTTTCTGATACGTATAGTTCTTACGACAAATTACAACAGATTTCTGTCAATCTCTATAAATCATGGAATTAGAAACTTGTAGCTCTTAGCTTGCCACTCATGGCTTTTTTATGTTTTACAACGCTAATTTATCTGGTAATACATATTGTTTAAAAACAAAGAAAAATGTATTTTCGGTGCGTGCCAGTGGCGCTCAACAATTCGGGATTATTTATAATCCAAAACTGCCCCGACAGTAACGTCGGGGCAGTTTCTTTTATTCTAAGCCAGCTTTTTTAAACCCATTCCGTGAAATATTTCACCGTGCCCACTTTTAATTCCAGGGTAGCTTCTTCATCGCAAACAATAATTCCCTGAGGGTGCATCTGAAGCGCCGAGAGTGTCCACATGTGGTTAATCCCGTTTTCAACTACGTTTTGCAGCGCGCGGGCTTTTTTATAGCCGTTCACCAAAATCAGTATTTCTTTCGAATCGAGAACGGTTTGTACACCTACGGTAAGCGCCTGTTTTGGTACCTGGTCGAGGTCGTTGTTAAAGAAACGCGAGTTGGCAACAATCGTATCGTAATTCAGGTTAACCAGCCGGGTGCGCGATTGGAGCGACGAACCCGGAACATTAAAGGCAATGTGCCCGTCGGCGCCCATTCCGCCCATAAACAGTTCGATCCCGCCAAAACTTTTAATCTTCTTTTCGTACTCGGCACATTCGCGGTTAAGGTCAGTCGCATTTCCGTTAAGAATATGAATGTTCCCGCGTTTTATGTCGATGTGTTTGAAAAAGTTTTCGTGCATAAAACTGTGGTAGCTCTCGGGATGGTTTTCAGCAATGCCCACATACTCGTCCATGTTAAAAGTAACTACATTGTCAAAAGACACCTTTCCTGCCCGGTTCAGTTCAATCAAGGCTTTGTATGTTCCAACGGGCGTCGATCCGGTAGGTAATCCCAGCACAAACGGCCGCGGCGCTGTTGGAGCAAATTGATTAATCCTTTCGGCAATATGTTTGGCAGCCCACCGGCTAAGTTCGTCGTAATTTTTATGGATAATAAGTTTCATCGTAGTTGTTCTGTTAAGTGATTTTTATGTTTTTGTCAGCCGATGTTTTCCATCGCTTTCCCCAGTTTTTGCGATTCGGTAATGAATTGTTCCACTGTCAGTTCTCTGTGGTAAATCATCCCGTGGGTGGCGCGCAAAAGAAGCGAATCGTTTTGATAGAAAAAGTTTTTACCAAGCAGCAATTGTATTTGTTTATGCTGTTCCACCCAAACACGTTGTGTTAAATCACTGAATTTGCCATCAAGCTGATAACTCGGAAACGAAGCATTTACCTGGGTTATGTAACATTCGGAAAACGATTTGTCGAGCGTAGCCAGAGCGTTCAGCGAAACCGGAACGATCACTTCCACATCCCAGGGATTGTAGCGGAACCAAACATTTCGGTAGCCCACAATCCGTAAATTACTGAGGTCCTCTTCCTTGCTCCATTCTTCCACCGCTTTGGCAATGGCCATCAGTGCCTTGTAATGTGTGTCGGGGCCGCTTCCCTGCGGGTCCATGGCCAGACTGATTACCGAAGGTTTGTATTTCCTGAAATCGTTCAGAATTGGCAGAATATCGTTGTCGTAGTTCGACTCGCCCGAGTAAAATCCAAGACGGAGGTGGTGCACATTTTTTACCATTATTCCGTAGTGCGCCCACACCAGTTCTTCCTCGAACTCGCGGATCATTCCCTTCAGTTTTTGAATTTTTGGCGGATTTTTACCTCCGTCGTAACTGTTCCGCAAAACAGAAAGTATCTCGAAGATCACTTCCCGCAGTTCATCCTGGTTTTTAATTTCCCAGATTGTTACCAGCGCACGTACCACACGGTGGCTTACTCCGCGGAGCTTTTCTTCGTTACTTTGTGCTGCAATGCTGTCGAGGTAGTGGTAAATATCCTTATCCCATTTGTATTTGTACCCGTCCTTAAAAAAATCGGGGAAACTTATCATCTCTATTTTTCCCTGGTTGATTAGGTCTTTGGTATGGATAAGCGTATCGTATAAAAAGCTGTTGGTAACTGCGGTGTACCCCGAAGTAAGAACCGAAAAATGGAGCTCGTTGCTGGCGTCGCGCGACTGACGGTTGGTAGCCGGCATTATTCCAAGCATAATGTCGTCGTGATGTGGGCCGGTGTGGTAATACACCTGGTTCTTTTCGCGTTCCATCCCTTTTTGCAACTTGGCTTTTATTGAATCGATTACCGACTGCACCGTTTTCTCGTCCAGGTTTGGGATCATGCTGCAATACTTGTCCTGTTTCAGGTCGTTGAGGTCGAGTTTCGAGCCAAATTTGTTAATCTTTTTGCACAGTTCCATTACAGCACGCTCGGTTTTTTGGTGATTCCATGGCGAGCAGGTGTAGTAGCAGTCAATGGCATCGTCGAGTTTTACAGCCGCACCTTCGGTTAGATAAAACCGGGCACCGCTAAGTTTTTGCAGTGAAGTGGCCGGGAATTTCACCGTGGCTTCATTTTCCAGTGAGTTTTTGATCACCTCTGCAATGGCCTCGCCGGCAGCATAAATAATGGCTTTGTTGTTGGGGTTTACACGAAGTGTTCCCAATCCTATTGTGATAACCAGGCGGTTCCGCGAAACTTCAATTCCTCCCAAATCAATAGCAGTCATGGCCTGGGTTTCGAAGTTGGTTTCTGTTAATCGGGTGGAAGAAAAATGATCCGATCCACGGGTGTTAAATGCAATGTGTCCGTCAGGACCGATCCCGCTCAGGAAAAAGCCAATTCCGCCCTTTTCGCGAATTTGGTTTTCGTAACCTGTACACCAGTCATCGATTTTGAAGATTGATTGTTTTTGCAGTTGCTCCAACGGTGTTTTTGCTTCGCGATAACGTAACGACAAATCGATTTTAAAATCAGGGAATATCTCGGTAAACGGCCTTTCTTCCGCGAGTTTAATCTCGTCGGAATTAATCAGCAGCGCCTTTTCTTTGTTTAGTCCAAAACCATTGATATAGTTTTCGACCGCATAGTGATAAAGACTATTGTGTTGCTTAGGGTCGATCGGATAAAACTCGCCCATTTGTACAAAGGTAAGCTCGCTCAGGCTCGGCTTTTTTACCACTGCCAAGCCATAATTTTCGCGAAGTTCCTTTCCTTTTTTAGTGTCCCAGTTGTTTAATAGAAAATGTGTGTATTGCTGAAAATACTGGGCTGTTTTTCCAATCGGCAGGCTTACCACTCCCTGTGGATTTTCGCTAAGCCATTCTAAAAAACTCAGCGCCGATAGCAATCCCAGTTTTGGGAAGCTATCGGAAGCGATATAGGGGATTTTCGTAGTAATTTGGTTTAATTGCGTTTCAGCCAAAAAGGCTTTTTCAACGTTCGAAAATTGGTGCTTCATATACTATTTTGATATTTGTTCGAGTGCATAGGCGGCAGCGCCCATGGTTCCGGCTTTCGACCCGAGTTCAGAGAATACAATCTCTGTATCGTTACTGATGTCGCGGTTGCTGAAAGTGTGAATAGCTTGCTGAATCGGGGCCAGAATAAATTGACTGGCCACAGCCACCTGCCCGCTGAGAATGATTAGTTCGGGATTGAAAATCTGGATCAGGAAAGCAATGCCTTGGCCAAGCCATTTCCCAACCTCGGAAAAAAGTGAGATGGCAAACTGGTCGCCGGCATTCGCAGCTTGTATTACCACCGAGATATCAATTTTGTCTAAATCGTTTTGCACCAGCTCGCTGATCAGCGAAGAACTTCCTTTTTGTATGGCTTCGCGAGCCTGGCGTGCAATTGCTTTTGCCGAAACCACCGTTTCGAGGCAGCCTTGCTTTCCGCAAACACACAAGGGGCCGTTGTTTACGATTGGGATGTGACCAAATTCGCCTGAGTAACCCGATTTCCCTGAGTACAATTTCCCGTTAACAATAATTCCCAACCCCAAGCCCCAATCGACCTGAAGCATAAGTACGTTCTTTTTGTTTTTTGCAAGCCCAAAATGTTGCTCGGCGAAGGTCCTTACTTTGGTATCGTGGTTAAAATACACTGGTATTCCAAAAATCTTTCGCAACTCGGTGAAAAGATTCACTCCTCCAGGGAAGTAGGTTTTATTGGTTCCTTCTTTAATATTATTGAGGCCCGGAAGTTCAATCCCGGCAACCAGGATTCTTTCGCGAGAGATATTGCTGTCGCGTACCACTTCTTCCAGTTTTTCGTTAACCTGTTTAAAAATGGCCAGGTCGTTTCCCATTTTTATAGGGAAATAATGTGGCCCGCTAACTTGTTGATTGTTACTGTTAAAAATAGAAATTATGGTGCGGGTAATATTGATGGTAATTCCAACTACATAAAATCCGTCTTCTACCAAACCATAAATATTGGGTCGTCTTCCGCCGCTTGAATCGCCACGACCTAGTTCGTTAACCAGGTTTTCGTCGATTAGTTCAATCAGCAAACTGTTGATTTTTGGGGTACTTAGGTTGATTTGCCTGGCCAACTCCGAATTGGAAAGCGGGCCGTTAAAATAAATCGAACGCAGGATGTGTTTCTTGTGAGCAATCTTTTTTTGTTCGACTGCCTGGCTTTGGTTCACCGGATTTTTAAATAATTTCTCCATAATGGTTTCGACAAAAATCTGAATAAAATCTGCAATGAGCAAGAATCTTTTTAAAAAATTTAAGAATCAAGCTGTATTTCTTTTAAAATTAACCATTGATTTACAATTCATAAAAAATTAATGCTAAATTTTTTTTAAGTTGTGGATTTTGAAAGATATTTAAACTCTGAATTCGCTGACTTATAAATAATGTTACAATGAACCACAAGAGGATACTATCGCTTTTTCTCATTTACTTTTTCAGTCTGTCGGGTTATGCGCAATCGCGTAAAATCATCAGTTTACCCGATATCGAAGGCTATAAAACCCTGAAATGCGATTTTCATTTGCATACTGTTTTTTCAGACGGAACGGTTTGGCCAACGGTACGTGTTGAGGAAGCCTGGGGTGAAGGGTTGGACGCCATCGCAATTACCGATCACATTGAATACCGGCCTCATTCGAAAGATGTTGTTGCGGATCATAACCGCTCGTTTGAAATTGCCAGTCCCCTGGCCCGCGAACTCGATATTTTATTAGTCAGGGGTGCCGAAATTACCCGGAACATGCCGCCCGGACATATTAACGCCTTGTTTATTAAAAATGCCAATTTGCTCGATCGCGAAGATGTGATGGATGCACTGAAAGAAGCACGCGATCAGGGTGCGTTCCTGGTGTGGAACCATCCCGGATGGAAAGCCCAGCAACCCGATTCGACCGTTTGGTTTGAAGAACACAGCCAGTTACTTGCCAACAACCTGTTGCAGGGAATTGAAGTATACAACAGCAACAAATATTACCCTGAAGCTTTGGCCTGGGCAAATGAAAAAAAACTGGCCATGTTTGCCAACTCCGATGTACACGGCCCAATGAACGTTTGCGAAGGACACCGTCCGATGACGCTGGTTTTTGCTAAAAGCCGCACGGAAGGTGGAATTAAAGAAGCTCTTTTTGCCCGTAGAACGGTAGTTTATTTCGATAATACACTCATGGGAAAATCATCGCTGCTTGAACCCTTTTTTCATGCGTCGTTAAAATACGACAAGGCTGCGCTGAAGATGGCAAACGGAGTGAACAAGCCGGTAAAAATCACTAACCAATCTGATATCGGGTATGAACTCGAACTGGTACAACCGGGTGTTGGTGTTGATGCGCCCGAATCGATTGTTTTGAAAGCCCACCATGTTACGGTTTTTAATCTGGGGGGAAATTCAGACGAAATTGCGGGAATGAAGGAGATCAATTTATATTATGCCGTAAAAAATGTGTTTACTGCACCCGGCGAAAACCTGTTGGTAACGCTCAGCTTTTTAAACAGGCAACCATAAAACGAGTACGGCTGAATGGCAAAAATAACCCAAAAAGAACCTCCGCTTTTTAAACAGATTGTTACCAATAACGAAGAAATATCGCCAGGTGTACATGTAATTTCGTTTGCGCGAAATTTTGATTTTGTGCCGGGACAGGTTGTGAAAATTGGGATCGATACCAAACACCCACCCCGTATTTACAGTATTTGCAGCGGAAATCACGAAGAGGAGGCACGAATACTTTTCAATATAAAGGAAGACGGTTTTCTTACCCCCAAAATGGCGGCAATGATTCCGGGAGATTCAATACTGGTTTCGGCGCCTTACGGAAGTTTTTTGGGAACAAAGGAACCGTCATGGTGGATTGCTGCCGGAACCGGAATTGCGCCTTTTTACAGTATGTTCCAATCGGGTTTGGGCGATCACAAAAGGCTGGTTCACGGCGCTGCCTATCTTAATCAGTTTTATTTCGAAGATGAATTAGCCTGGGCTTTAGGCGATAATTATGTGCGTTGCTGCTCGCGCGAACCGTCGTGCGATGTGTTTCCCGGCCGGGTTACTGATTACCTCTCGGGATTGGAAAGTTTGCCCGCAGTAAAATATTATCTCTGTGGAAAAGCGCTGATGGTAGTGGAGGTTCGCGATTTACTCATCGAAAAAGGAGTTCCGTACGAAAATATTCTGGCCGAGATTTATTTTTGAGATTGAGCCCGGCCAAATCTGTAACTTTTTGTATTTTAGACGAACTAATAATAGAAATCACTTTAAAATTATGACAATGAAAAGGACCTTATTTCTAACCGCCCTGGTACTATTTGCATTTGTTGGCATCCAGGCACAAACAATCGATCAGGTACTCGAAAAACACTACAAAGCTACCGGACATGAAAAACTTGCTGCTGTTAAAACCTACTATGTAAAAGCAAAAATGAGTATGACGGGAATGGATATGCCCATGACCATGACCATTCAAATGAAGAAACCAGATAAGTTCAGAATTGATATGGACGTTATGGGACAAAAGATTGAACAGGGTTACGATGGAGAATCGGGATGGATGAGAAACCCAATGGCAGGAAGTGGAATTACTGATTTGAAAGGGGCCGAATTAAAGCAGGCGATGAATCAAGCTGATTTGGAGGGCGAATTATACAATTATGCTAAAAAAGGGCACAGCGCCGAGCTGACCGGAAAAGTGAATGCGGATGGCAAAGAAGCTTACCGGATTAAATTTACAAACGCCGATGGCAGCGTAAAAGATTATTACTTAGATGCCAACACTTACCTGATTTCAAAAATCAAGGCCAAAGTTGAATCGATGGGCCAAACAATGGACGTTGAAACCAAAGTGCTGGAATACAAAGAAATCAACGGCATTAAAATAGGTTCGAAAATGGAAGTGGAAACTCCTATGGGAGCACAATCGATGACCTGGGAAGAAATTAAACTCGACGGACCCATGGACGATGCAATTTTTGCCAGGCCAAAAGAATAAAAACAAAAATCATATTTTCAGAAGGGCGGATATCCGCCCTTTTTTATTGCATTGTATTTATTCTTCGTTTTGTTTATTTAACTATAGCTAAAACTATTTTAACTTCTGTTACAAACATATTTATTTTGCAAATCTGAAATTTGATGCATTAAAATTGAACTATATGAAAATCAAAATTCTACTTCTTCTTTTCATCATTCTCGGTACAACATTCGCCGGGAAATCTCAAAACCCACTAAAAATTGGCCATGTAAATGTAAAAGAACTGGTTCAAACCCATCCCGATATCGATAGTATTTATGCGGTACTCGAACAGGAGACCCGTGACATGGAAGAGGTGTACGCCCAAATGGTTCAGGAGCAGCAAAGCAAGATGGACCTTTTTGAAAAAGAAAGCGCCGGTTATTCCGAAATTATGAAAAAATCGAACCAAGAAGAGCTGTTGAGTCTTTCACAAAAAATCCAGAACTACAACCAGACTGCACAACAGCGGATAAGACAACGGAACATGGATATGATCCAGCCAATTTACGAAAGTGTGAATAAGGCGATTGAAACAGTAGCCGAAGAAAAGGGGCTCACTTATGTACTTGATGTAAGTACGGGAAACATCGCCTACATTTCGAAAAGTGCCGAAGACATTACTCCGCTTGTAAAGAAAATACTTGAGTTAAAATAAAAAAGGGCACCCTCGCAAAAGAGCAACCCCAGGTTGAATGTGTAGTTATTAACGGACTATTTGTTAAAAGGTAAAACCAGATAAGTGTAAATGATGCAGCCAACGCATACTGCGAAGGCGAATTCAAGCGTGGCAAAAAACACAAGTATCCCGGCTAAAATCAGTGCGGCTATTTTTATTCCGCTCAACGACAGGATTACTACACTAAGCATCATTATAAATCCAAGACGCGCAGCAAAAATCTTAGGCGCTTTGTCGATGGCTTTATTCCCCAATCTTAAGGTGTTGGTCAACCAGTGACTGGTGTAACTTATAGGACTAAAACGCAGGTGTGTGAAGCCCCGGATATAAAAATCGGCCGTAAGGAAAATAAGAAAGAACACCGACTGGAATGCAAAACCCGCTATCACAAAAAGAATCCCGATTATGGCATTCAAACGGGTTACCTGCTCATTAATTTTTTCGTCCGAAATAGGACATATCAACTGTTTCATTGTTTTGGCATATAAAATCGGGACAAATATAAATACAAAAACCTCTTTTAATATCAGTTGTGACCTGTGTCACATTCGATAGTTACATTTAATTAACACAACATCATACTAAAGAAAGTATGAATATAGTTTTCAGATGCATTAATTAAACAGGTTCAAAGCATTTATCCGTCCGAACAGTGAAAACAAAACGCCATGATTGGTTGTCATCTTCGAAGAACAAATAGTGATAAAACATAATAGAAGAGAGGAAATGATGAATCGCTGTATAAATTTATTGCAGAATTTGTTGAAAAAACCAGTCGCATGTCTTTACAAAACCTGAGTTGATCGTAATTTTAGCGTTACATTTGATACAAACCACATACTTTATCCTTGTGTGGAAAACAAAACGTGTTTTGAATTTGTGAAATTGGGCCCAGCATGCAGCAGTTCTTAATATGATCAGGATACTAAAAAATAGAAAAAGCGCTAAACCACTCTGGCAGATTGCATTGGCGGCGCTTATGATTTTGATGAGCATTTATTTCGTTAAAAACGAACATCTCGAAATTGCTCAGATCAAATCGACATTGGAACAGGTCGATGGGTTTTACCTTACTTTAGGGTTGCTGGTTACCGGCCTTTATTTTTTGTTGCAGGCCTTGATGTATGTATTTAGTTTTCGCACGGCCGGTGTAAAAGTGGGTATCGACAGCACCCTGCCTTTATACCTGAAACGCAACCTGATCAGCGTTTTTCTGCCAGCCGGAGGTTTTTCATCGCTCATGTTTTTTACCCGTCCACTCACCGAAAAAGGCATCAATAATTCCGAAATTCATTACAGTTCATACATTTACGGACTCATCAGCATCCTATCGGTAATTGTTGTGGCATTTCCACTGCTTGTCTTGTTGTTATTGCGCAACAAGCTTACTTCTGCCGAACTCATTCCATTCATCATTATTGTATTGCTGATTATCGTGGTTTTGTACCTGGTGTGGTCGTTTGTAAAACGGAAAATGATGTACCGCGTGGTTCAGCGGATGAATCCGAAAGCGCTGGTTTTTATCGATAATATTTTAGCTACCGAACTCAATGTAAAACACTTTATTTTCACGCTTTTGGTTTCGGTTGGAATCGAATTTATTGGAGTGGCCCATGTTTACATCGCGATGGTGGCTTTGGGTTTCGAGCCCGATATTTTTATTGCTTTCATTGCCTACATTGTTATGGTGATGTTGCTGATTGTTTCGCCATTTTTACGGGGTATCGGTGCCATCGAAGTGTCCATGACCTATGTTTTTGTAAAGAGCGGAATTCCCGCACCACAGGCAGCCGCTATCACACTTTTATTCCGCTTTTTCGAATTCTGGTTGCCCTTAATGTTTGGGGCGGGTTCTTTCCTTTTTTCACGGAAAAGTATTGTTTTACGTGTATTGCCGGTATTCATCATTTTTATTTCGGGTTTTATCGATATTGTATCGGCAGTAACTCCTGCCATTCCAAGTCGTATTCGTATTCTCGAAAAGCTCTTGCCCGAAATGGCGCTGAATATCTCCAACTTCTTTGTTTTCTTCACCGGATTATTGTTGATTATTCTTTCGGTGTATCTGCTAAAGGGAGTGAAGCGGGCCTGGAAAATATCGCTGACCTTGCTTGTGCTGGCAGCTTTGGGGCACATGGTAAAAGGTATTGATTATGAAGAGGCCCTGGTTTCGATTCTGGCTATTCTTAGTTTACTTTTCACCTATAAACTGTATAATGTAAGGGCAATGCCCATTTACCGGCAAAACTGGTGGAAAGTGTGGTCGGTGGGGCTGGCTGTCCTGGTTTTAAGCGCAATTGGCGGAACCTATTTTCTTGAGAAGGCGCACATGGGAATGGATTACACTTTTTCCGAATCGGTAAATGCATCTTTTCGGCTCATTTTTCTTTTCGACGCTTCGGGCTATCTTCCTCAATCTGCTTTCGGGCAAGTGTTTGTGCTCTTTATTTATGTGTTTAGCATTATCCTGTTAATAGTTGCGGTCTTCTTTTCGTTGCACCCTATAATTTTTGGCGATAAAGTGGAAGAAGAAAATGACCTTCTTCATGCACGTACATTGGTTGAGAATTATGGAAAATCGGCGCTCGACTATTTCAAATACTATCCCGATAAACTCCTGTTCTTTTCAAACGGGGGTTTTCTGGCGTATAAAATTCAGGGAAGTTATGCCGTAGTGCTCGAACTTCCGGTTTGCTCAAACGAGAATGCGATTCCTCAACTTATCGATGAATTTGAAGCGTATTGTTTTGGCAATGGTTTGCGCATTTTTTATTACCGGGTCCCCGAGTTGTCGGTGCAAATGTTCCGATCGCTTAAAAAGAAGGTGTTGTATATTGGCCAGGAAGCTATTCTCGACCTGGATAAATTTACCCTGAGTGGCTCTAAAATGCACCCTTTGCGCAACGCCATCAACAAAGCTAAAAACGGTGGTTATACCTTTCACGTGTATCCTTCCGAAATCAAAGACGGCATTTTGCAAAAACTACAACATGTTTCCGACGCCTGGTTGAGAGCACCCGGGAAAAGTGAACAGATATTCTCGCAGGGGATGTTTATTCCCGAACTGATCAAAAAAACCACCGTAATGACGATTGAAAATCCGGAAGAGAAAATTGTGGCTTTTCTGAATATTGTTCCTGATTATGTGAAAGGAGAGGGTACCTACGACATGATCCGTATGACCGAAGACGCTCCGGGCGGGGTTGTCTATTTTTTACTCACCGAAATGTTTGCCTGGTTCAGAGAACAGGGAATTAGCCGGGTAAATATGGGAATGGTGGCATTTGCCGGAGTCGACAACGCAAAAACGATGGCTGAAAAATCGATGAAATTTGCACTTGAGCACATCCGTTCGTTGTATCATTTCAAAGGGCAATTCCAATTCAAAGACAAGTTCGACCCCGAGTGGGTAAACAAATTCCTGGTGTACGATATGGATTACGATTTGGTGCAATTTCCGACCGTTTTAAAAGGCGTTTCCAAACCATAAATCAGGTTAATTCCTGAAGTTTGTAATTCAGCAATTCGTCATGTTTCTCAATTGTGAAAATCATTTCATCATAAGATGCAATCTTGTTGTAAGAGGGCTAATTTCTTGTATTTTTACGCAAATTCATTTTAGTGAAAAGATTTTTTGCCTTACTTGTTTTTAGCTTGTTTTCTTCTGCGCTGTTCGCCCAGAACGAAATCGGTCCGGATGGTGATAAACTGCTCTGGATTTTTGCCATTGTACTGATCCTGGCACTTGCTTTTTACCTGCTCGGCGGCACCGGTAAAAAACCCCGATTTAGCATTAAGTCAATTATGAGCCGTCGACGGTTGAGTGTCGAGCTAAAAAAGGACCGAGTGTATTTTCCGGATACGCTCACGCTAACGGTTAAAAACACCGGGAATGTGGATGTGGATTTGGACAAGCCCTTATTGATTTTTGATAGCTTTTGGCTTAAACGGAAATTCAGGATAAAAGGGATGCAGAACCGCAGTTTTTATCCGCTTTATTTGGTTAAGGGGAAATCGCATACGCTCGAAATCGATTTGTTACCTTTTTACCAGCACGATAAACGACTTAAAAGGTACTCGAAAGTGACCGTGAGAATTAGTGATGTAAAAGGCAGCAGACTTGGACAATGTTCGGTTTACCTGCGAAAATTCTTGATTAAGTATTAATGAGAAACTGGAAATTCAACCATATAGATTTTTCGACTTACCCCGAATATAAGGGTAACGACCTGGGTGTTTATTGGTCGCCTGAAAAAACTTCAGTAAAAATTTGGGCACCAACGGCGCAGCTGGTTGAATTACGTTTGTTCAAAGACGGTACAAAAGGTGAGGCATTTTATAAAACCAATCTGCAACGAAGTGGCGATGGAACCTGGGCCACTGTTCTGAACGGTGATTTTGAAGGAAAATACTATACCGTGCGGGTAAACGATGGCGACTGGTTGCACGAGGTCCCGGATACTTATGCCCGAAGTGTGGGAATAAACGGACAACGCGGGATGATTTATAATCCAAACGCTACCAACCCCGATGGATGGATTGCCGATAATGGTCCCGGATTAAGATCGCCTACCGATGCTGTGATTTACGAGGTTCATACCCGCGATTTTTCAGTAGCAGCAAATTCGGGAATGCAAAATAAAGGCAAGTTTTTGGCTTTTACCGAAGAGGGAACACTTTCGCCTGGGGGTTTAAAAACAGGGATCGATCATTTAAAAGAACTTGGGATTACGCACGTCCATCTTTTACCGGTGAACGATTTTGTAACGGTGGACGAAGAAAAGCCTGATGAAAAATACAACTGGGGTTACGATCCGCAACATTTTCAAGCGCTCGAAGGTTCATATTCTACCGATCCACACAACGGAATTTCAAGGATACGCGAATTCAAAAAACTGGTAAAATCGCTGCACAACTATGGCATTGGTGTAATCCTTGACGTGGTTTTTAACCATACCTACTTCGCCAAGGAATCGGTTTTTAACCAAACCGTTCCTGGGTATTTCTACCGGCAGAAACCCGATGGTTCGTTTTCCAATGCCTCGGGATGCGGGAACGAGATCGCTTCAGAACGTTACATGGTTCGTAAATACTTTATCGACACTTTAAAATTCTGGATAGAAGAATACCACATCGACGGATTTCGTTTCGATCTGATGGGCATTTTCGATGTGAAAACCATGCAGAAAATACGCGAGAAGATAGATAAACTGAACCCCGGAATTATTTTATACGGAGAAGGATGGGCAGCTGATCAAAGTCCGATGCCCGAAGATATGAGGGCCGTAAAACGAAATACTCCGCAACTAAAAGGCATTGGCAGTTTTAACGACGATTACCGCGATGCGTTAAAAGGAAACCATGGCGATAAAAAATCAAAAGGATTTGTAAGCGGACTGAGTTTGCGTGAAGAATCGGTAAAGTTTGGCATCACCGGAGCAGTGTTTCATCCTCAGCTCAATTACAGCTACATCGAAACTGTGCATACTCCCTGGGCAAGCGAACCCGGACAATGTATAAATTATGTGTCGTGTCATGATAACTATACACTTTGGGACAAATTAAAACAAAGCCTTCCAAAAGCCAGCGATGAAGAGCTTCGAATGCGGGTGAAGTTGGCAGGCGCGCTGATTCTTACGTCGCAGGGCGTTCCTTTTTTGCACGCAGGGGTCGAATTTTGCCGGACAAAACATGGAAACGGAAATTCATACAAATCACCCGACGCAATTAACCAGATTGATTGGACCCTGAAAAAAGAGTGTCATGATGTGTTCGACTATTTCAAAAGCCTGGTTGCTTTGCGAAAAAACCATCCTGCATTCCGGATCCCAACTGCAGAAGGAATTCGCCGCGACCTCAATTTTTGCACACATTACCAAATTGGAGTTGTTTCATATTGTATCGATGGAAAATCGGCGGGCGATAGCTGGGGAACCATTGTCCTCGCGTTTAACGGCAACCTTGAACCGGTTAGTATTCCATTGCCTGAAGGCGATTTCAAAGTAGTGGCACTGGAAGACAGGATCGAAGAAAATGGATTTGGTGAAATCGTCCAGGATTCGATTATTGCTGAACCCATTTCTATGACCATGCTCGTTCAGGCCTGAGTTTTCTTTTAAAATATTTTTGCATACGATTTTTTATAATGATAGCCATAAATGCTGTAAGTGATCGCCATCTGGAACAGGTCGCGTCGGTGGAACAGGCTCCAGAACAACAGTTGCCAGTAATATTTCCGGTTGTTGTCGAAAATCCCGATAATGAACACAGATTTAAAAAAGGCAACTAATCTTAGCAAATCGACCTTGTTTTTATTCTGAACCCCGGGATGAAAATCAATCAAAAAACTTTTCACCCGTTCGTAAAATGCTTTTCCGCCATAAACCCCGTGAATGACCTCGCGGTATCCTTTCTCGAGGACCATTCGATCCATTTTTGGCACAAAATTCATGGCATTGCTGGTATTGTCGCCTCCCCAACGTTCAAGAATACGTCCTTCGGCCTGGAGACGTTTGTACAAATTCGATTTGGTGGGTGCATTTAACAAACCGATCATTGCCGAAATAATCCCGCTTTTCTGAATGAAATCGATTTGTTGTCTGAAAATGTTTGGCGTGTCGCTGTCAAAACCAATGATAAATCCACCCAGTACTTCCATCCCGGCACGCTGCACGGTTTTGATACTGTCGATGAGGTTACGGTTTTTATTCTGAACCTTGTTGCATTCTTCGAGCGAATCTTCTTCGGGCGTTTCGATCCCTATAAAAACGCTCAGAAAACCTGCGCCGACCATCATTTTCATTAACTCAGGATCATCGGCCAGGTTGATCGATGCTTCGGTTGTAAAATGAAAAGGTTGGCCATGTTCTTTCATCCACGACTGAAGCGCAGGAAGTAAATCGATCTTTAAAATGTTTTTGTTCCCAATAAAATTGTCATCTACAAAAAATACTTCGCCACGCCAGTTCAGGTCGTATAAATTCTGTAATTCATGGATGATCTGTCCGGTGGTTTTAATCCTGCATTTGTGGCCCAGCATTGCGGTAATATCGCAGAATTCGCAATTGAATGGGCAACCCCGCGAAAACTGTATGCATTTCGAACTGTACCGATTCATTTTTACAAGCGTATAATCGGGTACCGGCGATCGCTCAACATTTGCAAATTGGTTGGTGGAATACAGGTGTTTTGGATTGCCTTTTTCGAGGTCGTGCAGAAAAGGAGGAAGTGTAATCTCGGCCTCATTCAAAATCAAATAATCCACACGATCGAATTTCTCGAAATCGGCAGTAAAAAGCGGTCCTCCTGCTACAACAGGTTTTAGAAATGCCTTGCAGCGGTCGATCACATGATTGGCCGATTGAATTTGAGTACTCATCGCACTGATAAAAACATAGTCGGCCCAGAGAATGTCTTCCACAAGGAGCTTTTCGATATTCATGTCGATAAGCCGGGTTTCCCAGTCGGCGGGTAACAACGATGCCACGGTTATCAGGCCCAATGGCGGATACGCGGCTTTTTTCGAGATAAATTTCAGGGCATATTTAAAACTCCAAAAGGTATCGGGATATTTGGGATATACAAGCAGAATCTTCATTTCGACCGAATTTAAAATTTGTTCGAATCAAAGTAACGGCGCTTTGTTCGAAATCAGAAATAATCGGGATTGATGGTTAAGAATAGGTTTGAAAGTGATGAATTTGGGGGGAATGGCAATTATCAGGGCTGGATGTCATTCAGCCCGAAGGAGATTTAGTAAGAAAACGGAGGGTTTATTTTACTTTAAGCGCTTCTTTCACTTTTAAAATATACTGGCGGGAAACCTTTATTTCCTGGGGATAATCAAACATATGAAGCGCTAATCCATTGGCTTTTCGTTCCACTTTTCGGATATAGTTTTTATTGACAATGCACGAGCGGTGGCAGCGAATCATTTCGGGATGAGCTGTAAATAACTTTTCGGTGTACTGCATAGTATTTCGAATCAGTTTTTTGTACACTTTCTCGTTATCGCGGTAAATCACTTCTACGTAATTACTCGCCGATCGTACCACGATAAGTTGTTCTGCAAATACCTGGAAATACTCAGTCTTATTTTCCGATTCGAACTCGATTTCTGAGGAGGCGATACTATCGTTTTCTCCATTCTCTTCGTCCTGATTGCCGTTGGAAAGCACCTCTGCCATTCTTCTCAGTAAATACATTTGGTTTGTTACTACGAGCACCGAAGCCGCAGTTATTGAAATGATGACCATGATAATTTCGGTATGAAAAGTTATCGGGATTTTGCCAACGTAGCGCGCAAAAAAGGAGAACGAAACCGAATTAAAGATCACAAAAAGCAGGTTGATTAGAATTTCCTTGCCAATTGTCCAGTGTTTTTCCGAAAATGCCCTGGTAAAAATTGAAGGAATAACCAGCCTGAAAATACTTAGCAGGACAAGGGTGATTGCACCAAACGTCGCTAGTAAGATCAGGCGGTTGTTAAAGTCGGGATTGCGTAAAGTAAAAGGTTGGAAAAAAAGTAAAAACAGGAAAATGCCAAGGCTCACCGCAATTATTGATCGGACATTGACTTTGAGGTTATCGTTAAACGGATATTTTTTGTTGAGCGATTTTAGCATGGATCAGACCCCGTTTTTTGGTTAAAAAATGGCCAGCAATAACTCGATATCTTTCGATGGCAGGTTAAACAAACGCCCAACATCGTGGTTGGTCAGGATTCCCTGGTAAATGTAAACGCCTTTTCGGAAGCCTTTCGATACTTTAACGTAATTGTCGACCCCGCCATTTTCGCCAATGGCCATCAAAATTGGTATAAGAATGTTGCTCAATGAAATAGAAGCAGTGCGGGCTACCATTGCAGGACTGTTGGGGACACAATAATGGATGACGCCATGTTTTATAAAAGAAGGATCGTTAAAATCGGTACATTTCGAGGTTTCGAAACAGCCACCCTGACTTATGTTCAAATCAATAATTACCGAACCTTCTTTCATTTGTTTAACCAAATCTTCCGAGACCTTGAATTTTGGCGGAGAGTTAAAGGTAGTTGCACCGATCACGGCATCGGCCGAAACCAGCGCTTTTTTCAATACTTTCGGATAGAATACCGAAGTAAAAATACGGCGCCCGAGTTTTTCTTCCAACTTACTAAGCTCGTAAACCGATGTGTCAAAAACTTTTACAAAAATGCCAAGTCCGAGAGCGGCCCTGGCTGCATATTCAGCCGCCGTGCTCGTCCCAATTATTACGAGTTCGGCGGGTGTTACTCCGGTCACTTCGCCAAAAAGAACACCTTTCCCCTTACGCGATTTACTTAGATATTCGCTGGCAATGGTAATGGCAGTAACACCTGCAATCTGGCTCATCTGGTGTACAAACGGCAGGAAACCCTCTTCGTTTTCGAGGTACTCGAAAGCTACCGAGGTGACTTTTTTCTGCATCAGTTTTTGAAAAGTTTCCTTGTTGTAAGCATGTGTCTGAAGGCTCGAAATAATTACCTGGTTACCACGCAGGGCATCGATTTCATTATCGCTGAAAGGTGCAATGCGTAAAATAATGTCGCACTGAAAGGTTTCTTCGGCGGTTTCAACAATCACCGCACCGGCTTTTTGATAGTCTTCGTTGTTGTAACTCGCCGATTTTCCCGCATTTTTTTCGATCAGAATCTCGTGTCCGTAAGAAACCAGAAGGTCGACTGCCTGAGGAGTGAGCGGCACACGGTATTCAATTTTCGAAAAATCGGATGGTATGCCAATTTTAATTTTCTTACCCTTTTTCCGTATCTCGAGCATCTCCTCTTTGGGGAGCAACATCGATTTTGGGAACGAAACTTTTTCCTTGGCTTTTTGCATTGTCGATCGTTTGTATGAAACCGTTTATAGAGAACAGCAATTTACAAGCAAAAGCTCAGTTTTCAAAATCATGAATCGAATTTGTATTTGCAGGGATGGAAAAAAAGATGCTTTAAATTGGGGCTGTTCAGTGTTTTATGGCCGTAATTGTGCGCGACTCATTTTCGTCGGCCTCAATTCTGACCTCGACCAGGTTTCCAGGAAGCAGCGATTCGATCATTTCGGGCCATTCGATAAGGCAGTAACTACCGCTGTAAATGTAATCCTCGTAACCCAGGTCGTAAGCCTCTACAATATCCTTAATCCGGTAAAAATCGAAGTGAAAAATCGATTCCATTTCAGCCGTATTGTACTCGTTAATCAGCGCAAAGGTTGGGCTGGTAATGTTATCTTCGGAGCCAAGTGCGCGACAAATCGACTGGATAAATGTTGTTTTACCTGCTCCCATTTTCCCGTAAAAGGCAAAAACACGTTCGCCGGGGAAAGTGGCTAATAACTCGCCTGCAACCTGCTTTAATCCGGCAATGGAATCGATTGTTTTTGAAAACATGTTTATGCTAAAATTTTTGCAAGTATACAAAAAGCCCCAAAATTTTTGGGGAGGTGTATTTCAAATTAAGATAAAAATCAGGAAAATGGATGTTTTCAAGGTTTTATATTCAATTAAATGTTTTAATTTTGATCCTGATCTTTAACATCATTTCACAGAAACGTAAGTAATTATTAAAACTTGATATTATGAGTATTCCGGCAGATTTAAAATACACCCAGGATCACGAATGGGTTCGCGTTGAAGGCGACGTTGCAGTTGTTGGTATCACCGATTTTGCACAGGGCGAACTGGGAGATGTGGTTTTTGTTGAAATTGAAACCAAAGGAGAAACGCTGGGTAAAGGCGAAACTTTTGGAACAGTGGAGGCAGTAAAAACAGTTTCAGATTTGTTTATGCCGGTTGGCGGCGAAGTGACAGAAGTAAATGAAGCGCTGGCCGACGATCCGGAATTGGTAAACAAAGATCCGTACGGGAAGGGATGGATGATCAAAATTAACATTGGCGATGCAGCCGAACTAGCCGGGCTGATGGATGCCGATGCTTACAAGGCAATGATTGAGGCGTAAGTAAAAAAAATAAATACCTGAATCGACTAAAGAACCGATCTCTCTTAAAAGATCGGTTCTTTTTTGTTCGAAATAAAAACGATTTTTTGTTATGCTGGCGCAAGCCTCCAAACACAATGGGAAAAGAAATAAAAAGTATAACTTCGGGATGGAAGAAAGGTATCTACTATGTTAGAGTTAAATACAAAGATGAAATTCTGACCGGAAAATTATCAGTTGAGAATTAGTAACAACTCCCAAAAATAGATTCAACTCAAGGATACGCAAAAAGCCCTGACTACAACGCCAGGGCTTTTTTATTTACAAGTATTGCGAATCAATATTGAAGCGTAAAGTTGGTCCGCTTGTTTAGATTGATTGATTTATCCGCATTTTGACGAACCACACGATAAACAGGTGAGGCAACCTTCCTGGTAAACAATGTCGTCAGAACCACACTCGCCACATTTGGCATCCGAAGCAATAGTCCCGTCGGGAATGTATTTCTTCAGGGAACGGGCCACACCAGCTTTCCACGAGTTAATGGTGTCGTTATCGAGTTGCAGGCTGGTAACCAGTTCAACTACCTTGTGGATGGGCATCCCATGGCGGAGTGTTCCTGAAATCAGTTTGGCATAGTTCCAGAATACCGGGTTGAATTTGTGCGATAACCCTTCGATGGTCGTTTTGTATCCTCGTTTGTTGATGTACTGGAAATCGTAACGTGAATTTTCTTCGTCTTCCCAGCTTTTAATAATATACCCTTTTGTGATTGAACGTGGCAGCAGGATGCCATCTTCATCGTCGTGCAACCCTGTGAAAATTTCGTATGGTCTTCCGTCCATCAAACCAATAAAAGCGATCCATTTTTCCTTATTATTTTGGAAACGTACTACTTCGGCTTCCAGTTTTTCCGGACGCTTGGTTGGCATGGCACCTTCTTTCTTGGGTTTTTCGCTGTTCGAAATAAGAACGCCCGAGCGCGATCCGTCGCGGTAAACAGTAACACCTTTACAACCGCTTTTCCATGCCTGGAAGTATAACTCGCCAACCAGTTCTTCCTTCGCATCAGCAGGCAGGTTGATGGTTACCGAAATAGAGTGGTCTACCCATTTCTGGATGCGGCCCTGCATACGTACCTTGTTCATCCAGTCGACATCGTTTGATGTGGCGCCATGATATGGCGATTTTTTTACCAACTCATCCAACTCTTCCTGGCTGTATTCGCGTGTGGTGTCGTAACCATTGACGGTCATCCAGGTTTTAAAATGGTGATGAAAAACGGTAAATTCTTCCCAGTGGTCGCCAACTTCATCAATAAAATCTACACGGACATCTTTGTCGTTTGGATTCACTTTGCGGCGGCGTTTATAAACCGGAAGGAAAACAGGTTCGATCCCCGAACTGGTTTGTGTCATTAAACTGGTTGTTCCGGTTGGAGCAATGGTGAGCAAAGCAATGTTGCGGCGACCGTATTTTGTCATTTTTTCGTACAAGGCCGGATCGGCATTTTTAATACGATTGATCAGCGGGTTGTTCTTTTCGCGTTCGCTATCGTAAATTTTGAAAGGGCCGCGGTCTTTTGCCAGGTGTACCGACGAACGGTAGGCTTCCATGGCAATTGTTTTATGGATTTCTTCCGAGAAATCGATGGCATTTTCGCTTCCGTAGCGCAATCCCAGGGCCGCCAGCATATCGCCTTCGGCAGTGATCCCAATACCGGTACGACGGCCTTCCATGGCTTTACGTTTGATGTTTTCCCACAATCGGCGTTCGGTTGCTTTAATTTCTTCCGGTTCAGGGTCGGCATCTACTTTTTCAAGTATGGCATCTATTTTTTCGAGTTCCAGATCGATAATGTCGTCCATAATGCGTTGCGCATAATGAACGTGTTCCTTGAAAAGGTCGAAGTTAAATTTAGCCTGAGGAGTAAACGGTTGTTCAACGTATGAATACAGGTTGATGGCCAGCAGGCGGCAACTGTCGTACGGACAAAGAGGGATTTCGCCACAAGGGTTGGTCGAAACGGTGCGGTAACCCAAATCGGCATAACAATCCGGTACCGATTCGCGGATGATGGTATCCCAGAATAGAATTCCGGGCTCGGCCGACTGCCATGCATTTTTTACAATTTTTTGCCACAAACGTGCGGGATCAATTTCTTTTGAATACTGAGCTTCGCCGCTAACCGGGTATTGCTGCACATATGGAGTGCCAGCTTCAACCGCCTGCATAAAATCATCCTGTATTTTTACAGAAACATTGGCACCGGTGACTTTTCCCTGTTCCATTTTGGCATCAATGAAGCTTTCCGAATCGGGATGTTTAATCGAAACTGACAACATCAGTGCTCCACGGCGTCCATCCTGGGCCACTTCACGGGTCGAATTCGAGTAACGTTCCATAAATGGTACAATACCGGTAGAAGTCAGGGCCGAGTTTTTTACCGGCGATCCTTTCGGACGTATGTGTGACAGATCGTGACCAACACCACCCCGACGTTTCATTAACTGAACCTGTTCCTGGTCAATTTTCATGATCCCGCCGTACGAGTCGGAGTTCCCGTCGTTGCCTACCACAAAGCAGTTCGAAAGCGAAGCTATCTGGTAATTATTCCCGATCCCGGTCATTGGGCCACCCTGCGGAACAATGTATTTGAAATCTTTGAGGACATAATAAATTTCTTCTTCGGTTAGGGGATTCGGATATTGATTTTCTATCCGTGCAATCTCTCTTGCAAGTCTTCGGTGCAAATCGTCAGGGGTAAGTTCATAAATATTCCCAAAGGAATCTTTTAAGGCATACTTGTTCACCCAAACCCTTGCTGCCAAATCATCTCCTTTGAAGTACTCGAGCGAGGCTTTTACGGCTTCTTCCTGAGCGTAAATTTTTTTGCCCGCCGGGGCTTTTACAGATACTTCGTTTAATGCCATTTTCTACTAAATGAATAAAAAGGTTATTAAGAATGTAAACTCTGATGTTCTAGTTTTCCTGCTTGTGAAATTGTGTAACGCAAGATAGAAACGAATCCAATATTTTGGAATTTTTTTGAGGACAAAATAATTAAAAGTTATCAACTTCGAAATGTTATGTAGCTGTTATAAAGCTAATTACGTGTTTGATATGAGAAAAAAGTTCACCAAAAGTGTAATTTTATGCACCAAAAACGAAAACTTATTACATAGAATATTTGGGGTGAGAATTCAAATATTTCAGAAATAAAATTGCTAACAAAAAGCGTGCTGGATCATCCTAACTGTTAAAAACTTTGTTTATGATAAGTTTGGTAGAACCGACATTTTTTTCTACGTATTTTCGACATACTTCTGAAGCATTTTTGAGTTTTGTTTTATCGTGTAAAAGCTCTCCTAATGCAGCATTCAGACCGGATTCATTCTGGATTGAGAAAGCACCTTTTTGTTCCACCAGTTCGACAGCTTCCTGAAATTTTTGATAGTTGGGGCCAAAAATAATGGGTAGACGAAAGGTAGCGGCTTCCAGTATATTATGGATGCCAACACCAAAGCCACCTCCAATGTATGCTAGGGTTCCATACTGATACAGTGAAGATAAAATCCCGATTGAATCAATTATTAACACATCGTAACTGCTGAGGTCGGAATTTTGTGCTTTGCTATACGAAATGACTCTTTTTTTCAACAATTGATGAATTCTGTTAATATTCGCAGGGGAAACTTCATGCGGTGCAATAATAAATTTGATGTTCTTACTGTTGTTGATAAACGCTGCAAGCAGCTCCTCATCTGGTTTCCATGTACTTCCGGCAATTACGGTTGGTTGATTTCCCCTGAATTTTTCAACATCGGGGAATTGTTTTGCACTGCCTGCAATGGCTGCTACGCGGTCGAAACGGGTATCTCCGGCAATGGTGAATTTGGTGATGCCGATCGATTTCAATAAATCGGCCGATTTTTCATTCTGAATAAATATGCGTTCGAACGAAAACAGCATTTTACGGTACCAAAGTCCCCAGGGTGTATTTTTAAAGAACAGCTGGTTTTCCCTGAAAATTGCAGAAACGATATAAAGCGGAATATTTTGCCGATTGAGCTCGCTGATAAAGTGAAACCAAAATTCGTATTTCACAAAAAAGGCTTTTTCAGGTTTTAGAATATCCAGAAACTGCCGGGCATTTTTGCGTGTGTCGGGCGGGAGGTAACAAACCAGGTCGGCGCCATCGTAGTTTTTACGGATTTCGTAACCCGATGGCGAAAAAAATGACAGCGCAATTTTGTAGTAGGGATAAAGCTTTTTGATTTCCTCGATTACCGGACGGCCTTGTTCGAATTCGCCCAGCGAGGCACAATGGAACCAAATATACGACGCTTCGCGATCCACTTTCATTTGTAATTGTTCAGCCCAATGCTTTCTGCCTTTTACAAAAAGCCTGGCTTTTTCGTTGAACAATGCGGCTCCCCGAACCGCTATCAAAAAAATGAAAATACCGATATTATAAAGTAGTACCATATCTGAATCAATAATATTGACGCTCGCCGATGTATTCGTAAATCGTAAAATTAATCAGCAGCAGTAAATACAAATAAACAAAGCATTCGATCGGAATACCCAGTAAACTGATTTGTAAAATATGTGAGCTATCGTAACTAATCATTGCGGGCAAACTCATGATAACTAACACCACGGTAAAGGGAAGCAAACTCACCAGGTAAGCCAGGTAGAACTTGGTAAGGTGCTTTTTGAACCCCTTGCGAAAGATGGTGTAACCTAAATAAATAGCGGTAAGAAAAAAGGTAAAGAAACTGAATAAGCGGCTTCGGAAAAGATAAGCCCCCACCGCGAATGCTACAAAAAGCGCCAGGCTAATGACTAGGAAAAGAGTGGGTTTTTCGAAGTTTTCGAAACGAACTTTCAACCATTCGTAAATATATACCGATGAAAAGGGAAGGATAAAAACCGAAAGCCAGATTTCGAGCGGAACTTTCAGCAGATTGATCCCGGTGATGTAAGTTGGGTTATAGGTCCAGATACCAGATTCTGCAAATCGCCAGTTCCACATCAGAAAAACAGTGGCACTAAAAAGCGAGGCAGGAAGCATGTAGCGAAGGCGAAAACCAAACCTGACTTTCTTCTGAAAACTCAGCAAAACAGGTATTACCAGGTGTATTAACAACAAAAGTAAAAAGCTAAGGTGCTCCATCCCTTTTTTTGAATTTGTGCCAAAGTTAATTGAAAATTGTTAAGCTGCATTTTTCGGTCATGAGAATGCGACTATTACAATGGAAGCTTTCAGAATAAATTATTTTAGCAAGGGACAGCCACAGTTTCGGCACACATCTTCTTCTATCTCGTGTAAATACCCGCAGGCATTGCAAAAAATAATTTCATCGCCGCTTTTGTCAAACTTTTCGTAGCTGTGCAATCCTCCGTGGTGTCGCACCTTGTCGCCAATATCATAGTAGTTGTAAACGGTGTCGTCGTCCTCGTTTCGTATTTCGTAGGTTTTTCCATCTTCGCCCTGGATGATGACCCGGTACACAATCCGTTCGGCTTTAATATGGTCGTAACCAATGTCTTTGGTGGTATGTTTGATCTTTTTGTCTACTACCACTCCATCCCAGGTGTATTGATAATTATTCGATCGTCCTGAGAAAAAACCGATGAGAATGAACATCAAGCCCACTCCCATGCCAATTTGCAGGGCTTCAGGATTATCCATTTCGTGGCTGTTTTCGCCGTAAATATAAAAGCCAACCACAGCAGCAATTGCAATGATCAGCGAAAAAAGAAATTTCCATTTCTTGCTGTTTTGTTTGTAGATATCAAATGCCGGATCGTTGATTTTGGTTGAGTAGGCCATAATTTTAGAGAAAAGGTTAGTCAGCGTTTTTTTATTTTGCTTACCAGGTGACTCAAGTCGATGTCGTGAGGCGCAGGAATTGTAAGTTCTTCGGTGTGTTTCAGCGTGCGGTCGTAGTAATAATACTGAATGAACAGTCCGTGAAAAGGTTGATCAATTGTTTTTATTTTCTGAATACCTGAAAGCGGAAAATCCCAGTTGTGAAAAAACCCGTTTACATAGGCGTAATTGCCCCCAATCATTACCAATCCGTCGCCTTTCAGGTTTTTTGCACGATAATAGGCAGGCATCGCAAAAGCAAAAAACGCAACAATTGCGATTAGTGCGAGCATCACCAAAAACATCGCGCCCTTTCCTTCGTCGATAAATAAAATGAAAATACTGAATATGATTACGACCAGGAGTGTGGTCAGGCCAAGCAACGCACGGTTCTTGATTCTTTCGTTTCGGAACGTGAGGTTTACAAATTCAGATTTTTGTTGCGAATCGAGCTGCCAGCCAGCCAGCACATTTTCTCCGGAGATGAGTGTGTCGAGTTTTTTTGTACGGCTCCGGAAAACCAACGCAATAACCAGGCTGCTTACAATCACAAAAATCCCGGTGAAGCTTAGTGCAAACCATTGGTAAAGCGGGCTGGCTTCAACAAATGTTAGAATAACCAAAACGGTAAAAAGCAAAGCGATCGCTAACGAGATGGTGACGACTTTTTTCTGGCTATTTTTTATTTTGAGTTTACGGTTGATTTTTTTGAAATCAATTTCGCCGGTCTGGCTTGTCAATATTCCTTTGGATGAAGGTGTTGTGAAGCTTGCTCCTTCAGGTTTTGTGCCGCAGTTACTGCAAAAATGTTCGTTCTCTGAAAGCTGTGTACCGCAGTTGGAACAGAGTTTAGTCATTTGGTTTTTGTTTTTTGCGAACAGATGTTCTGATGTAAATTTACACCATCATTTAAAGTTCGCAAAAGATAATTGGTATAACTTTAAACGAAAATCTATTTTAATGAAAACAAAGAGAACCCAGAGCCGTTTTGGCAAGTGGTTGGTTTTAAGTGTTGCCGCTTTATTTTCTGTTTATGCCCTCTTTTTACTGGCCCTGCAGCTTTTCGGAGAGCCAACCCTTGCTAAACTTACTTCGTACCGGCAAGAGTATGGCGAGCGCAACGAAACGGTCCGAAATAATTATACCTACCAGCTGGCATACGAATTTATGGTTGGTGCGAAAAAATATACGGGTACCGGACAGCGGATTGCTTCTCCCGTTTTTCTGAAACCTTCGGAAAATGCCACGATAAAAGTAATGTACCTGCCGTGTTGTCCTATGTTCAATTATTACACAGAAGGGAAAAAGGACCATATTAGCATCGCGGTTTACTTTGTAGTGGCCGGGGTTTTATTCTGGTTTTTCCGCAGAATGTGAGGCCCACGATTAGAAAAGCGATTTTACTTTTTCTCTCACCTCGTTCTCATCAGGATTGATCCCAAAAATGATTTCAGGTTTCAGGTAAAAAAGTTGGTTTTCGTTTTTGAACTTTTCTTCTCCACCTCCGGTGATATTCAGCATAATCACATCATCTTTTTTTACAATACCGTTAGTAACTGCGTCGATTAAAGTGGCTGTTGCAACCGCCGAAGCAGGGTGAATATCGTTGCCTTCCAGTTCGAGGAAGAGCCGGGCTGCTTCGTGCGCCTGTTCGTTGGTGGCAAGTAATACATCGCCGCCTGCATCTTTCATGGCATCGTACAAACCCCCGACAATCGGGTAAGGCGGCTTGCGGTTCGAAAGTACTTTGGCCACGATTTGTTCCACCTGTGCACGGGCATGATGGTCTTCGAAAGGCAACATGTTCCTGGAGTCAGCTTTCCATGCATCGTGGATCGGTTTAAAAGGAAGGTTCTGCGAAACCATCAGCTTCATTTTGTGCGATCCAAACCTACCGTCTTCGATTAAGCGCAGGTTGGCTTCCCAGGCTGCAATGGCGCCGGTTCCGCTTCCAATAGCCTGGAAATAATAATCAGGAATCTGTCCGATAGTGGTTGTAGCCGACAACATGGTGGTAGCCATTCCATCGCGGCGGGCTACGTTTTTGGCGCCGCCTTCGGCAATAAATCCAACTATTCCGGCAACAATGTTTGAGAGATGGATCGCATCGCAATAATCGCTGCCGGTTTTACTGCTGATCAGTTTTACACAATCGTTTAGTGGTTTGTCGAACCAGAGCGCGTTCAGATTGTCTTCAGGAACACAAATTAACAAGGGAATATTATTTTCGGAACACACTTCGGCAAAAGCACGCGAGGTGTTTCCTGCTGAAGCCACTACCAGTATCTTGTCCATTTTATCGGTCATTCTTCCACACACCGAAAAAGCTTCGGTTTCTTTAAACGAACAGGTTTTCATGTGTGCTCCGATTTCGGGCCAGTAACCACTAAAAGTGATCCACAGATTTTCGAGTCCGAGTTTCTGCGCCAGGCCCTTGCTTTTGTAAGTAACCGGAGCCGACGAACCTTCAAGTACGCGACCAATCGGCAACCAGTCGGCAAATTTGTATAAACCCCACGAATCGTCTTTTACTTCGATTTGTTTTTTATCGTAAATGGCACGGACCAGGCTTGGTTCGCTTTCGCCAGGGGCATCAAGTAACCAACCTGTATCTTCAAAAATATTTCCTGTTTTTACCGATTGAAGTTTATATCTGGTTTTAGAAAATTCAGTATTCATCTTGTTTGATTTGTTTTGCGAAAGTAACAATTACACTTTTATACGGCAATTGGAAATGATGATTTTGGCAATATGTTTTTATAAACATTCCGGAGTAGGCTATTTTAAAGGTATAATTTCATTCGCAACAGGTATTTGGGGAATAAATGTAATGAACGATTTATCCATAAACAGTCTAAATTACTGATTAGGCTAAGCTTAGTTTAATGCTTGATGTTGGCTAATCTCTGAAAATGATAAATTTGTTTTTTGTCAATTAACTTAGCGACAACAATATGAACTGGAAAAAACTATTTATCACTGTTTTAAGAGTGGCCATTGGCTGGCACTTTCTTTACGAGGGACTTTCAAAATTATGGATTGAGGACTGGAGTGCTGCAAGCTATCTTACGGGGGCCACCGGTCCTTTTTCGGGTTTTTATCATTGGATGGGTCAGTCTGACGCACTGATGGCTGTTGTAGATCCCCTGAACATTGCAGCTCTTATTTTAATTGGTCTCAGTCTCACTCTTGGCTTGTTGGTTCAGGTTTCATATGTTTGCGGAATTTTGTTGCTCATGCTTTATTATTTTGCCTATCCTCCATTCGGAGGTTCGCTGATGAGTGGAGTGGAAGGAAATCTTTATATCGTAAATAAAAATTTGGTGGAAGCACTGGCCATGCTCGCGTTGTTTTTTATTCGCGAGAAAGGTTGGGGACTGCTTGGTTTGCCTATGTTTTCACATAAAAAGAAAAAAGAGGAACCCAAAGATGAAAAGGTAGGAAATTCTCGCAGAGAAGCATTAAAAAACCTGGCAACGATTCCGGCGCTTGGTGTTTTGGGATTGGGCGCTTTAAACGATCACCGGAATTATGGTGTAGATACGCTATCGGGAGCTACTATTCAAATCGGGGGTCAGGATATTCGTGAACTGAAAAAGAAGGTACCGACTGGGAAAATAGGGCCTCACGAAATCAGTCGTTTGGTCGCAGGTGGTAACCTGATTGGAGGCTGGGCACATTCACGCGACCTGATTTATGTCGACTCACTTTTTCGGGCCTACAATACAGAACGAAAGATATTTGATACACTGATGTTGCTTGAGCAAACCGGTGTAAATACCATAAATATTGGCTTTCCTACCAATGAATTGATGGCGAAATACAAGAGAATGACTGGTAGCAAGATCAAGGTAATTTCGCAGGTGCATCCTGACATGGAAAAGAATGATTATTTCGTGAACATCAACAAAGCCATCGATTATGGCGCTGATATTATCCAGGTTCAGGGTAACTGGTGCGACTGGCTGGTTCGCGACAATCGTATCGATGTAATCGAAAAAATGATGGGCCACATTCGCGAACAAGGGTACACTGCCGGGCTGGCTTCGCATACCGTCGACGCTTTAATTGCCTGCGAAGAACAGGGTATAATTCCGGATTATTATATGAAAACCATGCACCACGATCAGTACTGGTCGGCACATCCGGTCGAGAACCGTGTCCCTTTTGAAGTGGATGGTACAAATTACCTCGACCACAATAAATTTCACAACAATATTTTCTGCCTGTTCCCCGACCGTACCGTTGAGTTTGTCCAACGTGCTAAAGTCCCGGTAATGGGATTTAAAGTATTGGCTGCCGGGGCCATCACACCGGAAGACGGTTTTGAATGGGCTTTCCGGAACGGAGCCGATTTTATTTGCGTGGGGATGTTCGATTTCCAGGTGGTGAAAAACGCCAACATTGCGAATAATGTATTGGATAATTTGAGTGGTCGCGCCCGCGAATGGTACGGATAATTGGAATAAAGATTTAATCCACGTTGAATTATAATTCATCCTAACAGATGAAAACATCTGTTAGGGTTTTGACTTTAGAATCTAAAAAGGCGAAAGATTGATTTGAAATTTTCATTAAAAAATTTCTTCCGACTTTTTCTTTCTTTCTTGATTTCTTTATACGACCATTCTCTTGCAATTTCAATTTTACTTTTTGTTATCCAGTAATGCGATTTGCATTTAAAGTTCCAATTGCCAATCGATGGATTTAATGAAACAGTCTTTCCATTAAATGTTAAACTCCAACCAGTTGGAGAAAATGGAGTCACGACTTCATTTCCGCAGCCACAAGCACATTTATGAATAGCCGTGCAATGTTCGATGGAAATGTATAAAACACCATCTTTCAACCGGTCTGGAATATTTGTCACAAAGTTATGTTGCAAAATTATCGTTTGTTAATTGTGAAACATTCAAGGTGTAAGTTGTATTAAATTCTTGCTTCAAATCTTGGTAGAATCCGCACATTTTCTTCCATTTGATAACGGCAAGACTTGCATTTATCGAATTTAATTCTGCAATTTGAATATTTGTAGAATATTCATTTTCTAAATCATCTCCGCAAGAAATTCTGTTAAAAAGATGGTCGTTTTTGGAATTTGAACCAGTAGTCACGCGAATCGTTCCAATGAGTTTATCGTCAACTACATTTACTCCAAGCCCAACATCAACAAACGAAATGTTCTGTGATAACAAATATTCAATAATTCCCTTTTTCACAGAATCTTTATCAATGCAGATAAAGACAAAAGTCAATGATTGGAGTTCCGCAATATTTATTTCGTTTATGTAATACGGGTGAGAGAAAACGAAACGATGCATATTGGAATAGATATCCGTATAATAGTCTGTTTTCATTTGCTTCTTTTCCATTACTGAAATGGAAGCTGCTCCCGGCGAGCGGAATGCATTGTGCAATAAAAAATCATCACCATCATATAAATGGATTTCTTTTACCGGAGCTTTTGCTATTAAATCCAAAATATAGGCCCCCGTGCCTCCCAAGCCGATTATCGCAATCTTCTGTTCCTTCAGCTTCGAATTGATATTTTCAATATTGGCCCTGCTTGAGTTTGTGTCAATATATTTGAAACATGAATTTTCAGTTTCGTCAATAATGACTTTAAACGTTTTTTCAGTCAAAGAGGGATTTGTTGATTTTGCCGGAGCTGAGATAATTTCTGCATAACGAGAAATTTTTTCATAGTAGTTGGCATAACCATTTGGAGGCTTATTCGAAAACATGTGATTTACTTCAATTCCATCCACAATTTTTTGATTTGCAGAAGAATGTCTTATTCCTTCAATTGGTGAACCGTCTTTATTGCAAGGATAATCGCCATAGAAATAAATTACGTGAGAACTTGGTTTCACTGTTTTTCCGTTGTTAGCCAAATCAAGAACGCTTATGAGTGTACCTCGCTTGATTTCTTTTGACTGGTTAACGAAAGGAATCTGGTGGATAAGTAAATATCCACCTTTGATTTCCATTTCGAACCCCTCATCCCTGAGTTGCTTCAAATCAGGGCTAAGATTTATTAGTTGCAGTGACATTGAATTTCATTTTATTTTTAACAAAAACAACATCACCCTTCACCATCGAGCCTTCAGGATTTTGTCCTGGACCATCGGTAAAAGTCACAGTATAAACCGTCTGACTGTTTTCAGCGTAATTTGGAAATGCAATTTTAGCAACCTGTTCATAGCTAATTTTTCTATGATTCCAAGGTTTCTCTCTTCCGTTAACATAAATGATGAAAGGAAGATGGTCATCCTGTTTTTTTGAATAGAAACGTTCAATTCCCGGACGAGCTAAATCGACTTCTTCATGATTTTCAATCAATTCATCTTCCCAGGGTTTTTTGATTTCCAGAAACAGCAGTTCTTCATCTGGGATATTACCTAATTCTTTTACCTCGGCACCTGTAATATACTGTTTGGGCCAAGAGTAGTTTTTA
The DNA here is from genome assembly GCA_011620585.1 of Draconibacterium sp. Classification (GTDB taxonomy): domain Bacteria; phylum Bacteroidota; class Bacteroidia; order Bacteroidales; family Prolixibacteraceae; genus Draconibacterium. The sequence continues at coordinate 80,931 of WOYV01000111.1, forward strand.
TTGTTTTATTATCAGCATTTTATCATTATTAATTTTGTATTTCTTGTTAAAAATTCATAAATTCGTTTACAAATATATATTTATTATTTTGATTTGTCAACTAAAAATGTAAATTTGAAGCGAAAAGTTTTTAACAGAAACAATGTTTATTGGTTGTTGATATTAAAAGCACTAAATTATGATTATATGTATCTGAAACCGATGAACAAATCATCATTTCTATATTTATTTCTCATTTTGTAAACTTTAAATATAATTTATATGAACCAACTATTTGCGGAACGATTTAAATCTGCCCGTTTGATGAATGGATTTTCATTGCAAGATCTGTCAGATGTTCTTAATAATAAAGTTACCCGACAGGCTTTACACAAATATGAGAAAGGTGAAGTTCTACCCGATAGTGAAATGATGGAACTTTTATGTGAAGCCTTAAACGTAAGACCCGATTATTTTTCCCGTGAAACTATCGTTGAAATTGGGGTAGTAAAATTCAGAAAATTAGTTAAATACTCTTCAAAAGAACAGAACAGTGTAATTGAGCATACCAGAGAAATTTTATCTCGATATTTGGAATTGGAGGAAATATTGGGAATAAAGAAAGTTTTTGAACATCCTTTGCCACAATTAGAAGTTAGAAATATAGAAGATGTTGAATATTTTGCATTGAAATTACGCGAAAAATGGGAGTTGGGCACCGATCCAATATTTAACGTTTCCGAATTGCTCGAAGAAAAAAATGTAAAAGTAATTGAGTTTGATGCAGAGGATGCGTTTGATGGACTACAAACTTGGGTAAATGGGAAAGAAATACCGGTTATTGTTTTAAACAAAGCAAAATTCAAATCGAAAAAAGATAGAAAAAGATTCACTGCTTTTCATGAGCTTGGACATCTGTTAATGCCGTTTGAGGAAAATATCGAAGAAAAACTCGAAGAGAAATTTTGTCATCGGTTTGCAAGCGCAATGTTACTCCCTAAAGATGCTGTAATTAAAGAGTTTGGAGAGAAAAGAAATAAAATCTCCATTCAGGAATTAGGATTTTTAAAAGAACAATACGGTATCTCTATACAAGCGATAATTTACAGATTGTCCGATTTAAGAATTATCTCAGATAGCTATCGGAATTATTATTACAGATATATCAATCAAATGGGATGGAAAGTTGACGAACCTTATGAGTATCAGGGAAAAGAAGAATCAAATCGATTTGACCAGTTGATATTCAGGGCATTGTCTGAGGATATTATTTCCATGGGCAAAGCTGCGGCACTAAATAATATGAAGCTTTCTGAATTCCGTTCAAAAACTTTAATGGTAGGATGAAGTTAGCCGTTACAGATGCATGTATATTTATTGATCTTATTGAATTACGGTTAACCTCTGAATTCTTTAAGCTCCCGATAGAGATTCATACTTCTTTGGACGTATACAATGAGTTATACCCTGAACAAAAAGAAATATTAAAAGCTTATGGTTCAGTAGGAAAACTTACGATTCACAATCTAACACCTTGGGATAAAACTGAAATACAAAAGATACAATTTCCAAAGTCGCTTTCAGATAACGATAAAACAGTCATCTATTTAGCAGAAAAAATGAAAGCGACAGTCATCAGCAGTGACAAAGCGGTAAGAAATTTTGCTAAATCTAAAGCAATAGAATACCACGGAATGCTTTGGATTTTTGATCGGGTTGTTGAGTTTGGGCTAATTGACCCTCTAGTTGCAATCGAAAAGTTGCAATCTTTATTTTCCAGAAATGTCATTTATCTGAATAACGTTTTATTAATCTCTGAATTGAACAAAAGAGTGCGTAAATGGAGTGAGTAACATTGGCTTTCACGTTTATGATTCTGTCCAGATCTTCACTATACATTAGCCCATTGAAAGAGCAAATTATATCAGATAATTTTTGCATCAATCAACTGCTGAAACATTTCGTTTATCGATTCGGAAAGTGGGCGGTAATTAATTTTCAACTCTTTAATGCTTTTCGAGTTATCTGCAACAAAAGGATACCCGATGTTACGCGAAATATATTTCCTGGTCAGTAACTTGTTTATCATAGGGCCAAGCAGCCAGATCAGAAACTTGGGCGTTTCTTTTTTAGGCAGGGGAAATTTATCTCCGTATTTTGGCAGAAGGGTTTGTGCGATTTCCAAAAACCAGGTGTTGTAACCTGATACAATGTGACGACCTTTTGCTTCGGGGAAAAATCCTGCATTGTAATGTGCCAGTGCAACATCGCGAACATCAACAACACCCATTCCAATCTTTGGTACCCCACTTTTCATGCTGCCATTGCCCAGTTGTTTTACCAGGTTGAAACTTTCGGAAGTTACATTTTCAGGATTAATCGCAGGTCCGATAACAAGGCTGGGATTAATAACCACCAAATCCCAACGCGATTGACCATTATTAATACGCCAGGCCTCCTGCTCGGCCAGCGTTTTGGAATAAGAATAAGGTTGGTGTTTTAATGATGAACTGTTATTCCAGACGTCTTCTGTAAAAATGCCTTTAGGTGTATCTTTTATATCGATATTATCACCGTAAATGGCGGCGCAGCTACTGGTGAGGACCACTCGTTTAACCGAATCGGTTTTGTTTACCTGCTCCAGTACATTCCGGGTTCCGAGTTTGGCCGGGTCAATCAATTCTTTTTGCGGATCTGTAATCTCTGATGTAAATGGCGAGGCAGTATGAAAAACCAGTTCGCAACCTTGCATGGCTTCTGCGTATGAACCTTCTTTTAAAAGATCGCTTTTAAAATAGCGGATTCTTCCTTTTGATTTTTCTGCTAATTCATCAAGGTATTTTAATTTGTGCTTGTTTTCAGGGTCACGAACAGCTGCGTGCACAGTTATTCCTTCGTCGAGCAGTTTTTTTACCAGCCAGCCGGCAACATAACCCGTGGCTCCGGTAACCAGTACCGGTTTTGTTTTGTCAATTGTTTTCATTCTAAAAATCTTGTCTGATAGTAAAGCAATTAAAAGCCATATTTGTTTCGGACGGGTAGTGATTAATGATTGTTTTCATCAATATTTGAAAGAGCCAGCCAAAAAGCGAAATAAAAAATCGTAAATTTAATCCCATCAATTAACTAAACCAATAATTATGAAATCTTTAGTATCCCTGGTTTTAACTTTTCTGGTAAGCTCTTTTATGTTTTCGGGTTGCACCGGCAAGAAAGGGAAAAGCGTTGATGATATTGTTTCTGCACCGTTGTTTAGGTATCAACAAATGGGACCACGATGGAATAGTTTTGAAAATCCAACAACTGAAAAAGGTACCGGGGGAAAAGAAAACCAAGGTGCCAAAGGTCACCCATACGATAAACTGCTGGCTGGCGAATCAAAAATTTTGATGGATGTGGAAGGCCCCGGTATAATCACTCGAATGTGGTTTACGATCCAGGACCGGTCGCCTGAAATGTTGCGCTCCATTAAAATTGAAATGTTTTGGGATGGAAGTGAGAAACCCGCAGTGTCGGCGCCTTTTGGCGATTTCTTTGGAAACGGATTGGGAAGAATGGTTTCCCATGAGAACGAATTATTTGCAAATCCTGAAGGAAGGTCGTTTAACTGTTTTATTCCCATGCCATTTAAAACAGGGGCAAAGGTTGTGGTAAGCAACGAAGGTGAGACCGACTTGAACATGCTTTTTTACGATATTGATCTGGTAAAAACAAAAAGCTGGAATCCAGACAATCCTTACTTTCACTGTTTCTGGAACCGCGATACCGCAACCACTCCCGGAGTTGATTACGAAATACTTCCAAAGATTTCAGGAAAAGGAAGGTTCTTGGGAGTGAACTTTGGTGTGATTGCGAATCCCTTGTATCAGAAATCTTGGTGGGGCGAGGGCGAAGTAAAAATGTACCTCGATGGGGATGGTGACCTGGCTACTCTGGTAGGGACCGGGACCGAGGATTACATAGGAACCGCCTGGGGACAGGGCAAATTCATCAACCGGTACACCGGCTGTCTGGTAGCCGACTGCTTATTTTTACCTCGACAAGCCTGCAAATGAATTGCCCGTTTTGCAGAATTCTGCGTTTAGGATTTACAAAATCGGCGACGAATAAAAGTTAGTGTAATTACAGCCATTGCAACATATCGTTCCAAAAATGCTGTCCCAGCCCGACGGTAAACAAGATAAAACCCATGATTCCGTGAAGGATGGTGGCGAATAAAACACTACCGGTTTTGGAGTAGACATACGCCAGGTACAGTCCGCCTAAAAACGAAAGCACCATTGCCAGCGTGTTAAAATACAGAATATGCGCAAAGCTAAAAGTAATACCACTTGAAAGGATCATTAGCTGGTCCGTACGGAAGATCTTTTTATACCGCATAAACAGGAACTTCCTGAAAACGATTTCCTGTCCGTAGGCTGAAAAAATGGGATAAAAGAAAAGCATTGCGATCCAGATCGCCGGATTTCTTCGGGGAAGATTGAAAAGGTTTTCGGGTTCAAAAACCACTACGATCAGCAGCAAAGCTATTCCAATGATTAGAATGATCAATAAATGAACAAACCATGTTTTTCGGCTGATGTTCAGGCGAACGAGATCGCGAAGGCGAAAATCCTTTTGCTTCCTGAAATATATAATCATTGCAACCAGCACGGGAAGCAGCACTGAGCTTGGGTGAAGGATGCTGTTTTCGACCAGCATAAAGAGCGGTACCCCGAAAAACAAAATCAGGAATTCAACCCAATATAATATGGTGCGCGTTCTGGTGTTCATGAATTATCTCGAAAGTTGGAGAATGTCTTTTGGATGCAAAATGTTTTCGGGATAACCCTTTAATACCGTGTTGATCATGGCTTTCCCGAGCTCTGTTGTGCTGACCACCGAGTTGGGTGAAAAGAATTTCATCAGTTTCACCCCCCACATAAAGTAATCGTACATAAACTGGTAAGCCTTTGTCCGCGATTTAATTCCGCGTAGTGGAATAATAACCCCCGGCCTAAACATAAACGCCTGTTTAAATCCAAGCTTCAGTAAATCGTTTTCGGTTTTACCTTTTACGCGAGCCCACATCGTCCGGCCTTTTTCGGTAGAATCAGTGCCTACTCCCGAAACATAGTTAAAGGTCATTAGGGGATTTAATTTTACCAATTCGCGGGCTAATCCGAGTGTGAGGTCGTAGGTGAGATGATGATATTCAGACTCTTTTAATCCAACCGAACTTACTCCCATGCAAAAAAAGCAGGCATCGTAGCCCTTCAAATCAAAAGCCGTTTCCGAAAAATCGGAAAAATCTTTATGGATCAGTTCGTTGAGTTTCGCGTGTTTCATATCCACCGGGTTTCTTCCAATCGCCAACACTTCGTTAACAGAATTATGATCGGTGCATTCAAGCAAAACGCCTTTTCCGACCATTCCTGTTGCACCTGTAATAATTACTTTCATATTATTCGGGGTTAAGAGTTAAAATTACGATTTCGCTTTTTGTTCCTACGCGCATTGGGGGCCCAAAAGTGCCCACGCCCTGTGAGGTGTAAATTCGGGTCCCTTTGTAATTGTGGAGGCCTTTATCGTATTTGTAAATCATGCCCACTACAAAATTGAAGGGGAATAACTGCCCGTTGTGTGTATGTCCGGCAAGGTACAGGTCTACTCCATGTGCATTGGCATATTCAATTCCGTCGGGGCTGTGGTGAAGCAAGACTGTTGGCTGGGCAGGGAAAATATTTAAACTGTCGAGTACACTTTGAATGCTTGGTTTATTGCCGGTTCCATGCATTCCGGGCGAATTATCCGTGGCCCGCATGTGATCCAGACCGATAATCTGGATTTGGTTAAAATGTGTTATTTCATTTTCAAGGACGGTAACCCCAATTTCACGCAGGTTCTTTTTTACTTCTTCGGCACCGGAATAACCATCGTGATTGCCTTCTACAAAGTAAGCAGGTGCATTTAGTTTTTTCAAAGGTTCCAGGCTTGCTGTATTCAAGCGGATACGTCCGTCGAAAAGATCGCCGGTAATAAATACGACATCCGGGTTTTGTGCATTGGTTTTATCAACAATTCGTTGCAGGGTGTTTACGCCCCAAAAATGCCCAATATGAATATCAGAAAGATGAGCAACTTTAAGCTCGTTTTTTAATCCTTTCATCGGGATTTCAACCTTGCTTATTCGTTGGTATTGGGCGTTTAATATCCCGCCCGTGGTTACTGCAACTGCCAGTACAAGCGCAGCTGCACCTAAAATCCGGGGAGCCAACTTAATAAGAATATTCAGCAGATCGACGAATGCAACCGAGAGCAGGAGATACAATAGAAATCCCATGACAATGGACGCCAGAATGTAAATCCAGTTGGCAAAAGTTCCCTGTGCATTGGTAGTGCTTATGATTCCGGCAATCATAAAAACTGTGAGAGCCCCAAAACTTATGTACAGGAAGCGGGCATTGCGCAGTTCAAAATAAAACGAAAACCGCCGGGCCAGGTAGATATTTGCACTGGCCAACAGGCCAAGAAACAGGATTAGTATGATATACGGGATAATTTGTTTCATGAGCTTTTTAATAACTTGTTATTTGCTTAATCATATGTAAGTACTTACTTATTTTGAACTTAAAATTTTTTACAAATCGTACTTCTTTAACAACAATTGTATTATTTCGTCCTGGTTGGTTTCCGGGCCTGTTAGCAAAGACGAACCTATTCCTTCGATAAAAAGGATGAGTAGTTTAGCTTCCGACCCAGGTAACTGGTATCCAAGTTTATGAAAAGCATTTGCTAATGCCATTTTCACAGGTTCCATTTTTTTGTCACCACTAATCTCCAGCTCCCATTTTAGTTTGAACTGCAGTTTCCAGAAATCATAATCAGATGGGTCTATTTTCGTGGTCATTGTAATGGTCTTGCGCAAAACTTCTTTTGGATCGGTTTCCATTACGATATCTACAAAAAGCGATTTCAAACGACTCTCACCTTCCTCTAAAATGGCCATCACCAAGCCTTCCTTATTTTTGTAATGTCTGAAAATCAGACCTTCGGAAACACCTGCCGCCTTTGCGACTTTGCTGGTAGATGTGGCATGATATCCTTCGCATGCAAATAATTGCAATGCAGCTTGTAATATTTTTTCCTGTTTCTCTGTCATGCAAAAGTGAGTAATCGCTTACAAAAATACAGACATTATTTAATGTTCCAAATAATTTTAAAAATTAGAGTGTTCGAAACCGCGTCGATATAAATAATGCAACACTTGAATGGCTTCGTTGTTTTAGTAATTCCTGACCAGTTTCAGTGAAACTTACACTTTAGTTTTATATCGTAGTACATCTTTTTCCCTTTTCAGAAACAACCCAAAGGGGCTTTCAGCTTTCAAAGCCCAAGTATCACATCTATAAGGCTGTTGTCGTGTTCAATATTCATTTTCTTTCGTAAACGGTAGCGGTGGTTTTCCACTCCACGTACCGAAATCCCCAGCAAGGGTGCAATTTCTTTCGACGAAAGGTTCATTCGCAGGTATGCGCTGAGTTGAAGGTCGCTGGGAGTGAGTTCTGGAAATTTTTCTTTCATTTTTTTGAAAAACTGTTCGTGCGCGCGTTCAAAATTGGTTTCGAATACCTGCCAGTCGTCACGGTTCGAGATGTTTTCGTCGATTTTTTTATTCAGATAATTAACATATTTGTCGGGATACCGTGAACCCAGTTCGGATTTTTGGTTTTGAATAATCTTTTTAAGATCAAGCAGGAACTCGTTCTTTTTGATGATCCCCATCGTGGAGTTAGCCAGTTCCTTGCTTTTATGACTTACTTCTGCCTGCAATTTTTCGTTACGTAATCGGATCAATTCTTTTTCGCGTTCTTCGTGTTGATGTTTTTCACGTTTCCGGGTTTGCCTTATTCCCCACATTCGGAATAACAACAGTAACCCAATTAGAAAAACGGTATAAAATAAAATAGCCCAGCGCGATGCAAACAGCGGGGGAAGTACTTCGAAAGGCAAAGAATAAACCTGGCTTTCGTTGTTCCATGAATCTACCGCTTTTACATTTAAGGTATATTTTCCACGAGGCAACCTGATCAGGCTGAACTGCGAATTTCTTGTTTTTCCCGACCACTCCGCATCGAGCCCCTCAAGGCGGTACTGATAGTAAACCGGCAGATCCGAAATCAATGGAAAGGAAAAACGGAAAAAAAGGTTATTCAACGAGTGCTTGATCTTTGGATGCCTTGTATTTAACGGTAGCAGTACTTTTTCTTCCCGATTGTTACGTAGTTCGATATGTTGAAGAGACGGCCTTAGTTTACTGATTTCGTCTCCGCTTGGATTGGTAATCGAGGCGTCGAGATATGCAATTCCATTTTGCAGGCAAAGCATGGCACTGTATTCGTTTAAAGGAAGGAGGTTTTCAAAACCTTCAACAAGGAATAGATCATTAAAAAGTGAAGTTGGAAACTCTTTGATCAGCTTAACTTCGTCCTGAACGATCGAAAACAGGCCCATCGATTCGGTTCCGATAAACCAGTAATTATGATTCGGCGCCGGGATAATTCGATGCGAAGTTTTATAATCCCCAATGTTAGTCATCAGCGGTTCGTATTCCACAATCGAATCCTGAAGATCGTCGTAAGTATATATTTTTTCTCCGGTGGTGAATACGATCCGGTTCTCGATTTTAAAAACATTGATAAAGTTTTCTTTTCCAAAAACTTCTGCTCCGTAATAATTCGATTCGAGTACTCTTTTTCGGTCGTCGTCAACCGTTAATTTGTAAATACCACGGTGCATGTGGCTCGCCCATATATTCCCAACATGATCGAATTCAATGTACTGGATCAGGTCGGCAAAACCATCTATTTTATTTCGGTAAATAATGCCGCCTGGCGTTTTATTAAACACCACCAGGTTATTGTAGGTCGATTGCAGAATCAATTCAGGGTGAAGGGGGTCCCCGATAAAATTAAACCCGCCCGATTCTGTAGATATCTGATGCGAGGTCCCATTTTTTAGTACAAAAGTTCCCTGGTTGTGTCCTACAAGTAACTCATCGTCGAAAACTTTTAATTCCCAAATCTGATCCTGGGTTTGTGGGACCAGGTGTATTTCCGGGTTCCCGGGGTCGAGGCTTTTCTCAAATAAACCCTGGTTAGTTCCCAAATAAAGCTTGTTTTCGAATATGGCAGTTGAATAAATGGCGCCGGTTCCCGGAAGCTTTTCAATCGAAAAACTTCGGTTCTGATTTCCGGCAACAAAACCGATACCTACATCAAGAGCTAACCAAATATTTCCCCAATCATCTGTATCGATACCTAGAACAGTGTTATTTAAAAGACCGTTTCCGCTATTCAGTTTCATTTCCGGTGTCCCGGATTCATCAAAAACCACTATCCCATCAATCAGCGTTCCGACAATCACTTTGCCGTTCTCGGTAAATTTGGCACGGTTAAGTTCGTTCTTGATAAAATAATCGGTCCATGCTTGATTCCATTGATGCAATTCGGTGCCATCCCAAAGGAAAATCCCGTGAGCAGCTGTTCCTACTAATAGTTGATTGTTTTTAAAAGGAATAATAAATTTTATCAGTTTCCCGGTCAGAAGCTCATTTTCAATAAAAGGGTGCGCTTCATATCCATCGATTTCATAAATCCCGCGGTTGCGAAGCGCCACCAGAATTTTCCCATTCACTTCATTCATCACCGCAATCTGTCCTTCCAGGGTTACCGGCGCCACCGAATCGTTGTGGTATGCGAGTATCTTTGAAAAAGCCTGAAAATAAACAAAGTCCTTGCGAATCCCGATGTTCCAGAATTCGATATTGTTTGGAAAATAAGAACGGTCTTCAGGATTGAGCGACGTATAACTAAGGTCGCCATTTTCATCCTTTTTCCAAAAGCCCATTTCCATGTAGCCTCCGGTATAAATAAGTGAATCGGATTGAGCTTTTGCGCAACGCAATATTGTTTGATTGGGTAGGTTATTCAATTTCCAGTTTGTACCGTCGAAAACCAACAACCCGGTGTGATTGGCAAAATAAAGATACCCTGTTCCGGCGTTACATACACTCCAGTTTTGCCGGGCACCCAGGTAGTCGTTCTGATTAAATGAAATTACACCCCGAACATCGTCGAAAGACCACCCGGAGAAAACCGGAAAGAGTATTAAGAGAATAAAGATTATTTTTTTTGGAGTGTTCATATCGTTTGCTAACGGTGAAAGAGCATAATAATTTCTGTTTTTAAGACCAATTTGTATGAATTTACCCTCAATCTTACAAAATTATCAATAATTATTTTCTGCGGATCTAAAAAACGACTTATTATTCCGAATTCATAAAACTCAGTAAAGCAGTTATATAGAATAAGAATATGATTAGATGATGAGGCAATGATGAGGTAATATTTTCTATTCATCAAGGCATGAGAATCAGAAGTGTATTTAAAAAATGTTAATTGGGGATCAGCTGGCGTAACTTTGGTTTCAAACTAATTCAAATCATAAAATTATGCGAAAACCATTCATTATTTTAATTCTCCTGTTATCTGTCACAACCTTGTTTGCCCAGGAAAAAACGACGATTTCCGGGCAGGTTGTTGATGATGCCGGAATAACATTACCAGGTGTGTCGATCCTTGAAAAAGGAACTTCCAACGGAACGATTACTGATATTGATGGAAAATACACATTGGAAGTATCAAATGGTGCTACGGTAATGTTTAGTTACATTGGGTTTCTAACCCAGGAAATTAGTGTTGGGGTTCAAAACATCATAAACATTCAGTTACACGAAGATGTGGTGGGCCTTGAAGAGGTAGTAGTTGTAGGTTATGGTAAATTACCTGTTAAAGACCTAACATCGTCTATTGCTACTGTAAAATCAGATGAACTTGAAAAAACTCCTTCAGGACAAGCCATGCAGGCCTTGCAGGGAAAAGTTGCCGGGTTGCAGGTTGTCAGTAATGGTGCGCCGGGTGCTGCTCCAACCATTCGTGTGCGCGGAATCGGGTCGTACCCGGGAAGTAATAACGAAGCGCCACTTTATGTTGTCGACGGAATGTTTTTCGACAACATCGATTTTCTGAACATGTCGGATATTACTTCGATCTCGGTTCTGAAAGATGCTTCGGCTGCTGCTATTTACGGGGTTCGCGCTGCCAACGGTGTGGTTCTTATCGAAACAAAATCGGGAGCATTAAACCGAAAAGCTGAAATTACTTACGATGGTTACTATGGAACGCAGGTGGCACAAAATGTTCTGAAAATGGCTAATGCCGAGCAATTTACTACCATGGCGCTCGAGTCGGGTTCGGCTCCCGATGCAGAGTATATTCTGAATACAATGCAACGTTTTGGCAGAAGCCGTGTGAATCCAAATGTACCTGATGTGAATACCGACTGGTACGACGAAATTATTCGCCCTGCCCAGATTCAAAACCACAGTGTAAATATCTCGGGCGGGAGTAAGAATGCTTCTTATTCGATTGGTTCGAGTTACTTCTTTCAGGAAGGTATCCTTGATATGAAAAACGAATACGAGCGTTTTAACCTTCGCTCTAAAATCGATTACAATGCAACCGACTGGTTAACCGTTGGAGCGAATATGATTTTTAGTAATGCCTTGAAATATGGAGAAGCTGGAAGTGCGTGGAACACTGCCTACTACGCTTTGCCGATTATGCCGGTATACGACGATCAAAATACCGATGCCTGGCCAACCAATTATTCAAGTGCCGAACTAATGGGATACCGCGGTGGTAAAAACCCGTTTCCTGCAATGGATTTTACAGAAAACCGATTAAAAATCCGGAAACTGCTTGCCAACTTTTATGCCGAGATTGCTATTCTTCCCAATGTTTTAACTTTTAAAACAGCATACAATCATGCTTTTACGCAGTTAAACGAACGTAATGTTTATTTGCCGTATTTTATAACCAACAACTTCCAGCGTTCAGACGCTGAATTGACAAAGGTTTCGTCAACCTATTCAAATCAGATTTGGGATAATATTCTTACGTTCACCAATGATTTTGGCGAACATCATTTAGTGGTGATGGGGGGTACATCGTACCGCGACGAGGCCTACGAAGGACTGAACGCTACGGGTTTGAATTTCCCGGTTGATCAGGAGCAGGCATGGTACCTCGACCAATCAGCAACTACTCCCGAAGAAAGGGTAGGTGACGGTGGATTACGCCAATACGGAATATCTTATTTTGGCCGGGTATCCTACAATTACAACGATAAATACCTGCTTTACGGTACGATGCGTGCCGATGGTAGCTCGAAATACCAACAAAAATGGGGTTATTTTCCAACTATTGGTGTAAGCTGGGTAATCACCGAAGAAAATTTCATGAAAGATGATGGAATGCTGAACTTCCTGAAGCTAAGAGCCAGCTGGGGCCGACTTGGTAACGATAAAATCCAGGCCAGCGACGGTGCATCAACCACAGCCATTATTACTACGGCAATTGACGATGTGCTTACCAGCGGAACCATTACCACAAATACATTTTCGTCGCTCGAATGGGAGCTTACCGAAGAAACCAACGTTGGTATTACTTCCCGTTTATTCAAAAACCGGTTGAATGTTGATGTTGACTATTATATCCGTGATACAAAAAACGCAGCCATTGCTGTTAAAATTCCATCTATCGGTGGAACCGTGTTGAAAAATGTCGGCGTCATCCGTAACTCGGGTTTCGAATTATCGATGAACTGGAGCAACAGTATTACCGAAGACTTTAGCTACAGTGTTGGGGTTAATCTATCGACATTGAAAAACGAAGTTCGCGACTTATACGGGCAACCATACATCGACGGCGGTTCGGCTGAATTCCGTCAGCGTTCGATTGTTGGTGAACCTTTGCTGGCATTTTATGGCCGCGAAGTAATAGGAGTGTACCAGAATCAGGCAGAAATTGATGCCGATCCGGTAGCAATTGCAAACGGACTTGTTCCCGGTGATTTTAAATTCAAAGACCAGAATAACGATGACATTATTGATGACGACGACCGGGTTGTACTTGGTTCGTATTTCCCAACATTTATGTACGGCGCCAATCTTGGCATCACCTACAAAAACTTTGATTTCTCGACAAGCATTGCCGGTCAGTCGGGAAATAAAATCCTGAACCGCAAACGTGGCGAAATTATCTGGACCAACGATGGAAATATGGACGCCGATCTGGCTGTTAATCGCTGGCATGGCGAAGGTACCTCAAATTCATATCCTTCTTCGGCAGGGTTACGAAAAGGCTGGAACCAGAAGATGAGCGATTTCTTTGTTGAAGATGGTTCTTTCTTCCGTATCCAGAATATTCAGGTGGGTTATACAATCAAGGGAAAACAGCTGTTTGGCGAAAAATTCCCGAATGCAAGAATATACCTGACTGCTGATCGTCCATTGACCATATTTAAATACAATGGTTTCAGTCCCGAAGTTGCCGATGGAATTGACAGACAGACTTATCCAATCCCGGCTGTATATACCGTTGGCTTAAACGTTAAATTTTAAACGCTAAAAAATGAGAATCATGAAACCAATAAAAAATATTTTCAAAATAACGTTTACAATCGCAGCGCTGCTCTTGGCAACTGCGTGTCACAATCTGTTGGATGAGCCTGCCGAAAACCGTTCATTTACAGGTGAGATAGATTATACAAACACTTCGGATATGATTCAGCCGCTCATTGGCGCTTACGCCGATTTGTACGCAAGAGGATGGGAAGACTTTCCTTTGATTGCTGTTCGGGGCGACGATGTAAATGCTGGTGGTTTAGGCGATCAGCAAGACTACGCCGAAACCGACAAGTACAACTATAACAAGGATTACTGGATGTACAACTCGATGTGGCAGAATTTTTATAAAGACATTTTTACTGCACACTCGGCCATGGAACAAATCGAACTGTATCGCGAAAATGCTACGGGTTCAACCAATGCCGACCAATACATTGCAGAAGCCAAAACGATTCGTGCCTGGTTGCTTTTCGAGTTGTCGAGAGTTTGGGGTTCAGTTTTTATTACCACCAGCTCCGATCCTTCGGATCTTTTGGTAGCCGGGTTATCAACTAAAGATGAAGTAATGCAGCATATTTCGGATCAAATGGACGAAGCGGTCCCATATCTTCCGAATATGCACCCAAACGAAAGGCCCGATATTCCGGGAGGGGTAACTCGTTACACAGCCCTGGCTATTAAAGCCCTGGCTAATCTTGAATTGAAAAACTACCAGGCAGTTGCCGATGCAACGAGCCAGATTATCAGCTCGGGTGAATTCGAACTCGAACCTGATTTTTACGAACTCTTTAAAATAAAGGGTAAGCTAAACAGCGAAAACCTGATGGAACTACAGTACTCCGATTTCGGACTAGGGTCGGGTGATCAGAAAAGCTATCTTTTTGCATTTTTTGGCCCGCAAGGCTGGACACCCGTAGTTGACGGAGCCGGAAGTGGATGGGGTTTTTACGAACCAAGCTTGAAATACATCAAATTTATGCTCGACCGCGGCGAAACCGTTCGTCTCGAAACCAGCGTATTGTTTACCAATCGTGGTATTGCTGAAATCAAAAAAGATGCAAATTATGCCACACTCCCTTCCTGGATTTCGAACACTACCCGTTCGGGGGATGTGATTAACGACTATGCACGTGCCCTGTTTGCCAGTGGAAAGCATTATTTGCCATCCAATCAGTTAACACCCGGCCGAAAAGATTATGGAACAAATAAAAACTTTACCTGTATCCGATATGCCGAAATTTTACTGATGCATGCCGAAGCATTAACGCAGGGCGCCAGCGGCTCGTCAATCAGTGCCGATCAGGCAGTAAACCTGGTTCGCGAACGTGCCGGACTCGATCCAATTTCGGGAGTCACCAACGCACAGGTGATGGATGAAAAATTTGCAGAGTTGGGGATGGAATGGGGAACCCGTTATTACGATATGATCCGTTTGAACAAGCTAAGTGAACTGAGTTATGATGGCAGGACCTTTTCTGCCGACAAGACTTTCCTGCCTTATCCGCAGAATCAGGTCGACCAGTTACCGGCTTTGGGTGATAGCAATTAAACGAATCGTAAACTTAAAAATACTGACAAATGAAAATACTTAGAAATATATTAACAGGATGGATCGCATTCTTATTGATTTCTTCCTGTAACCAGGGGATCGATCCGATAAGCCAGATCGACCCGGGAGCCGACGAATCGGCGCCTGCAGTTACCGTAAATTATCCGGCTGAAGGAACTGAATTACAACTCCCTGAAGTTGTTTCTTCCATTACCATCGACTTTGAGGTGACAGATGATATTGAAATAGGAAGTGTAAAAGTTCTTTACGATGGAAGTGAAATTGCAAGTTACTCCGATTTTAGAGATTATCGTCGCTTAATTGTTGATACCTTGAAATATACAAATGTAGTAGATGGGGCACATACCATTTCGGTGGTAGCTACCGACCTCGAAAACAAGATTACAACTTTAGAAGTGAATTTCGAGAAAGTACCTCCTTACGTGCCAAAATACCCCGGTGAAGTTCTGTACCTGCCTTTTGAAGGAGATTACATGAACATGGTTAATTTCCAGAATGCAACAATAGTAGGTACTCCCGGGTTCTCAAATGAGCATTTGGGCGGTTTGAAGTCATACAAGGGAGCATCTGGTTCGTACCTTACATTTCCAACAGACGGTTTGCAAAACAATGAGTTCACAGCCATTTTCTGGATGAAAATCAATGCAGTTCCCGACCGTGCAGGCATTCTGGTTATGGGACCTGAAGATGCTGCCAATCCAACGGCTCAAAATGTTCGCACCAGCGGTTTTCGTTTCTTCCGCGAAAATGCAGGGGGCAAACAAAGGTTTAAACTGAACGCAGGCAACGGAACCGACGAATCATGGTTCGATGGCGGAGCTGCCGCCGATGTTGATCCTACCATTGACCAGTGGGTACATTTTGCCTTCACGATTACACCAAGCGATGCAAAAGTATACATCGACGGACAAATTGTAAAAGAAGGTGCATTTACAGGAATCGACTGGACCGGTTGTGACGTACTTTCGATTATGTCGGGAGCGCCCCGTTTTACCGGATGGAACCACCTGTCGGATGAAAGCCTGATGGATGAATTACGTATTTTCAGCCGCGCACTTTCGCAGGAAGAAATACAAAGTATCATCACCGAAGAATCAGGTAAAAACTTTACATACGTACCAAAATACGATGGCGAGATTTTCTACATGCCTTTCGAAGATTCGTATCTCGAATATGTTTCTCAAATTGAAGCAGGCGCTGTTGGAACTCCAGGATTTGCTGAAGGAAAACAGGGAAAAGCATATGCCGGCGCTGCTGATGCCTACCTAACTTTCCCAACCGATGCTTTAAAAAACAGTCAGTTTAGTGCTGCTTTCTGGATGAAAGTGAATGCTACTCCCGACCGTGCCGGTATCCTGGTGATGGGGCCCGAAGACGTGGCTAATCCGGATGCACAAAACCTTCGAACCAGTGGCTTCCGTTTCTTCCGCGAAAATGCGGGAGGTATGCAACGTTTTAAACTAAATGCCGGTAACGGAACCGCCGATTCGTGGTTCGATGGCGGGGCCAATGCCGATGTAGATCCTACTACCGGAGAATGGGTGCATTTCGCTTACTCTATTTCGGGCGCCGAATGTGTGGTTTACATTAACGGAGAAGTGGCTGCACAAGGCGCTTTTGGTGGAATCGACTGGACCGGCTGCGATGTGCTTTCGATCATGTCGGGGGCGCCGCGTTTTACCGGCTGGAACCATTTATCGGATGCCAGTCTCATGGATGAACTTCGTATTTTTAATAAGGCACTTACACAAACCGATGTTCAGCAGATTATTGCAGATGAGCAATAGTGGATTCGTTTTTATTTAATAGTTTAGTTAGGTTTTTCTAACAGTTCAGAGGCTGCCTGGGAGACCGGGCAGCCTTCTTCTAAACTGGCAATTCATATTACCGGGATGAAATTTTTATCACAGATAGGATATTTATTAACGATCGTTTTTTTTGGGTTTTCGTGCTCAAAGGATAATTCATCGCAACCCATTCAGGATTTTGAATTGCTTTCGGTAAATGTTGGGATTACGATGTTATCGCTAACCGGCGAAAATACCGATCTTCCCATCGACCGGAACATTATAATTCGCTTTACAGCAGCATTGGATACCAATACGGCAGTATCAAATATTGTTTTAAAAGATGACCGGGATACACCAGTACCTGTTTCGCGTTCGTACATGGATGACGACAAAACTGTAACATTAACTCCCGGTAATAACCTGGCTGAAAACACGCTTTACACAATTCATTTCGAGGGAGGGTTAAAAGGGCGCGACGGGCAATCTTTTCAGGCAAGTTCTGTTCGTTTTCATACCATCGTAAATCCACTCGAATTAAAGGTTTTTACCATCGACGGGCAAGCGGTTTATCCTGGGGTAAGAATGCAAAATATTGCTCTGAACCCTGAGATCAGGATGGAATTTTCGCATAGTTTGACGGTTGAAAATCTATTGTCGAAAATACAATTCGAAAGTAATGGCGCTAGGCTGTCGGTCGACCTAAGCGCTTCCACAAACAATACAGTTTTTATTGCCAAGCCAACAGAAGATTTATTAGGGTTTTCTCATTATAATTTTTTGATATCGGAGGAACTTACTTCCGAAAAGGGGAACTCTTTTGAAGGTTTTGAATCTGATTTTTATACTCAGGCCGATTCCACGCCAAAGTTTCCTTTGCTAAGCGACGACAAACTCCTGACTTTAATTCAGGAACAAACATTCCGGTATTTCTGGGATTTCGGACACCCGGTTTCAGGGTTGGCCCGCGAACGAAATACTTCGGGCGAAACAGTTACTTCAGGAGGTTCAGGTTTCGGTCTGATGGCAATTATTGTGGGTATTGAACGTGGATTTATCACACGTGCTGAAGGGATCGAACGCTTGCAAACCATTATTGATTTCCTGGGGCAGGCCGATCGGTTTCACGGAGCCTGGCCGCACTGGTTAAACGGAAGCACCGGCGAAGCTCTTCCTTTCAGCCTGAAAGATAATGGGGGCGATCTGGTGGAAACATCCTACCTGGCTGCCGGGTTGTTGGCCGTTCGTCAGTACCTCAATTTGAGTGATCCGGGTGAAAATGCACTGATCGCAAAAATTAACGATTTATGGAACTCGATTGAATGGGATTGGTACACGCGTGGCGGACAAAACGTTTTGTACTGGCACTGGTCGCCTAATTACGAGTGGGACATGAACATGAAAATCCAGGGGTATAACGAAGCGCTGATCACCTACATAATGGCCGCTTCATCGACCACTCACACCATCCCGGCCGAAGTTTATCATCAGGGCTGGGCGCGAAATGGCTCGATTGTAAATGGAAAAGAATTTTATGGAATTGAATTACCGGTAGGTTACGACTATGGTGGCCCGATGTTTTTCGCACATTATTCATTTTTAGGAATCGATCCCAGGAATCTTTCCGATCAGTATGCCAACTATTGGGAACAGAACCAGGACCACACACTTATTAACCACGCACATTGTGTCGGGAACCCCGGTCATTTTGTGGGATACAGCAACGATTGCTGGGGACTCACAGCCAGCGATAACCCCCAGGGATATTCGGCGCATTCGCCAACAAACGATCTCGGAGTAATAAGTCCGACGGCTGCTGTTTCCTCGCTTCCTTACACCCCTGAAGGATCGATGGATGCCATTCGTTTTTTCTATTACACGCTGGGTGACCGGTTATGGGGAGAATATGGTTTTTATGATGCGTTTAACATAACCGAAAGTTGGACAGCCGATTCATTTCTTGCTATCGACCAGGGGCCAATGATTATCATGATCGAAAATTACCGTACCGGACTGATCTGGGATTTACTGATGTCGAGTCCCGAAGTACAGGCTGGTTTAACCAAATTAGGCTTTACATTTTAATATCATGAAGAAACTAAATCAACTTATATTTTTCCAGGGAATCCTGTTCATTACCATGCTGAGTTCCTGTCAATCAAATAAAACAGACAATGTAACCCGAAGTGTCGATCAAGAGAAGGTGTTAGAAGACTCGCTGTTGAACCTGGTTCAATACCAAACTTTTGAGTATTTCTGGGATGGGGCAGAACCCAATTCCGGGATGGCGCGTGAGAGGATCCATTTGGATAACGTTTATCCGCAAAACGACCAGGATGTTGTTACACTTGGCGGTTCAGGTTTTGGGGTGATGGCTATTTTGGTGGGTATCGAGCGTGGGTTTATTACCCGCGAACAGGCCTTGGAACGATATCAGAGAATTGTTGATTACCTGGGCAAAGCCGATCGTTTTCATGGGGCCTGGCCACACTGGCTTGATGGGCATACTGGCAAAGTGCATCCTTTTAGTCAAAAGGATAATGGCGGCGACCTGGTGGAAACGGCTTTTATGATACAGGGATTGTTAACCGTTGCGGAATATTTTAAAAACGGTAATGAAGCCGAACAAAAACTGGCAAACGATATTCAGCAACTGTGGGAAGAAGTAGAATGGAACTGGTACACCAAGGGCGAAGATGTGTTGTACTGGCATTGGTCGCCCGATTATGGGTGGGAAATGAACTTCCCGGTTGGAGGATATAACGAATGTTTGATTATGTATGTGTTGGCAGCTTCATCGCCCACCTATCCAATCGAAAAGGCTGTTTACGACAAGGGTTGGGCGTTCGGTGGGGCAATTGCGAACGATACCGTTTATTACGGATTAAATACGATTCTTAATTTTTATGAACATTCCGACGATCCGACCGGTCCGCTGTTTTGGGCGCATTATT
This sequence comes from Draconibacterium sp., assembly GCA_011620585.1. Taxonomy (GTDB): domain Bacteria; phylum Bacteroidota; class Bacteroidia; order Bacteroidales; family Prolixibacteraceae; genus Draconibacterium. The sequence continues at coordinate 100,731 of WOYV01000111.1, forward strand.
CGTATCTGGGCTTAAATCCAAAAGGGTTAAAAGACAAATACGCCGATTACTGGAAGCTGAATGTGAACCAGGCGCTCATTCATTACCGTTACGCTCTGGATAATCCGAAAGGGTTTAAAGGTTATGGCGAAAAGCAGTGGGGTTTTACCTCAAGCTACTCGATGAACGGCTATGCCGGTCATCATCCCGGCGATTCGGACATGGGAGTAATCTCGCCCACAGCGGCGCTTTCTTCTTTCCCTTATACTCCAGTTGAATCGATGCAGTTTTTAAAATATCTGTACCTCGAAGCCGATTCGCTGATTGGAAAATACGGACCGTACGACGCCTACAGCCAATCCAATAATTGGGTTTTGCCCCGTTACCTGGCTATCGATCAGGGGCCAATTCCGGTGATGATCGAAAACTACCGGAGCGGATTGTTGTGGAACCTGTTTATGAAAAACAAAGACCTGCAATCGGGATTACAAAAACTGGGTTTTCAAAGCCCGTCTTTAGATGAGTAATAACTATTATCTTTAGGATGTGAAACTAAATCTGACAAAACAATTATTAGTAATTGCTACGCTTTTTATTGGCTGGCTAAATCCTGTTTATGCGCAGGAATGTATCCCTGCAACTTATTGTAATCCACTCGATATCGACTATACCTACATGGTTTATAACTCGAGCCGGAATATTTCATATCGTTCAGGAGCCGATCCGGCAGTAATCGAATTCAGGGGCGAATACTATATGTTTGTTACCCGCTCGTTTGGTTACTGGCATTCTTCCGATTTGGTACACTGGGATTTTATCAAACCAGTGCAATGGTTTTTTGAAGGGAGCAATGCTCCGACAGCTTTTAATTACAAGGATTCGCTGGTGTATTTTGCAGGCGATCCGGCAGGTTATGGAAGTATACTTTATACCGATGATCCTAAAAGCGGGAAATGGACACCAACTGCATCAATTTCAGATAATCTCCAGGATTCGGAATTATTTATTGACGACGACGGGAAAACGTATTTGTACTGGGGATCCTCAAATGTATACCCCATTCGGGTGAAGGAGTTGAACAAAGACGACCGGATGCTCGAAACCGGTGTTAAAAAGGACCTGATCAATCTGGATGAAGAAGCGCACGGCTGGGAACGTTTTGGAGAAAATAATTTTCACCCTACTTTAAAAGAAGGTTACATGGAAGGTGCGTCGATGACCAAATACAATGGCAAATACTATTTGCAATATGCGGCGCCGGGAACACAATTCAATGTTTATGGAGATGGCGTTTACATTGGCGATTCGCCGCTTGGTCCATTTACATACATGAAAAATAACCCCATGTCGTTTAAGCCGGGAGGTTTTACAAATGGCGCCGGGCACGGAATGACACTTAAACAAACCAACGGACAGTACTGGCATTTTGCCACCATGGCTTTAGCGTCTAACTCGCACTGGGAACGTCGTTTGTGCATGTTCCCGATTTATTTTGATGAAGATGGGTTAATGCACTCGAACACTTCTTATGGCGATTATCCGCGTTTTGGCCCCGATCATCCTGCAAAGGCAGGGCAGCACTGCGGCTGGATGTTGCTTTCCTATAAAGGAAAAACCACAGTTTCTTCATCACGAATACAGGTTATTAAAAGTACATCCACCGACAATGAATTTGATATCACAGAAATGGCATTGGAGAATAATGGCGATGGTGAAATTATTTCGGAAGTATTGACAGATGAAAACCCCAAGTCGTTTTGGGTGGCCGGTGCCAATAATGATCGGCAATGGGTGAAAATCGAAATGCTTCATCCCGGGAAAATTTATGCATTTCAGCTAAACTATCACGACCATGAATCGGGAATTTATACCCGGGTAGAAGGCTTGCATCATCGATTTGCTATCGAGGTTTCAGGAGACGGCACACAGTGGGAAACCGTGGTCGACCGGAGTAACAGTTTTAAAGATTCGCCCAATGCTTATATTGTACTAACCCAGCCTGTTGAGGCAAAATTTGTCAGGTATAGAAATGTTGAGGTTCCTGGAAATAATTTGGCGATGTCCGAAATCCGTGTATTTGGCCTTGGACTTGGGCAGGAACCCGGCGCTGTTAAGAATTTCGTGGTGGAACGTCAAAACGATCGTCGCGATGCACAGCTTTCGTGGGAGAAAGTGAAAGGTGCTGCGGGATACAACATACGCTGGGGAATCGCCCCCGATAAATTATACAACTCGTGGCTCGTGTATGAAAAGAACGAATTGTTCATGCGTTGTTTCGATACGGCAACGAGCTACTACATTGCTATTGAAGCGTTCAACGAAAATGGAATTTCGAAGCAGGGCAAAGTATTAGAAATGAAATAGAAATTAAAATAACATAACATATGAAGCGGTTTGGAATTTTGGTTATTGCGATGGTAATGCTGGCTGCATGTCAGCAAAAATCAAGCACTTCGGGTAATTCCGAAATGGATGGCTTTGTTTCTGATCTGATGGCAAAGATGACACTTCAGGAAAAGATTGGCCAGCTAAACCTGGTCACTCCCGGTGGTGGAATCCCAACCGGTTCGGTGGTAAGTACCGATCTGGAAGCCAAAATTAAGGCAGGAAACGTTGGTGGAATATTTGGTATTTCGGGCCCCGAACGTTTGCGCGAAACACAACGAATGGCTGTTGATGAAAGCCGCCTGGGAATTCCAATGATTTTTGGGTTTGATGTAATCCATGGATATAAAACTATTTTTCCAATTCCGCTTGGTTTATCGTGTAGCTGGGATATCAAACGACTGGAAGAAATAGCGCACATTGCCGCAGTTGAATCTACCGCCGACGGTGTCTTCTGGACTTTCTCACCAATGGTCGACATTTCCCGCGATCCGCGCTGGGGGCGTATTTCAGAAAGTTCGGGCGAAGACCCTTATTTGGGTTCTGCCATTGCACAAGCTTTGGTAAAAGGCTACCAGGGCGACGATTTGGGCAACAATAAAACCATGATGGCCTGTGTAAAACACTTTGCATTATATGGAGCAGCCGAGGCCGGTCGCGATTATAATTCAGTTGATATGAGCCATCTCCGCATGTTTAACGATTATTTTCCCCCGTACAAAGCGGCAATTGAGGCAGGGGTGGAGAGTGTTATGTCATCGTTTAACGATGTAGATGGTGTTCCGTCGAGTGCAAATAAATGGTTGCTCACCGATGTGCTGCGCGATATGTGGGGATTCAACGGCTTTGTTGTTTCCGATTATACATCAGTCAACGAGATGGTAGCACACGGCCTGGGCGATCTGCAGGAGGTTTCGGCATTAGCCTTAAAAGCGGGTCTTGATATGGATATGGTAGGGGAAGGGTTTCTTACCACACTCGAAAAATCGCTTAAAGAAGGTAAAATTGTGGAGGCAGATATCAACAGAGCTTGTCGTCGCGTTTTGGAAGCTAAATATAAACTGGGCTTGTTCGACGATCCTTATCGTTATTTCGACGATTCCCGTCCGGCGAGTGATATTCTTACCAAAGAAAATCGCACGGCGGCCCGCGAAATGGCAGCTCGTACTATGGTTTTGTTGAAGAACGAAAAACAAGTACTTCCGCTAAAAAAATCGGGGACGGTTGCCTTAATTGGGCCGCTGGCCGACAGCCGAAACAACATGCTGGGAACCTGGGCCCCAACCGGCGACCCCGGTTTTGCGGTAACCGTACTCGAAGGTTTTCAGAATGTTTTGGGAGATCAGGCTAAAATTCTTTATGCCAAAGGCGCCAATATTTGTAATGACCCCGAGTTTGCAGCTAAAATCAATGTTTTCGGACCAAAGATTGAAATCGACGAACGTTCTCCCGAAAGTATGCTTCAGGAAGCAGTTTCGGTTTCGAAAAGAGCGGACGTGGTTGTTGCCGTGGTGGGTGAAGCTTCTGAAATGACCGGGGAATCAGCAAGTCGTTCAGATATTTCGTTGCCATGGAGCCAGAAAAAATTATTACAGGAACTGGCTAAAACCGGCAAGCCGCTTGTGGTTGTAAACATGAGCGGACGCCCGATGACTATCGCCGGTGAAGTCGAACTGGCTGATGCCTTTTTGCAAATGTGGCATGCCGGAGTGGAAACCGGGAACGCTCTTGCCGATGTCCTTTTTGGCGACTATAATCCATCCGGTAAACTTACGGCTACTTTCCCGCGCAATGTCGGCCAGGTTCCGATTTATTACAGCATCCGGAATACAGGACGTCCGCAAGGTGGGGATACATTTCAGAAATTCAGATCGAATTACCTCGATGTTCAGAACACGCCACTTTTTCCCTTTGGTTACGGATTGAGTTACACTTCGTTTAAATATAAAGAACTGGCGATTGATAAATCAACAATCAGCAATATGGATGAATTAAGCATTTCAGTTTCGGTTACCAATACTGGGGATTTCGATGGTGAAGAAGTGGTCCAGCTCTATGTTCGCGATATGGTAGCTTCGATTACTCCACCGCTTCGTTTATTAAAAGGGTTCCAAAAAATATTCATCCCGAAGGGAGACACCAAAGAAGTTGTATTCAAAATTAGGGCCGCTGATCTGGCTTTTTACCATCCCGACATGAAATTTTATGCCGAGCCCGGCGAGTTTACTGTTTTTGTTGGCGGCGATTCCAACGCTTCCTTGTCGCAGACTTTTTCTTTGGTAAACTAAACTTTGCGTCGTATTTTGGGTGACTTAAAGATCATTCTACATGCACATCGACGGGAAACATTATCATACCATTTGGGTAAAGGAAGACGATTCAAAAATCATTCAGGTGATTGATCAGCGTCTGCTTCCTTTTCGCTTTGGTATTTATGATCTGAAAACCGTGGAAGATACCTATTTTGCCATTCGCGAAATGATAGTTCGCGGCGCACCTTTGATAGGTGTTACCGCAGCATACGGAATGTACCTCGCTTTGCTCGAATTTACAGGAGGCGATTTAAAAAAACATTTACACGAAAAGGCGGACTATCTCAAGTCATCGCGCCCCACTGCGGTGAACCTGGCCTTTGCCGTTGACCAAATGGTGGATTTTGTACTCGAACATCGATTGGTTGATGATTTGGCGGGAAAAACTTTGCAGAAAGCAAATCAGTTAAAAGCAAGCGAAATCGACTTTGGAGATAAAATTGGCGAAACCGGTTTGACAATCATCGAGGAGTTGTATAAAAAGAAAGGCGACACCATAAATATCCTGACACACTGTAATGCCGGCTGGTTAGCATGCATTGATTGGGGAACTGCCACCGCACCTGTTTACAAAGCACATTTACAAGGAATTCCTGTGCATGTTTGGGTCGATGAAACCCGCCCGCGTAACCAGGGTGCGCGTCTGACGGCTTATGAACTCGGTCAGGAAGGTGTTCCTCACACCGTAATTACGGATAACACCGGAGGACATTTAATGCAACACGGGTTGGTTGATATGGTGATCGTGGGCAGTGACCGCACAACCATCAACGGCGACGTAGCCAACAAAATAGGCACTTACTTAAAAGCGCTTGCCGCAAACGACAACTCAGTGCCTTTTTACGTGGCATTGCCTTCATCGACCTTCGACCCTGATCTCGAGGACGGAATCAGGGACATTCCAATTGAAGAAAGAAATGCTGCAGAAGTAGCCGAAATTGAAGGCTGGGATGGAAGTGAAACACGAACTGTTAGGTTGATTCCTGAGAAAAGCAAAGTAGCTAATTTTGGTTTCGACGTAACTCCCGCACGGCTCGTAACCGGTTTGATCACCGAACGTGGTTTGTGCGAAGCAAATAAACAAAGTATTCAATATTTATTTCCCGAATTTAAAAAATGACAAAAATTGCGATCATTGGCGGTTCAGGTTTGGAAGACCCGGCTATTTTGCAAAATCCGCAGGACATAGAAGTAGGAACTCCATTTGGCAAGCCTTCGTCGGGCTTTAAGTGCGGAACAATTGCCAGTGTTGAAGTTGCCATTCTTTCCCGTCACGGAAGGGATCATTCCATCCCGCCAACACAGGTGAACAACCGTGCGAATATTTGGGCAATAAAGGAAATCGGCTGCACACATATTTTGGTAACCACCGCCTGTGGAAGCCTGCGCCAGGAAATTGATCGCGGACACCTGGTTATTCTCGATCAGTTTATCGATTTTACCCGTCACCGGGAAGTTACTTTTCACAATCAATTTGAGAACGGCGTTTTGAACCACACACCCATGGCCGACCCGTTTAACCAGGATTTAAGAGAAAAACTGATTGAAAAAGCCATTGAACTTGGACTCCCGTTCCATAAAAAAGGAACCGTGATTACTATTGAAGGGCCACGATTTTCGACACGCGCCGAGTCGAATATGTTTCGGATATGGGGAGCCGATGTGATCAATATGTCGACAGCGCCCGAATGTATTCTGGCTAACGAGTTGGGAATTCCGTATGCCGCCGTTGCCTTGAGCACTGATTACGACTGCTGGAAAACCGATGAAGAACCCGTAACCTGGGAAGAAGTACTCGCGGTTTTTCAACATAATGTGGAAAATGTAATCCGGCTCCTGACAGCCACAATCCAGGATATTCGTTAAAATTCTTAAAAAGTAGAACCCTGTATTTCTCACTGGCATGGCATTTGTTTTTCAACTACAAATGCTTCAAAGCCATGTAAGCAGTTTTTAATACCGTTCAGTTAGTACTATTATATATCCAACTAATAAAGGTTGGGCACACAATTTTCCGGCGGCTTCTTAACAAAGGCCGCTTTTTTTATTAAAAGAATCACACACACAAAATACAGTACTGTTTTTTAACCGTCGTATTTGAATGAAACCTTTAGTTTTACACGATATGCTTCAACTTTCCCGTTATTTAACTGCATATCCATTTGGCAAACTTCTGCAACTCTGAGATCGCGTAACGATTTTGACGCAAGTTCAATGGCGTTGGTAGCTGCTTTTTCCCATGATTCAGGGCTACTCCCTACCAGTTCGATGATTTTATATACACTGTTTGGCATAACAAATAATTTTAGGTTATTATTAAAAGTAATCGAAGATGGATTCTGGTACGATGCAATGAATGAAAAGTTCTCTTTTTATTATAATTTTACCGATAACAAATTATGGAAAAGGCTATGTAAAGTATTGTGGATCAAAATTTCAATGCAGCTCTCAATTTCCAGGAACCAACGAATAATAAACTAGTTTAAAGAGCATGAACAAACTATTCTTCCTTTTATTTTTCTTCTGCTCCTCCTGTATCAGAAATCCAATTTACTTACTCAATGATTTGCTTATGATATTGGCTGCACAGCAATTACTCTCTGAAAACTAATAGGATATGAAGAAGATTTTAATAATTTTTATTGGCATTACAACGCAACTGTTCTACACCGCAAGTGCACAGGTTTCTTCCGAAAAAAAGGTTTCAAGGCTGGTAAACGAAACGACACAAAACCTGAAAAGCAACATCCTTCCTTTCTGGGAAAAATATTCGCCTGATCCGGATGGTGGTTTTTATGGTACAGTCCTTAACGATGGTACTGCTGTGCCCGATGCTGCAAAAGGATGTGTATTGAATGCCCGAATTTTGTGGACTTTCTCCAGAGCTTATCAACTGTTTGGCAATGATCGTTATAAAGAATTGGCAAACAGAGCTCAAAATTATTTTCTGCAATATTTCATCGATACAGAATATGGCGGTGCATTTTGGTCGGTAAAAGCGGATGGAAAACCATTGGATGACAACAAACAAACCTACGGGATTGCTTTTGCGATTTATGGATTAGCCGAACATTACCGGGCAACGGGGAATAAGGAAAGTCTAAATCAGGCAATCAAATTATATAAAACGCTTGAAAAGCAGGCTTATGATCCTGTAAACGGAGGTTATATCGAATCGTTTATGAGAGATTGGAAAACCCCGGAACGTTTTGGTTACGATGGAACCGGCATTGCCTCGAAAACAATGAACACACATTTGCACGTACTTGAAGCTTACACGCTTTTATATAAAGTCTGGCCTGATTCCGGGCTTGAAAAACAATTAAGGGGATTAATCGGCATTTTTCTGGAAAAAATAATTGATCAGCAGACCTGGCATCAACGACTTTTTCTCACAAAAGAATGGGAAAATATTGAGGATATTGATTCGTACGGACACGATGTTGAATTGTCATGGTTGTTTCTTGAAGCTGCCGAAGTTCTGAAAGATGAATCGATGGTAAAGCAGGCAAAAACAATAGCCATAAATCTTGTGGATGTCCAAATGAAAGAGGGTTTAAATCCGGACGGTTCGCTACAATATGAAAGAGACAACGGGGAGCTAAAAGGGGGACTGGAGTGGTGGCCCCAGGCCGAGTCAGTTACTGCTTTTTTCAATGCCTGGCAAATAACAGGGGATCAAAAGTATTTGAAAGCTTCTGTAAAAACATGGGAATGGATCAAAACCAATCTTGTTGACAATAAATACGGCGAATGGTACGGTGGGCTTGATCCCGATGGCAAGCCAAATACAAAGCGGCCAAAAGTAAATATGTGGAAATGCCCCTATCATAACAGCCGAATGGCCTTTGAATTGTACGAGAGGAAGCAATAGATCTCTTCCCTGATAATCCATGTTTAAATTTTTGTTTGCAGGCCACCGAGCTCGGACTTGGTACCTGCATGATCGGCTGGTTTGATGAAAAACGTATCCAGGAACTTTTAAGCATTCCTTCAAACAGAAAAGTTGCGCTTGTAATCACTTTAGGATATCCGCCCGCAGATTACAGGCTTCGCAAAAAGATTCGTAAACCTTTGGATGAGATCGTAAGTTTTAATTCCTACAAATAAGCCACTTATCTTTCCAGTATCCAGACACCGGAACCGGGATTGTTCTCCAGGTACTCGTGCTTGGCCGAAAATGCTTCATTTTCTGTATTATAACTCCCTAGCCCAACAATATAAAAATTGCCGTATTTGCCAAGGTGGAACGGATCAAAACCTTTTTCTTTTAATGATTGCAGGTAAGTTTCGGCATTTTCTTCCGATTTAAAACTTCCTCCCACCAGGTAAAATTTACCTTCCACCATTTCCTGGGTTTGTGAAGGTTCTGCTTCCATATTGTTTATGGTAGTATCCTGAATTTCACGATCAGTGCTGTCAGTAAGTGTGCTATCTGCAACGGTGGAATCTGCCGCAATAAATGTTTTGGGCGGAGTTTCAGTAAATACCGGTTGTTGCACCACATTATCGGGTGTGCCAGTTTTTGTGTTTTTCATGAAAATAAATACGGATACTGCCAACAGCGGAATAAGGATGACCAGGATCCAAATCCAACCTGCTTTGCGCTTTTTCTTTTCTTTGGGTCCGGGTGTTTGTGTTTCTTCCTGAACCCGATTTTCTTCTTTGTTTTCAGTAACGGGTTCAGGCTTCTTTGTTTCTTCCTCTTCCCGAGGTTCTTTGGTTAAAACTTCTTCTTGTTCGGGAGTGTTCGTTTGCTCTGTTTCTTCAGCTTCAACAACAGGTTCTTTATCTGGTTCCTGTATGTTTTCACCCGTTTTTTCTTCAATTGGCTCTAAAATCAGGGTGGTTTCGAGGCCAAATGTTTCGAGCGACAGGTTTTTATCTTCTTCCGAAACAAGAACTATTTCTTTATCTGCATTATACCCAAGAATACCCAGTCCTTCCAATTCAACTTTTTCGCCTTTGTCGAGTTGGTACAAAATATTATCGCGCTCTTTCTCAATTTTTTGAAGCGCTTCGAAATGGGTGCTTCGCGTAGCTTCGGCTACCTGGCCTACCAGCAGGCCGTCGTTGTTTTTTATTTTTGGGTTGAAAACGAGTTTGCTCGAAGGTGGTAAAATTTCTCCACTGGCATCGTTTACTACTGCCGGAAGATATTCCGAAATAAAAGCCCCAAATCCGGGAACAATTACTATTTCGTTTTCCTGTAGTAGTTGTTTGACATATTTTTCCAGTTTCACGGTATCAAAATTTTTGTTGGTAAAAGTAATAAAAATAGCTGTTTTCGAATTTGAAGATGAATTAATGCCAGACGTTTCAATAAATCTTGATCGAATGTCTCGTGAAAACGACTGATATTGTAACTTTACGGTCTAAATCGAAAAAATGGCACTACAGATTTTAGTTACGGGAGGAACAGGATATATTGGATCGCACACGGTAGTTGAGCTTCAGAATGCCGGGTACAAGGTTGTTATTGTCGACGATCTTTCGAATTCAAGTATTGATGTTTTGGACAATATCGAAAAAATTACGGGGATAAAACCGATCTTCGAACAGCTTAACCTGGTTGACGCTGAACGAACCGGGGCCTTGTTCCGAAAGTACCCCGACCTGCAAGCCATCATCCATTTTGCGGCTTCAAAAGCAGTGGGCGAATCGGTTCAAATACCGCTTCATTACTACAGGAACAACCTGGTTTCGCTGATGAACCTACTTGACGGCCAGCGCAAATATGGTGTAGCCAACATTGTGTTCTCATCGTCGTGCACCGTTTATGGCCAGCCCGAAGTTTTGCCGGTTACCGAACAAACTCCGCGCAAAGATGCCGAGTCGCCTTATGGAAACACCAAACGTATTTCGGAGGATATTTTAAACGACAGTATTCGCGCTTATCCCGAACTTAGAGGAATTGCACTTCGGTATTTTAATCCCATCGGTGCGCACGAAAGCGCTTTAATTGGCGAACTTCCGTTGGGGGTTCCGCAAAATCTGGTTCCCTTTATCACCCAAACAGCCGCCGGTTTACGCGACGAGCTAAAAGTTTTTGGCAACGATTACGATACGCCCGACGGTTCTGCCATTCGCGATTATATTAATGTGGTGGATTTAGCAAAAGCGCACGTGGTGGCCATCGAACGTTTGTTAAATAAAAAAAACAAAGCCAAGTATGAAGTTTTTAACCTGGGTACGGGCGAAGGACTTTCGGTATTGCAGGTGGTAAAAGGCTTTGAAAAAGCTACCGGGGTTGAGCTCAATTATAAAATTGTGGATCGCCGTCCGGGCGATATCGAAAAAATCTGGGCCGACACTACTTACGCGAACCAAGAACTGGGCTGGAAAGCCGAAAAAGGATTGGAAGAAACTTTACTTTCGGCCTGGAACTGGGAAAAGCGGGTACGCGGAATTCAATAAAAAAACAGGAATACGGTTAAAGTCAATTCATTTTCTGAACAAATCGTTTATTTTTACCTCAAAACAAACATATATGAAAAAAATTCTGATTACAGGCGGAGCTGGTTTTATCGGATCTCATGTGGTGCGTTTATTCGTAAACAAGTACCCCGAATATAAAATAGTAAATCTCGATAAACTGACTTATGCCGGGAACCTGGCCAATCTGAAGGACGTTGAGAATAAAGCCAATTACGAGTTTATAAAAGGCGACATTGTTGATGCTGAGTTTATACAAAACCTGTTTCAGGAAAAACAGTTTGATGGCGTGGTCCATCTTGCCGCTGAATCGCATGTCGATCGCTCAATATCGAATCCAACCGAATTTGTTTTTACGAATGTAATCGGAACCGTTAATTTGCTGAACGCTGCCAAACACGCCTGGAAAGATAATTTTGAAGGCAAACGCTTTTACCATATTTCAACCGATGAGGTTTACGGTTCGCTGGGCGACGAGGGAATGTTTACCGAAAAAACCGGCTACGATCCACACAGTCCGTACTCGGCCTCAAAAGCCAGTTCCGACCATTTTGTGCGGGCATACAACGATACCTTTGGAGTGCCAACCGTGATCTCTAATTGCTCCAATAACTACGGGTCGTACCAGTTTCCTGAAAAACTGATCCCGCTGTTTATCCACAACATAAAAAATAACAAGCCGCTTCCGGTTTACGGAAAAGGCGAAAACATTCGCGATTGGTTGTGGGTGGTCGATCACGCCCGCGCCATCGACGTAATTTTTCACAGCGGAAAAACCGGGGAAACCTACAACATTGGCGGATTTAACGAATGGGCCAACATCGATTTAATAAAGGTGATGTGCCGCAAAATGGATGAAAAACTGGGCCGCCCGGCAGGTGAATCCGAAAAGCTGATCACCTATGTAAAAGACCGTGCCGGCCACGATTTGCGTTACGCCATTGATGCCACTAAAATTAAACGTGAGTTAGGTTGGGAACCTTCGCTTCAGTTTGAAGAAGGCATTGAAAAGACCATCGACTGGTACCTCGAAAACACCGAATGGCTCGAAAATGTTACCTCGGGCGACTACCAGAAATACTACGAGGAACAATATGTGAAAAGATAATTCTGCCGCGACATAAAGATAAGGATGTCATTTCTTTGAAAAGATGGCAGCCTTTTTTATTTCAAAACTTTCAGCAACAGAAATTTATACTATCTTTGCGCCACATTTTTAAAAAACAAACAAAGTAGAGTTATGCCAGTAAAAATGAGACTAGCGCGGCACGGCCGCAAACGCTACGCTTACTACCACATAGTAGTAGCTGATAGCAGGGCGCCACGAGATGGCAGGTATATTGAAAGAATTGGCTCGTACAATCCTAACACAAATCCTGCTACTATCGATCTCGATTTTGACAAAGCTTTTGATTGGCTTGTTAAAGGCGCACAACCTACCGACACCGTTAAGGCAATTTTGTCTTACAAAGGTGTATTGTACAAAAAACACCTCATGGGTGGTGTAAAAAAAGGAGCTTTCGACGAAGCAGAAGCCGAAAAACGTTTGGATAAATGGATGAATGAAAAGGATGCCAAAATCCAGGGTAAACTTGAACGTTTAAAAGGCGATGCTGCTGCTGAAGCTAAAAAACAGTTCGAAGCAGAAAAGAAAGTAAATGAAGACAGGGCTGCTGCCATTGCTGCCAAAAATGCACAACTGGCTGCTGAAGCAAGAGCCGCTGTTGCGGCCGAAGCTGCAGAGGAAGAAGAAGTTGCTGAAGTAGAAGAAGCTCCGGTTGCCGAAGTTGAAGAAGTAGTTGCTGAAGTGGAGGAAACTCCGGAAGCTGAAGCTCCTGCTGCTGAGGTCGAAGAAGTAGTTGCCACAACAGAGGAAACTCCTGTTGTTGAAGCTCCTGCTGCAGAAGAAGAAACTGAAACTTCGGAAGAAGAAAAAGGTGCGTAATCTTAAGAAAGACAACTCATCTTATAATAGAAAACCATTCGTCATCAGACGGATGGTTTTTTTGTGTTCCAACCTCAGGTCAGCAATGATTTCTTTTTATTTCTGAATTGGCTTTTTTCAAATTCCCCTTCGAAGGGGATTTGGATGATGAAAAAAACTGCTACAAACACTCTTAAAAAATGTATTTTTACGTTATGGAAACAATACCAAAAACCGATTGCGAAAGAATTGGATTTATACGTAAAACACACGGAATACATGGCGAAGTGGTGCTCGAATTCGAAGAGCAATTTGAATATTCGGTGGAAGACGCCTCGCGATTTTTTATCGAACTCGAAGGTTTGCTGGTACCGTTCTTTATTGCCGACGAAGGACTTCGTTTTCGATCAGGGAAAACGGCCAGCGTAAAATTCGATGGTGTAGACACCGAAATGTACGCCAAACGACTGGTTGGCAACGAAGTGTATTTGTACCTGGAAGAGATTGCAGATATCCCCAACGAAACCGAATCGATGCTCATAGGATTTACTTTAATAGACGATCAGCTCGGAGAAATGGGCTCAATAGAAGCCGTGGATGATTATTCAGGAAATATCGTTTTAACCATTCAGTATCAGGGAAACGAACTGCTGGTTCCATATAACGACGAGATTCTGCTTGCACTCGATGAAGAAGCTAAAACCGTTACACTGAAACTCCCCGACGGCTTGCTCGAAGAATAAATTTCGTTAAAAATTCACTTCACGTGCAACTTTCTGTTAACTCATCCGTCCTTACAAAGTCTTTTTATGGTTGAAATGCATTTCTGCCGTAATTGTTGTTGCAACTTATTTACTAATATTAAAACATAAAACAATGAAATTCAGAATCTTAATGTTGAGCGTCCTCATTGCAGGCATTTTTATGGCAAGTTCGGTAAACGCCGAAGAACAAACGCGCGATGTATCTACTTTTTCAGCTATTTCGTTACGGGTTCCCGGAAAACTATATCTGAAACAGGGAAATACTCAGAGTGTCAGAATCGAAGCCAAAGAGTCGGTGATAGACGATATTATTACAGAAGTTAGCGGGAACAAACTCATTATTCGTTTTCCGAACAAAACCATATTTCAGCGGAGTTTTAATCCCGGTAAAATAGAAATATACGTTACAGTACCCGATATCAACGAATTATCTGTTTCTGGTTCCGGCGATATTGTAGCCGAAAGTCTGGAAGCACGAATTTTGGAATTGGCTATTAGCGGCAGCGGTAATATAAATATCGACGACCTCGATTCAAAAAAGGTAAAAGCTTCAATCTCAGGTTCGGGTAACATTAACATCGAAGACGGAGGCGAGGCAGAAGAGTTAAGTGTATCGATTTCGGGATCAGGCAATTGCAATACTTCGGGGTTTGAAGCCGAAAATGTAACCGTAAACACTTCAGGTTCGGGAAATTGTAATGTAAATGCAAGCGGATCGATCAAGGTACGAATTGCCGGTTCGGGTAGTGTTTTTTACAAAGGAAACGCCAGTATCGATGCTTCGGTTGCGGGTTCAGGAAAAGTGAAGCGAATGTAAAAAGCACACAAACCATATTTTAAACCTGTCTATTTTAAGACAGGTTTTTTTTTACAATAATTCTTTGAAATATACTACATTGCAATGTTTAATTTAACTGTTAACTTAAAACTTCAATCAGATGGGAATGTTAAAAGAATTCAAAAGCTTTGCAATGAAAGGGAACGTGCTCGACCTTGCCGTTGCAGTAATTATTGGCGGTGCTTTTGGTAAAATCATTACCTCGTTTGTTAACGATGTGCTGATGCCACCAATCGGCTTGCTGCTTGGGAACACAGATTTCAGCAAGCTTCGGATAGTACTAAAAGAAGGGAGCGAAGCCGTACTGAACGGCGACCAGGTAGTTAGTCCGGCAATTACAGAAGTTGCAATAAAGTATGGTGTTTTTGTAAATACTGTACTCGATTTTCTGATCGTTGCTTTTTCCATTTTTATGGTCATCAAAGCATTCAACAAAATGAAGAAAAAAGAGGAAGCAGCCCCTGTAGCCCCTGCGGCGCCACCAGCCCCTTCGAAAGAAGAAGTGTTGCTGACCGAAATTCGGGATATTTTAAAAGAAAAGAAATAATAAAGATTGGCTCCGGAAACGCGGGGCCTTTTTATTTTCGGATGATGTCGATCCGGCCACCCGGGCCTAGTTTAATAATGCTGGAAGGTTTTGAAGGGGTGCGATCATCCTGGCGATATTCAACGATGTAATCAATGGCAGCTTTTATTTCTTCCGATATTTCATCAAAAAATGCGGGCGACTTTTCGCCGCTGATGTTTGCAGAAGTAGAAACTAACGGACGTCGGAAACGTTGCAAAAGTTGAGTGGTGAAAACTTCCTTTGTAAAACGGATCCCGACACTTCCATCATCCGCAATCAGGTTTTTAGCCAGGTTTTTTGCGCCGGGATAGATTACGGTAAGTGGAGTGGTAGCGATTTCGACCAAATCCCAGGCAACTTCAGGAACTTCTTCCACATACCGATCCAGCAGCGCGGGGTTTTCCATCAGCACGAGCATACTTTTCGAGTCTTCACGCTTTTTGATTTTGTATATCCTTCGAACAGCTTCTTCATTGGTGGCATCGCAACCAATTCCCCAAATCGTGTCGGTTGGATACAAAATTACCCCCCCGTTTTTTAATACTTCGAGTGCTTTTTTAATAGCGTCGTGCATGAGTTATTTCAAAATATTCTTGTAAACATTATTTAGTTTTTCCACGTAATTCCTCGCCTGAAATTCTTCGGCACGTCTTTCTCCTTTTGCAATCAAGTTGTTTTTAAAATTACTGTCGGTAAGTGTTTTGTAAATATATTCTCCCAGTTCATCCATATTATCGGGCGAACAAAGCAGGGCTGCATCACCGGCGGTTTCGGGCAGGCACGAAACATTGGATGTGATTACCGGGCAACCACAAGCCATCGACTCGATAACCGGTAACCCAAAACCTTCGAATACAGAAATATAAATCGATAGTTCGGCAAGTTGATAAATCGCAGCGAGGTCCGGCTCGGGAATATTTCTGAGAAAGATAACCCGTTTCTGAATATTTTTCGCGGCAATGTATTTATGAATATCGTTGCAGTATGAAGTCGGATTTCCGATCATCACTACCGGGAGGTCGAGGTTTTTTGCCAGCAATGCCTGTAAAATCGAAAGCTGGTTTTTGCGTTCTTCAATTGTCCCCACAGTAAGGATAAACTGCCCGGGCAAGTTGTATTTTATACGAACCTTCCCGGTATCTGCTTTTTCAAAAAACAAGGGAGAAATAGCCTGGTGTACCACTTCAATTTTCTCTGGATCGGCATGTTTGAATTCTATCAAATCGGCTTTGGTCTGTTCGCTGATGGCAATAATTTTTGTTGCTGCTTTACAGGCATAACTCACTTTAATATGAAATATCCGACGGTCGAAAAACTTGTAGAATTCGGGGTAACGAATAAAAATCAAGTCGTGAATGGTAACAACACCCGGAATGCCGGTTTTGTGAATCCCGCGTGGTAATTCGTTGCTCAATCCATGAAACAGATCGATTTTGTGTTGGACAAGTTCATTGCTGAGCTTAAAGTTGCGCCAGATGGACTTATGAAATTTCGACATCTTTTTGGGAGGGGCAAACAGTTGAAATTTATCCTGTTCTTCCAACATTCCGAATTTAGTTTCGGGAGAATACAGTGCATATTCGTTTTCAGGGAAATACTTTTGAAGCGCATTTAGTGTGTTACGACTGTAATTTCCCAGTCCTGAAGAATTTAGAAAAACCCGTTTAGCGTCAAATCCAAGTCTCATTTATTAAATATTGGTCTTACTAAAATACAAAAAAGGCCGGGGAAATCCGCCCGGCCTGATCGTTAATTAAAAATATTTGACGTTCGCAAAAATCGTTTTCAGTTAAATAAGATAAGCCACCGAAAGCAACACCCCAACCAGAAAATGGATTCCGATAGTCAGTACGTTCACCATCAAAAGTTTATAGGGTACTTTCTGGCGGTCTTCGTTCTGATCGTTCCACTGCAACATCCATTTATCAGCCAAATTAAATGTTTTCCAAACCATTGCCAGTGGCAATAAAGCCAGGAAAGCGTATGCAGTTCCGAAGTTGGTAAACAAACCCAGAATCCCAATCACTGCAATTCCAACAAATGCCAGAATCATAAATTGTTTGTAAAGCCGGAGCGGTTTTTCAAGACGGTACCACTGATCTTTTACAGCAGTGCGTACTACCCAGGTTCTTTTTCCGGCAGCGGCATCGGAGGGAGTATCCTGAAACTGGTTGATCCAAACGATCAGCATTACCAAAATGCCAATTGGAACAGAAGCAACCAGTGCCTCCACCCAGTTCCATTGCGACAGGATGTTGTGATGGATCGGTTCGGTAAGTACGTAATGTGCCCCCATCACCATTAACGGGCCAAAACCCAGCGCAATCGCAAATTCACCGAGGCCTTTATAGGCAAAACGAACCGGGTCGGCAGTGTATCCAAACGAAAGAATGACTCCGGCAATTCCCATCCAGAGAACCGGGGTATTCCCGATCACGGAGCCACTGATTTGATAATTGATGAACAAGCCTGCTATTACAGTTCCAATAATGCTGATGATAGAGGTAACCAGAACCGTTTCGGCCGAAACAAGCCCGGATTGAATCACGCGGCTGCCACCGTTAAACGGACTTGGTACTTTGTTGATTTCGTCGGCATTCGAAGTGTGATCGAAATAATCGTTTGAAGTGTTGGTGGCAATTTGCGCCAGCGATGCACCGAGCAAAACCAGCAGAAACATAGCCCACGACCAGCTATCGTTCATCGCTGCCGATTTCAGATCGTTCCAGGCCAGGGCTGCACCAATAAAAATTGCAGCAAAAGTGGCGGTCAGGAATGGCGCCCGCACTGCACGGACCCACAAACCCAATTGTTTTCCAGCCATTTTCCACGCCATTTTTAAAGGAGGAGTCTGGTTTTCGGGCAGGCTTTTCCACTCGAATTTCTCTTTCGCATAAAAATCGACATACTTGATGGTAGTGGGTTTCAAACGGTAATAACCGACCACATTATTGGCTTTTAGAAAATCATCGTCCATGAACTCTTTAAAAGCATCCGTAGTTTCAAGTACCAGTTGATATGCTTTTTTCTTTTCTGCCTCGTCTTTAATCTGGTAACATTCTCCATCGATCTGTAAGCCGCGGATGCCTTCCTGGTTTTTAGGCCAGATTACTGCATGAACCCGCGGATTGTACTTGATCTGTTCGGCTTTTCGCGAAGGATTGAAAGTGAAAAAGATGAGGTCATCACCATCCTGTGCAAAAAACACGCTCGCCCCCGAAGGGTTCCGGCCAACACTGGTTGCCAAAAACATCCGGTCGGCCAAATTTAAGATATCTTGAATCTTTTGGTCTAATTGAGAATTCATACTGTTTTTCTTGAATAATTATATTCAAGAAACAGTTGAAAAAAGGGCTTGTTCACCCGGAAAAGCAAATTTCAGACCTGAAAGTCTTTAACTCCCGGAAAATCAAGCGTTGAAAAATAATCATCGAGTGTTTCAGCACGACGAATTTGTGCCACATCGCCGTTTTCACGGAGTAATAACTCGGCTGATCGCAGCTTTCCGTTATATTGAAATCCCATCGAATGACCGTGGGCACCGGCATCATGGATCACCACAATATCGTTGGGTTCAATTTTTGGCAACAGGCGGCCGATGGCAAATTTATCGTTGTTCTCGCATAACGAGCCGGTTACGTCGTACTTGTATTTTGCTTCATCGTTTTCTTTTCCAACAACAGTAATATGATGATAGGCTCCGTATAAGGCAGGGCGCATCAGGTTGGCCATGCAGGCATCGAGCCCGGCAAAACTTTTATAGGTGTTTTTTATGTGGCGCACTTTAGTAACCAGGTACCCGAACGGACCAGTAATCGCGCGCCCGAGTTCAAAGAAAATTTTAAGTGGTGCAAGTCCGTTTCCAGCGATCATTTCTTCGTACAGCTTTTTAATTCCTGCACTCACAAATTTCAAATCTACTGCCTTTTCTTCCGGACGGTAAGGAATTCCAATTCCACCACCCAGGTTGGCAAATTCAATACGGATACCGGTTTTCTCATACACTTCAACAATCAGTTTAAAAAGCAGCTCGGCGGTTTCCACAAAATACGAGGGATCGAGTTCGTTCGATGCCACCATCGTGTGTATCCCAAAATGCTTCACGCCTTTTTCTTTCAACATAAGGTAACCCTCGATCATCTGTTCGTGGGTAAAACCATATTTGGCATCTTCGGGGTGACCGATAATCAGGTTGCCCTGTTTCAGATCGCCGGGATTGTAACGCATACAAATGGTTTCGGGCAAACCCACGTGTTTTTCCACATATTCGATGTGCGAAATATCGTCGAGGTTGATGATGGCGCCCATATCTTTTGCCAGTTGAAACTCGTGAGCCGGCGTATCGTTCGAAGTCAGTATAATTTCGTCGCCACTCATCCCGACACGTTTGGCAAGCTCCAGTTCGGCAGTCGAACTACAGTCGATTCCAAAACCTTCTTCCCTTAAAATTTTCATCAGGTAAGGATTCGGAGCAGCTTTTATCGCGTAGTATTCCTTAAAACCTTCGTTCCACGAAAAGGCCTTTTTAAATGCCCTTGCATTTTCACGGATTGCTTTTTCGTCATAAATATGAAACGGGGTCGGATGATTTTCGATAATCGCTTCCAGTTGCTCTTTTGAAAACGGTAGTTTTTTGTCTGCCATAACCTTATTGAAATTAAGGACAGCAAAAATACATTTTCTATCTGATTTTTATAGAATTAATCTAAATAATGGTTTTTGAATTAACCGGGAATTTACATATTCGCTGAGCCGTGAGCTTTGGGCTGTGTGCTTTGAGCTTTTTGAAAACGTTGTTGCAGATTGTTTGTTTTGGATACGTGTTACGGATTAAAAATAATGAGCGTTAATGTTAAGAGGATTCCCTTTCTTCAAAAAGATGAAATCCTTTTTTGTGTCCTTAACTAAAGACTCGAGACAAATGACTAATATCTATTGTTTTTCCACCAAACCCATTGCCGCCCGAATCCCATCGGCTGCACTCGAAACAATTCCTCCTGCATAACCGCTTCCTTCGCCAATAATGTAAAGGTTTTCGAAGCCCTCGCACAGGCCGTTTTTTTCGCGGATTACCTGGATTGGCGCCGAAGTTTTACTCTCAAATCCCAACAGGTTGCCGTCCTGAAACCCGTTCATTTTTCGAATAAAATCCTGTAATCCGGCCTGCATCGACGGGACTACTGCTTTGGGGAGAAGCTCCCAAAGTGGCGCCGCTTTTAATCCCAGCGGATAAGAGCTTTCGAAGTTTGAAGCCTTTTCTTTCATGTTCAGAAAACCTTGAATGCTGCAAATCGGGGCAGCGTAATCGGCTGAGAAGTCGTAAAATTTTTCTTCAAATTTCTGAAGCAATTCGATGGCTTCCACTGGCGAAACGGTTTTTCCGGCCAGTTCGTCGGGATGAAGGCCGGCCACACAGGCGGCGTTGGCAAACTGGCCGTTTCGCTTGTAATAACTCATCCCGTTTACGATGTTGTTGTTGGCATACGCAGTCGCCGGAACAACCGTTCCGCCCGGGCACATACAAAATGAGAAAACCTGGTGAATCCCGTCGGCAGGTGATGTAAGACGATATTCGGCGGCTTTTATCCCTGGCAATGTTGGCCGGCCCCACTGTGCACGGTTGATGGTTTCCTGTTTGTGTTCCATCCGGCTGCCAATGGCAAAATTCTTGGTACGGAAAGGCACGCCGCGCCTGATCAGCATCCGGAAAGTTTCCATCGCTGAATGTCCCGGGGCAATAAAAAGGGCATCGGCTTGTAAAGTGCCTTTCGAAGTCTGCACCTCTTTTATACGTCCGTTAATTACGACAATGTCTTCCAATAAGGTTTCGAACATGAAAGAACCGCCCAGGTTTTCGAAAGCCTCTCGAAGGTTTTTAACGATCTTACGCAGGTTGTCGGTGCCCAGGTGGGGGTGTGCCATGTAAACGATCTCGGCCGGGGCTCCGGCTTCCACGTAACTTTTCAGGATAAAATGTTTTTCTTTTGAGATGTGTTTCGAACGCGAAGTGAGTTTCCCATCCGAAAAAGTCCCGGCGCCGCCTTCGCCAAAAGCATAGTTGTTTTGGGCATTAAACTCGCCGGTTCGTTCGAAATGCAGAATATCGGCGCCACGTTGTTTTACTTCCGAACCGCGTTCGATAAGCGTGACATCGAACCCCGCTTTTTGAAGCACAAAGGCATTAAAAAAACCAGCCGGGCCACTTCCCACTACTACAATCTTTTTATTTCTTTTTTTGAACGGAATGTGGAGTTCTTCCTGTTCGGGGGCGTCGTTTCCTTTTATTTCGGGCGAATCAACCAGCACTTTTACCAGCCAGAATATGTTTTTTTTATTCCGTGCATCCAGACTTTTGCTTTCGATATTGAACGTGAAGTTTTTCAGGTTCAATGTTTTTGCAATCCGTTGTTCCAGTATTTCGTTGGTGAAATCGGTCGGTAACTTCAGACTGATCGTTTTAATTCCCATGGTGTTTTCACTTTGCGTAAAAATATGGAATAGGTTTATGAAAAGGAACACCTGCCGTAAAAATTGCATTAGTCTGTAACTGATCGTGGGTTTCGGGCGTCTATTAATTGTGAAAGGAAACGCAGCCGGGTTCGGTTAAGTGGATTGAAAATCCCATTCACCCCTTTTCCCGGCTTGTTGGTCGATAAAATTGTGGGCTTCTCTGCGGTTTTTTCACTTTTAACATGAAAACAAAAACAATGTCCAGTTATGGTTAGTCTAAGTAATGTTCACAAATTGTATGTCACGGGTCAAAACTCGCTCCATGTTTTAAAGGGGATCGATCTCGACATCGAACAAGGATTCGATAATGCGGTCGTCAGGGTCCGGGAAATCAACTCTTTTAAATATTCTGGGAATCCTGGATAGTTACGACGAAGGCTAATATTATCTGAATGGAGCGCTCATTAAAAACATGTCGGAGAAAAAAGCAGCCCAGCTGCGTAACGAACCCGTGGGTTTTGTATTCCGGTCGTTCAACCTGAAATCCGGATGACGTTTTTTTCAGACATCCCGAAGTAAGTTTTAGTATGGCTCTAAGAGCATTGTCGGTTTTAATAGCATCCTGAATTTTTGCAGCATTGATTCCGGCGCAAAGGGCAGTGAGAAGTAAACCTATTGATGCACTGAGAAACGAATAACTCCTCCTTAAGTCCCTTCTAAGGAGGGACTTAATAAAAGAGATTGAACTTTTGACAAAATAAATACATGAATACAAAAAAACAATAACTGTCATGAAAAAAGTATTTTGATTTTTAGGCGTTGCAATTTTAATCGTTTCGCAGGTTTCCGGTATTATCGATGAGTTGTACATTGGACCCGGCGACCGCATTTCGGAAGGCCAGGTAGTATCCCGGATCAAGATTATTCTTGATATGGTAACCTTGAGTTCTGCTGAAACCAGGGTGAACCGTGCAAAAATTAATTACGAATATTCTCAGATTGATTGCCACCGTCGGCAGAAACTTTTCGACAAGAATGTGGCCTGGTACAAAGAGTTTAAAACCACTAAAGTGGGATACGATCCAGCCAAAGAAGAACTCGCTGCCACCGAAAATAATCTCGAATTAATTAAAAACAGTGTAACAAAAAAGGCAGTAAGCGCTACCAATACCCTGGTTCGTTCAACCATCGACGGAATGGCGTTGGCAGTACCGGCAAAAAAAGGCAACTCGGCGATACCGGCAAACACCTTTAACGCAGGCCACTATTGCATCGGTTGCCGATATGAAAAGCGTAAAGTTAAAACCGGACTGTCAGATGCGATCAATATAGAAATTACCGGTGGCCTTAAAGCTGACGATAAGGTGAAAGGCGAAAAGATCGATCCGAAGAAACTGAAAGAAGGTGAAGCGAACCAGGGTTAATTAGGGATTTAAACAAGGTTTATGTAAATTAGTCGCAAACAAAAGACAATAAAAATGAAGAATTTTCTCCCCTTATTTATGATGGTATTTTTCCTGGGTTTTACGGGAAATCTTAATGCCCAGGAACCCTGGGATCTGCAAAAATGTTTTGACTATGCCCTTCAGAATAACATACAGGTTAAAAGGCAGATCCTCAACGCACAGTATTACGGGAACCAGGTAAAACAGGCCCGTGCCGATAAGTTGCCCAACCTGAACGCGCAGATAGGAAGCGATTACAGCTTTGGACGAACACTTAACTTCGATAACACTTACAAGAATACCAACTCGTCCGGGTTAAATGGTGGCATCAGCACCAACATGACTCTTTTTAGTGGAATGACGCTGAGTAACACCGTGCAACAGCGCGAACTCGATTTGGAAGCCATTACCAATGATCTTCAAAAAACAAAAGACGATATCATGTTGTCGATTGCCGCTGAATATCTTGAGATTCTTTTTGCAGAAGAAGTATTAGGGGTTGATTCGGCTAATATTGTGGTGACCAAACAACAGCTTGAGCGTACTCGGCAACTGGTTGATGCGGGCAGCCTTGCAAGAGGATCGATGCTCGAAATTGAAGCCCAGTTGGCGCGAGAAGAACTTCAGTATGTAAACGACCAAAACCGTTTGCAGCTGGCATACCTGAATTTGTTTCAGTTTCTTGATCTTCCTTTAACCGAGAGTTTTACGATTGAAAAGCCAAAACTCCCCGAGATACAGGCTAACCTGACCATGATGAATGCTTTTGACGTGTTCAACACTGCGATTAACGTTCGCCCGGAAATTAAAGCTGCACAATTGCGTGTTGAAAGTGCCCGCAAACAACTCGATATCGCGAAGGGAGGAGGGATGCCATCTCTTTCGTTTGGGGCAAATTATTACAACAACTACAATAACCAATACACCAATCTCAATGGAGATAATATCAGTTTTGGGGATCAGATAAAAAACAACTATCGTGGGAGCCTCGGGCTTACACTTAATGTGCCGATGTTTAATCGTTTCCAGGTAAAATATAGTATTAGCAATTCCGAAATCCAGATATATGATTCCGAATTTCAGCTACAGCAAGCACGGAACCTGTTACGAAAGGAAATTGAACAAGTATATACCAATGCCCTGGCATCGCTAAATCGTTATTTGTCAACAGATAAAGCGGTTACTTCGATGAAGGAAGCATTTCGTTATACGGAAGAAAAATTTAATATAGGGATGATCAATTCGGTGGAATATAACCAAAGTAAAAATAACCTCACCCAGGCTCAGTCGGATCTTATACAAGCCAAATACGAATTTATTTTCCGTACGAAAATACTTGATTTCTACAACGGTGTTCCAATCACCTTGTAGCCAAATCATGCTTAAACATTGTTTTTTGTGCCTCTGCCCGAAAGGTCGGGGGCTTTTTTTGTTTTTGTTGAACCATGTTTTTGGGCAAGGTTGTTCTTCGGCAATACAATTTAAATATCTTTGTTTCCAACTTAAATACCTAAATCTAATAAACGGTTATGCGGAATTTATTTCTATTTCTGCTGTTGCTGATTGGAACATCTGTTTCAGCAGCCGGCTTTCTGAAAAGCGGGAACGACACCACGATCAATACTTTCAACAAAGATTTTGTTTACCAGGTTAAGAAATTGCAATCACCTGTTGTTATCGATGGCGTAATTGAAGAACCCGACTGGCAGGCGGCTCAAAAAGCGGATAAGTTTTATAAAGTGTTGCCGGTCGACAGTGGATTTGCCACTCAGCCGTCGACTATGTTGATGGCTTACGATGATAAAGCGCTTTATGTCGCACAGATTTTTTACGATACTATTCCCGGTAAAAGAGTGATGGAATCTTTTCGTCGCGATTTTTCGTTTGGCAACAACGATAATCTGCTTATGTTTTTCGATACTTTTTTGGACCAGACAAACGGTTTTTCGTTTGGAGTTTCAGCTTCCGGCGCCAAATGGGACGGTACCATGAGTAACGGTAGCGCAGTTTCGCTTGACTGGGATTGTAAGTGGGAGTCAAAAACCAAACAATACGACGACCGCTGGGTGACTGAAATGCGCATTCCTTTTAAATCGGTACGTTATCCTAAAAACAGCCGGATTTGGTATGCAAATTTCAGCCGGCTCGATTTAAAGTCGAACGAAAAATCGGCCTGGGCGCCGGTTCCTCGTCAGTTTCCAACAGCCTCTTTGGCGTATACCGGGGTAATGAAATTCGAAGACCCTTTGCCAAAGCCGAAGATGCAATTCTCTCTTATACCCTATGTTTTTGGAGGCATTTCAAGGGATTTTGAAGCCGGGACCAATACCGAATACCGAAAGGATTTTGGTTTCGATGCCAAGGTTGGTCTATCGTCGTCGATGAACCTCGACCTGACCTACAACCCCGATTTTGCGCAAGTAGAAGTTGATCGGCAAATTGCCAACATCGACCGTTTTGAGCTTCTTTTTCCTGAAAAACGCCAATTCTTTCTCGAAAATAGTGACCTCTTTTCAAACTATGGTTACAATTCGGTCACTCCTTTCTTTTCGCGTCGAATTGGCCTCGATGCCCCGGTTTTGGCAGGTGCTCGGCTAACCGGGAAAATTGGTAACGACTGGCGGATTGGATTTATGAATATGACCACTGAAAGGACCGACGGTTACCTGTCGCGTAACTTCACGGTTGTTTCGGTGCAAAAGAAAGTATTTGCGCGCTCGAACTTTGGTGTTATCATGGTTAACAAAGAAAATTTCGATGAACCTTTGGATACAAGCATGTATAACAGGGTGATCGGTTTTGATTATAACCTGGCAAGTGCCAATAATTTCTGGACAGGCAAGTTATTCTATCATCGTTCGTTCCAACCTGGCAACCCCGACAAACAATATGCACAGGGAGCTTCGCTTTCGTATCAAACCAAACATTTTAATATGGAGATTTACGAAACGTCGGTAGGAGAAAATTACCTCGCAGAAACCGGTTATGTTCGCAGGAAAGGATATAGTTTCTTTGGCCCTAAATTGGGCTACAATTTTGTGCCCAATAAAAGAGTGGTGAGCCACGGTCCGCAGGTACAAGTGGATAACTATTTCGATCCGGAATACAAAAAAATTGAACATGAGTACAGGTTCTCTTATGAATTGCAATTTCAGGATCGCTCTGAATTTGAGTTAAGCTACCATAACTATTTTGTTGAATTACAGGACGACTTTAACCCCACCAGCGATGATAACCATTTTTTGCCCGCCGGCTCGGAATACAAGTACGGTGTAGTTTCGCTGGAATTTATGTCGACACGGAGGACTCTGTTCAATTGGCAAATGGAAATGGCTAAAGGCTCTTTTTACAGCGGCAATATTCAGTATGTTGAGGGGGAAGTGGGTTACCGTTTTCAGCCCTACGTAAACCTGACTATAAATTTCAATTACACCGACCTTGATTTGGGAGATCCTTTCGAGCGTGAGAAATTTGTTCTGATCGGGCCAAAAGTCGACATTACTTTTTCTGATAAAATTTTCTGGTCGACCTTTGTGCAATACAACGAACAGATCAACAACCTGAACATTAATTCAAGGTTTCAGTGGCGTTACCAGCCAGTTTCGGATATTTACCTGGTATACACCGATAATTATTTTACCGATTCGTGGCTGTCGCGTAACCGGGCAATTGTGCTCAAAGTCACATACTGGTTTAATTAAACGTAATTTGCTGTAGTTCTGAATCCCACTGATTTGCAAATTATTTTTCGATCTGTATAAGGAATTATACATTTCTGATCTTAAAAAGATAACAGAACCTGCTTAGATTTTTTTAACATACACTTAAGTCGCTGGTAAATTCAATGTGGGCTTTGTTAAAATCGAGGTTTAACCAACGACGTTTTTTAATCACATCTTAATAAGTTCAACACATTCGTTTAACATGCACACCATACTTTTGTTTCCAGCTTTCCTAATCAAACCTGATTTTTGAATATGTTGTAATATTCAGCATAAACAGGGACAAACCATTTTACAAATAATTTAATGCCAATTCAATAATTGAATAATAAAAAAGTGCCGGGTAATGTACCACTATCCCCGGCACCAATCCTAAAAATAGTATTGACGTAATTTTTAAGAATTGTTTAAATCTATGAAAAAATTTTCTTCGACATGCCTGAAAAGCAATAAATTGCTTTCCGGCAAAAACAGACTTCTCAGTATTCTGGGATTGTTAATCTTAATCTTATTTCCAGCGTTTATTTCTTCTGTAAACGCGGAAGAACTAGCTCGTTCTGAATCTAAATTTGAAGCTATTCAACAAAGTACTGTAACAGGTACGGTTACCGATGAAAAGGGACTTCCGGTTCCGGGAGTTTCTGTTTTTGAAAAAGGGACCACAAACGGCGCTGTTACCGATTTGGAGGGGCGTTACTCAATAAGAGTTTCAGGAAATGCCCCGGTTTTAGTTTTCTCTTTTGTGGGGATGGTAACCCGCGAAATTGAAGTATCGGGACAAGCAGTAATTGACGTAACTATGACAGAAGATTCGATTAATCTTTCAGAAGTAGTTGCAATTGGTTACTCTGTTCAGAAGAAAAAAGACCTAACCGGGGCGGTATCAACAGTTAAAGTCGATGAGCTTTTAAAGGAACCGGTAGCAGGCGTCGATCAAATGATGCAGGGACATATGGCAGGTGTTAATGTCGTTAGCGATAACAGCCCCGGAGGGGGTGTTGCTGTCCGTGTCCGGGGTTACAGTACTATACGTAACAACGATCCTCTTTATATTATTGATGGGGTACCGGTAGAATCAGGGATTAACCTCATTAACCCAAATGACATCGAGTCGTTACAAATCCTGAAAGATGCATCTTCAGCCTCTATTTATGGCGCGCGCGCTGCCAACGGTGTAGTAATTATCACTACTAAAAAAGGACAAAAAGGCGAGCCCAAACTTCATTTTGATGCTTATACCGGGATACAGGGCGCAGCCAAAAAACTGGAAACTTTAAATGCCCAGGAATATGGTGATTTATTGTGGCAGGCTCACTTTAACGATGGGAAAACACCATCGAGCGACATTTACGGAACCGGTCCCACGGCCGTTATTCCCGCTTATCTGGATGCAAACCAACGTGTTCCTTCTGATGATGTAAATTGGGTAGACGAAATTATGCAAAGTGCCATTGTCCAGTCGTATAATTTGAGTTTATCGAAGGGAAGTGATAATTCGAACCAAACATTTTCGCTGGGTTATTTCGATCAGGAAGGGATTATAAAATATACCGATTTTAAAAGGATATCTGCTCGCTTTAACTCGGAATACAAATTTTTCGACCGTTTGGCAATCGGTGAGAATATTTCCGTTTCCCACAGTTGGTCGAACCAAACAACTACAAACCATGCTTTGAGCAGTGTTGTTTATGCCGCGTACAAATACCCTTCAGTTGCGCCCGTGCACGATTTGGATGGAAATTTTGCAGGTGCTTTTATAAACGACATAGGCAACCCAATTGCAAGTCTTTACTATAATCAGGACGATACACGCAAACGGTTGAAAATATTTGGCAATGCATATGCTGAACTGGAAATAATAGACGGATTAAAAGCAAAATCGAACTTTGGTATCGATTATGGGGATTACTACTTTAGAAATTTTAATCCAAAATACGAGGAAACAGGTGTGCAGAATCCAAATACAATTAGTACGCTTTCAACTACGAACAGTAAATCCTTTACATGGATTTGGACAAATACCTTGAACTACTCAAAAATAATCGACAAACACAAAATTGATGCCTTTGCAGGAATGGAGGCAATTGAAACCAATTACGAAGTATTCTCGGCCAGCCGCGAGGGTTTTGCTTATGAAGATGAGAATTTCCGTTACCTGGATGCCGGTAATTCAGGTTCTCAAAAGAACTCCGGAACCGGTTCGAAATCGTCACTGGTATCATATTTTGCAAAAGTCGATTATGTTTTTGGTGATCGTTACCTGTTTGCATTTACATTCCGTCGCGACGGTTCTTCAAAACTGGGGAATAATAAATGGGGTAATTTCCCGGCATTGTCGGCCGGTTGGAGAGTAAGTGAAGAAGAATTTTTTAATACAGATAAGATAAGTAATCTTAAGGTACGTTTTGGCTGGGGGCAAAATGGCAACCAGGATGTACCGCCTTATGCGACAATTGAAAGTTACTATTCCAACGTTAGCCATTCGAATTATGCGATTGATGGCTCTCAGGCTTCTGTTTACACCGGATATTCACAAACGCGTAACGGAAACCCGGATCTGAAATGGGAAACATCGACACAAACCAACATTGGTTTGGATTTAGGTTTTATGGATAATCGTTTCACCATTACAGCCGACTATTTTTTCAAACATACAAAAGACCTGTTACTGGAACGTCCGCTTCCTCCAATTGCCGGGGGTTCTATTCAAACAGTTTGGGATAATGTAGGTGAAATGGACAACAAAGGTTTCGAGCTGGTTTTTGATTACCAGGGCAAGCGCCGGGGTGATTTCTCGTGGAGCGCCAATTTAAACCTGTCGCATGTGAAAAACGAACTGACCAATTTGCCGGATGATATCAATTTTATTGCCATGCCAAGTTCGTACCTGCACAGTGTAAACTTCGACCAGGAAACTTCGCGTTCGGTAGTTGGCCAACCCATTGCTTCGTTTTATGGGTATAAAAGTCTTGGAATTTTCCAAAATCAGGCCGAGATAGATGCCTATAAACTTCAGCCAAATGCAAAACCGGGTGATTTGAAATTTGAAGACGTTTCGGGAAATGGCACACTTGATGGCGAAGACCGTACTTTTATTGGGAGCCCACACCCGGACCTGACTTTGGGCTTGAACCTTGGGTTTAATTATAAGAACTTTGATGTACAGGCATTTTTTAACGGAAGCATCGGCAACGATATTTATGACCTGACCCGCTATTATGGTGACTTTTTCAACCTTTCGGCCTACAACAAATTTAGCCGTACACTCGATGCCTGGAGCGAAAGCAATACAGGTTCTTCCATTCCGCGTCTCTCGCTTGATGACCCTAATAACAATATCCGCCCATCTTCATACTATGTTTCTAAAGGTTCGTATGTGCGATTAAAGACTTTGACAATCGGATACAATTTTGCTGATTTGGCTAAGAAAATTCATGGGAGCAACCTTAGAGTTTATGTTCAGGCTCAGAACTTATTCACCATCACCGGATACGAAGGGATGGATCCGGAAGTAGGACTTCAAAGCTACAGCTCTGACTCACGTAACCTTGATATTGGCGTCGACCGTGGTTTGTACCCGGTATCCCGAACATTTATGGTGGGTGTAAATATTGGGTTCTAATTATTCTTAAACGATTAAAATTTACAAGAAATGAAAAAGATTCTATATATATTTTTACTATCGCTTGTGTTTGCAAGCTGTTCAGAAGATTTTCTGAAAGAAAGCCCGGTGGGCGAATTAACCTCGGAACAAATTCTTACGGCTGATAATTTCGAGAGCGCAGTGGTTTCAGCCTATGCGGTATTAAACGGGCAGTTTGATGAAGCGTCGAACGCCTTTAACTCGCCGGCATCGAACTGGAATTTTGGCGACGTAGTTTCTGATGATGCATACAAAGGAGGTGGCGGTACCGGCGACCAAAACCAGATTCACCTAATGGAAATTTTTGCAACTGACCCTACAGTGATGGACATCGAGAGAAAATGGCTGGCTTTATACGAAGGTATCCGTCGTGCTAATCTGGCAATTCGTTTGTTGAATGAATCTGCAGACATTGATGCAACCCTAAAAGCACAGCGTATTGCAGAAATGCGTTTTCTGCGTGGGCATTATCATTTTGAGGCCAAGAAAATCTATGGAAATATTTGTTGGGTGGATGAAACAGTTGATACCAAAGAAAAGTTCTACCAGGTTTCGAATACCGATTTGACAAGCGACCAGCAGTGGTCAAAAATTGAAGAGGATTTTACGGCAGCCTACAATGTTTTGCCAAGCTCGCAGGAAGATGCAGGCCGTCCAACCAAAATGGCTGCCAAAGCCTATCTGGCTAAGTGCTATATTTTCGAAGAAAAATGGAGCGAAGCTGCAAGTGCTGCAACAGAAGTAATTACTTCGGGGAAGTACCAGCTGCAACCCAATTTCAGTGATGTTTTTCTTCCAGAAAACGATAATGGACAGGAAATCATCTTTGCCGTTCAGCAAAGTATCAACGATGGTTCACCCAGTAACTACAATGGTAGTATTGGCGACCGTTTAATGCCTCCCGGCGGGCCTTATGCTTCTTACGGGTTTCTCCGCCCAAGCCAGGACCTGGTAAATGCTTTCCGTACCAACGCAAGCGGGTTACCCACTTTTGATAATGTAATGGTTACTGAAAGCGACAATCTTGATCCACGAATCGATCATACCCTGGCACGTCCGGGAATTCCTTATCTCGACCTTGGCCTTTATGATTGGACTCCACGTGAAGCCACCGTTTATGGCCCTTACAGCCCGAAAAAGAGGATGATTTCGAAAAATTCACCTTACTTTTTAACGGTGTGGCCTTACGTTAGCGCACTCAATTATTACATCATCCGTTATGCTGATTTATTACTTTGGAAGGCTGAGGCTGAAATTCAGTTGGGTAATCTTAACGAAGGGATGATATATGTAAACATGGTTCGTGAACGTGCCAAAAACAGTCAATATGTTCAAAAACTGGATGGGTCGGGAGATGCCGCAAACTACCTGATAAATACTTATACTTCGTTTGCGGATAAAACAGAAGCATTAAACGCTCTACAGATGGAACGCCGTCTGGAGTTTGCTCAGGAAGGTCATCGCTTCTTTGACCTGGTTCGCTGGGGTATCGCTGCTGATGTAATGAACAGTTATTTTGAATCGGAAAAAGTATTGCGCTCGCATTTAACAAACGCACACTTCATAGCTGGAAAGAACGAGTATCAACCGATACCGCAAAGCCAGATGGACCTTAGTCAGGGCAATATGGAACAAAATCCGAATTACAACTAAATAAAAAAGCCGGGATTTATTCCCGGCTTTTTTCATTTCCATTCCCTTTAATCAATGATTATCCATCAATGAAACGAGTAATTAGCCTGGCAGTAACAACAATTTTATTGCTTTCTGTTTTTGTGTCTTGTGTTGTTGATTCAACAAGAATTAGCAATCCAGTTTATCCGGCTATCGATTCGGTAAGTTATGATGTGCGTAGCAATTATTATAAGGGCATTGTCAACATTCTGGGCCTAAATGTGATGGACGGTTTCAAGGATCAATCCTTATTTTTTGAACCTCCGCTCGCGTTTGCACTCTGGCTGATGGAAATCAACAAGCGGGATGAGGCAGCGCGTTTTGAACCTATGGAATATGGTGAAAACGCGGCTGCTGTGCAACAGGTGTCACGAATAAACTGGGAAAAATATCCTTATTCGGTGATCCTGGTACCTGGGCACGGACCGGAAGAAAAAGGAATTGATGAATACATACGAAATTCCTGAATCTGCTCTGATCATTGAACCACATGCACGCCATACAACCACAAATTTCAGGAATGCAGCCCGACTGATTTTTAAATATAAGATTCCCATAGATAAAAAAGCTTTGTGCACAACCACGCTCGACCAGAGTTTTTACATCACGCACTCGTATTTTAGCCAACGGTGTGAACAGGAGTTGGGATATATCCCATATCAACTCGGTAATCGGTTGAATCGGAATGATGTGGAGTTTTATCCTCTTCCGGAATCGTGTACGCTTGATACGCACGATCCGCTCGATCCTTGATCTGTTTTAATAACCATTTTTGTTAAAAGAGAAGAACAGGAATGGGGTTGTGCCAATATTTCTGCCTGTTGTTTTCACGGTTTTTTTATTGGATAGTTAATCTACTGCTCTGTCGGCATAATAATTTCACGCATTAAGAAAATTATGTAACTTTGCATTCCTTAAAAACAATTTGATTGTTAATTGTTTAATAGAAAGGATTTCTAATAATAAAACAAAGCAAAATGAAAGTAACTGTAGTTGGAGCGGGTAATGTAGGCGCCACCTGCGCTCAGATCGTAGCTGAAAAAAACATTGTACAGGAAGTTGTCCTTTTGGATATTAAAGAAGGCATTTCGGAAGGCAAAGCCCTTGATTTGTGGCAAACAGCGCCCATTAACTGGTACGATTCACGCGTTACCGGTTCAACAAACGATTATTCAAAAACAGCTAATTCCGACGTGGTTGTTATTACTTCTGGTGTTCCGCGTAAACCCGGAATGAGCCGCGACGACCTGATCTCGATTAACGCAGGAATTGTAAAAAGTGTAACCGAAAACATAGTGAAATACTCGCCGAACGCGAAAATCATTATTGTTTCGAATCCACTCGACGTAATGACTTATGTTGCGTATGTTGCTTCAAAAATGCCAAAAACACAGGTAATGGGTATGGCCGGAATCCTTGATACCGCCCGTTATCGTGCTTTCCTTGCCGAAGCCTTGAATGTATCGCCACGCGACATTTCAGCATTGCTGATGGGTGGACACGGCGATACCATGGTCCCGCTGCCACGTTATACAACTGTTGCCGGTATTCCGGTAACCGAACTCATTGATGAAGAAAAGCTGGAAGCCATTGTTGACCGCACCAAAAAAGGCGGGGGCGAGCTTGTAAACCTGATGGGAACTTCGGCTTGGTATGCCCCGGGATCGGCTGCAGCTCAAATGGTTGAAGCCATTATTCTCGACCAAAAACGTATTTTCCCCTGCTGTGTTAAACTCGAAGGCGAATACGGGTTGAGCGATATTTTTGTTGGAGTTCCGGTAAAACTTGGGAAAAATGGTGTCGAACAAGTGATCGAAGTGAAGTTGAACGATGCCGAAATGGAATTGCTGAAGGGCTCTGCACATGCTGTAAAAAGCGTGATGGATGTTGTTGATGGAATGAATATTTTGTAAGAAAAAATCATACACAAAATAGAACGGTTGATTCGAAAGAATCAGCCGTTTTTTGTTTCTTTATGTTCGAATTGACTCACGCACAAAGTATGCGAAACCAAATTTTAATACTGCTCATTTTTCAGTTTCTTGTGTTGTCTTTTTGTTCAGCACAAAACGAAAACACGGCATTCGAATTAAAACGGGGCGACATTCTGGTTCGGCCTAACAACAACTGGCTGCCTGGAACTGAGTTTGTTCAGAATGGCAATAATTTCGGACATGCGGTAATTGTATTAAAGGGAGCCGTTGGCCGCAGCGTGGAAGAGGCGCTTTCAAAATCAGAAATTTTTGAATCGAACTCGCGCGATGTCCCCGATGAATTTCAACTCCGAAAAGTGGCTGCCTACGCTCCTGGCGACGACTTCCGGTACTCAAACGATTCGTTTGGAAGCAAATATGCCGGGAAAAGATATCGCTTGCGATCGCCACTTTCAGAAGCTCAGATCGACTCGGTTTTGAATTACATCGTTGCACAGGATGAGGATGTATCAAGTTGGCGGGCCCAAAAAAATACCAGCAATGTTTCGGTCGACAAACATTACTGGTACTGTAGCCTGCTTATTTACCAGGCTTTTAAAGATGTACTGGATATTGATCTGGATACAAACGGTGGGCTTATTGTTTTCCCAAACGATTTAATCAATCATCCACTTTTCGATGGCAAATCAGGCCGGATGGTTTTCTAATCAGTCGGCGGCGTTGGTGGAGTAACCGCTAACTTTTACCGTAGTATTGTCGGTTTTGGTTACTGTGGCCGAAATAAAACCAAACTTGTGGTTAAACTGCCAAACGATTTTTTTTACTTCGCCCTCGTTGTCCCCAACCATGGTTCCGGCCGGAATGGTTTCTTCAACGTCTACCGTTTTAACCAGCCAGAATCCATATTCCACATCGTCTTCGGTACTTTTCCGAACAACTTCCCGGGTTACTTTCTGGTTGCCCACGTTAAATTCCCATTTGTCGCCAACATTGGCATCAAATTTTACCAGCGTAAACGGCTTGCTTTTATCGCCGTTGCTGTATACGTAGTCGTAAATTCCCTGGTCGGTAATTTTACCTTCAACAGGGTAGGAAGTTCCTTGGAAGACGAGTGTGCCCACCACGTTTCCGTTATCGTTCGAACTGATAGTGAAGCGTCCATCCTGGTATCCAGGTGCTCCGGCATTCCAATAATTCCCTACTTTGCCCATTGTTTGTTCAGGGTCGGTAATTTCATCGTCTTCGCTGCAGGCAAAACCTACAAAAAGAATCAGTGCGCTAAATAACGCGGTTTTTAGTTTAGAATTCATGATACTTGCATTTAAATATTAGTATTTCAGGTTCATTAATTTGTCGAAAACAGGTAAAAACTCTCCGATCTGCTTAGTGCTTTTATCCTTGAAGCGGACAAAGAAATCGTTAAGTTCGTTATTTTCTGTGCCTTCAAGAATCACATCGCCAATCCGGCCTTTGCGTTTTTCGAAGAGAAAAACTTTTGAATGACTGTTAAAGGATGCAGTATAATCTTCAGCCGTAGGATCGATCGAAGCATAATCAACTTCTCCTTTGATTTCGTGATCGAACAGTTGCTGGTTAATATCGATGGTTTTCAGGAAATAGCTTTGCCGGCTGTATCCAATTGTACAATCCAACCGCGTGTCGATCAAAGTTTTCATTAAATGGTTAAAAGAGAAGGTTAGCGAAAGTGTTCCGTTTTCACCACTTTTGGTACGCAGATAATTACTGTTCATTGTATATTCTTTGCCCTTCATTTTTAGTTCGATTTTTTTGGGCATTCCATCCGCAAGTTCAGCCAGGTAGTCAAGCTTCCAGATTTCATGGTCATCTTCTTTCATCTGAATTTTAACTGAAGTTGGAAAAGCTTCACCCGAACTAACTTTCGCGCTATTAAAATCACTCACTATAAATTGTAACAAATGCTTGCCGGTGCTGTCGGGCAGAATGATAATTTGTTCGGAGTGGCCGGTCAAATCAAATTTTTTATCGAGAGAATTCCACTTATAGATTCCTTTCATTTCATCGAAGTGAAAGTTCTTAACACTAATAAAGCTGTTCGAATTTTTATAAAAAGGAATTGGCGCTTCGCGGTTTTCGAGCAAAAATGCCCACACTTTCATTTCGGTACTTTCCGACATACGATTCCCAAAATTGACCAGGTCACTGTTCAATACCTTCAGCGAACGTTCTGCATCCTCCTTGTTCATGCTCC
Organism: Draconibacterium sp.; assembly: GCA_011620585.1. Classification (GTDB taxonomy): domain Bacteria; phylum Bacteroidota; class Bacteroidia; order Bacteroidales; family Prolixibacteraceae; genus Draconibacterium. The sequence continues at coordinate 137,034 of WOYV01000111.1, forward strand.
CGGGTGTGCACGAATAGAAGAGCAATAGCACGAAATACCATATTATATGGTTGTGGGATCTCATTTCGAGGCCGTTGATTTTTGTACGAATATACAATTTTGTGCCGACTAAAGTTATGTTATTAAACCAGAATAAAAATAGTTTTTACATTTACAGCTTCCACATATTTTGTGCTACTTTTACGGCATGTTGGCTAAAATTTCCATCGAAATATTAGAACTTGAGCAAAACAATTATCACCTTTTGGTTCCCTCGGTTTTCGAAAATGGGGAAGAAGGGAAATGGGTAATTGATACCGGCGCTTCGAAATCGGTTTTCGACCAAAATCTGGAAGGATATTACCAAACTTTGGATGGCTTGCCCGACGAATTACACTCGGCTGGTTTTCATGACGAACCGATTACAAGTTCAAGCGCTGTACTTAAAACCTTCTCGCTTGGTAAATTCAGGATTGAAGGAATGAAGGTTGCTTTAATTGACCTTTCGCACATTAATAGCTTGTATTCAAAATCAACCCGTATAAAAATTTGCGGGTTATTGGGCAGCGATTTTCTGTTGGAATATAAAGCAGAAATTGACTATCGGGGAAAGAGGCTCGTATTACGAAAATAGGCGTTCGAAATCGTTTACGGTTTCAGGCACGACGTATCGAACATAGTCGGCCAGCGCTTTTCGTTCAAATATATGTGGATCCCAGTCGCCTTTTTCCAAAGCACCGGCGTCTCCGGTCCAAACAAATATACAGGCGGTAATCTCCTCGCTGTTCACCTTCACTTTTATATCAACACAGGCATATTCGTCGCCTTCGAAAAAGCGAAGGGCTTCGAGTGAGCGCATATCTACGTTTAATAAAATTTTTCCTGAAACCTGTTCCCCTTCGAAGGGAACTACGGCGGGGTAGTCGTTGTTTTTTACTGCCCGGCGGACATAGTTTTGTAAAGTGGCATCTTGAGCCTCAAATTTGCGCCCGGTTAGACCCTCAACAATCTCGGGGAAAAGCAGCGATCCGTAAACAAAAACATGTTGCATAAAACTCTGGAATTAAAAAGGATGCCCCAAATTTAACTGCTTCGTCTTTGCAAACCTCAAGTATTTCGGTATATTTGCTCCGCTTTAATGAAAAGCGTGATATCGCTTCATCCTTACTTATTTAAGACCAGGTATTTGCGCATGAAATTTGGAAAGATAAATATCTCAAAAGAGTGGCTCATAAAACTGGCAGTATTTGCAGTACTGACGGTTGCAGCTGTTTTGATCGATGCTTATCTTGATAAAAATCCCGCTGAGATTAATACAGTTGAAAGCACAACGAAAAATCAAAATTCCTGTCAGGGAGAAATGTATGTGCTGGCACAACCGGTAACTTTTTCAGCAAAAACTTTGGTGCAAAAAAACACCGAGCGCAAGATTCAGATTGAAGCGCACAATAAGTTTTTAAGAAATTTTCACTCGGTACGAAACTTTCAGGTGTTTAAGGCAGAGGTAATCCATCAAACTACGCCAATTATCAATTCGTATCACTACCTGGTTTTTTTGAACCATCTTTTTTCTCCCGACGAAGATCCGCTTTCGTAAGCCCTTTTCTTATCAAACGATAAGTTTAGCAGGAGTTTTCTGTCCTGTTAAAAGGCAATGAAATCAACGAAATTCAATAAATACATTAAAAACAAACATTAAAATTTATTCGAAATGCAAAACAAGGGTGCAATTTTAACTTTTGCAATTCTGCTGGCACTTGTTAGTCTTTACCAGTTATCGTTTACCTGGAAGGCAAAACAAATTGAAAAAGATGCCGTGGAATATGCACAGGGGGATTCGGGGAAAGAATTCCAATACCTCGACTCAATGAACAACGTGGTAGTTTACAACTTCCTCGGGCTGAAAAAATTTACTTACAAGGAGGTCCGCGGACTGGAACTGAACCTGGGTCTCGACCTTAAAGGGGGGATGAACGTTACCCTCGAGGTGGAAGTAAGAGACATTATCCGTGCGATGTCGAATTACAGCACCGATGAAACGTTTGTAAAAGCGTTGGCCCGTGCCGACGAGTTGCGTAAAAACTCTCAGGACGATTATGTAACGCTATTCGGACGTGCCTTTGAAGAAATCGATCCGAACGCCAAACTGGCATCAGTTTTTAATACGCTTGAATTGCGCGACCGAGTGAATTTCAATACAACCAATGCTGAAGTACTGAACATCATTCGTGAAGAAACCAATGCCGCAATCGACAATGCATTTAACATTATCCGTACCCGTATCGACCGTTTTGGTGTGGCTCAGCCAAACATCCAGCATTTGCAAACACGCGGTCGTATTTTGGTTGAACTTCCCGGTGTAAAAGACCAATCAAGGGTCCGTACACTGTTACAGGGAACTGCCAACCTCGAATTCTGGGAAACCTACGAAAATCAGGAAGTTTATCCGTTTTTGCTTCAGGCCAACGAAAGAATTAAAGAACTGGAAGACCTGAAAACGGCTAACGAACCTGTAGAATCAAGCGACGAAACTGCCAGCACAGAAGCCGATACTACCAAAACTGAAAATAGTTTGCTGGCTGAAATGGAAGCCGAAAAAGCAGATTCGTCGGCTACCGGAATCGATAACCTGGCCGATTTCCAAAAACAATATCCACTTTTTGCGGTACTGAATCCAAGCACCGACCAAAGCGGTCAGTTGTTCCCAGGGCCGGCAATTGGTATTGCGCAAGCAAAAGATACTTCTAAAGTAAATGCATACCTGAACAGTCCCCAGGTAAAGAGCTTGTTCCCACGCGATATGATGTTTCGCTGGACAGCCAAATCGGTTGACCAGGCAGGTAATTTTTATCGTTTGATCGCCATTAAGGTTACCACACGCGACGGGCGTGCCCCATTAACTGGCGATGTGATTACCGATGCCCGGCAGGATTACGACCAGAGAGGATCGAACCCTGAAGTATCGATGCAGATGAACCCTGAAGGGGCAAAAATCTGGCAACGCATGACCAAGGAAAACGTGGGCAAATCAATTGCTATTGTGCTTGATGGTTATGTTCGTTCGTTCCCAACCGTAAATGGTGAAATTCCGGGTGGACGTTCAAGCATCACCGGGTTGGAAAGTATTGAAGAAGCGCAAGACCTTGCCAACGTGCTGAAGTCGGGTAAAATGCCTGCTCCTGCACACATCGTTGAAGAGCAGATTGTAGGTCCTTCACTGGGTGCCGAATCAATCCGTTCGGGGATGCTTTCATTTGTGTTCGCTTTTATAGGAGTTTTGATTTACATGTTGTTCTTCTATAGTAAAAAAGCGGGTTTAACGGCCAATATTGCATTGATATCCAACTTATTTTTCTTGTTCGGCGTACTTGCTTCGCTGGGTGCCGTTCTCACTTTGCCGGGTATCGCCGGTATCGTACTTACCATGGGTATGGCGGTGGATGCCAACGTAATTATTTACGAAAGGATACAGGAAGAATTACGAGCCGGTAAAGGAGTGAAGCTGGCTATTTCGGACGGTTATAAAAACGCATATTCGGCCATTATCGACGGACAGGTAACTACTTTCCTTACCGGTTTTGTGCTTTACTTGTTTGGTTCGGGACCTATCAAAGGTTTTGCTACCACTTTGATGGTGGGTATTGCAACCTCATTGTTCACTGCTATTTTTATTACCCGTTTGGTTTTCGAATGGCAACTTGGAAAAGGCAAGAACATCTCTTTCACCTCGAAAATTACTTCGAACTGGTTGGTTAATCCGGGAGTTAAATTTATCGATAAACGAAAAATAGCATACGTCATTTCAGGAACTTTGATCGCGGTTTCGTTAATTTCATTTGTAACCCGTGGCTTTAATCTTGGAGTTGACTTCCAGGGTGGGCGTACTTACACGGTTCGGTTTGATCAGGACGTGAAGGTAGCTGATGTACAGAGTGCGCTTGCCGTAGAATTGGGTTCTGCCCCCGAAGTAAAAACTTTTGGTTCCGACAACCAGGTTCGTATTGTTACTAAATATAAAATCGAAGACCTTTCGGAAAATGTTGACAACGAAGTGGACCAGGCCTTGTACGATGGTTTGAAAAACGGAGGATTTCTCGGGGATGTTTCTTTCCAAAACTTTATCGAGAATTACCGTTTGAGCTCTCAAAAAGTTGGACCGACTATTTCAGACGATATTCAGAAAGATGCTGTAATTGCAATTGTATTTGCGCTGTTGGCGATCTTCCTGTATATTTTGGTTCGTTTTAGCAACTGGAAATACGGTTTGGGCGGTGTTATTTCGCTTGCTCACGATACCATCATCACACTGGGTTTTTTCTCCTTGCTTCACGGAATTGTTCCGTTCTCGCTCGAGATCGACCAGGCATTTATTGCGGCCATCCTTACGGTGATTGGTTACTCGATCAACGACAGTGTGATTGTTTACGACCGTATCCGTGAATTCCTGAAGATACACCCGAAACGCGATCTGAAACAAAATATGGACGATGCCATGAACAGCACTTTACGCCGCACCATGAACACCTCGCTTACTACGCTGGTAGTATTGCTGGTGATCTTTATTTTTGGTGGCGCCAATCTCCGCGGATTTGTTTTCGCACTGTTGATAGGTATTGCCGTGGGTACTTATTCATCGATTTTTGTTGCTTCGCCAATTGTTTACGAAACAGCTAGCAGGGTAAATAAAATTGTTGCCAAACGCAAAGCAAAAGCTTAAAAGCTTGTTACGATAAATGAAAATCCGGCCGGTTCTCCGTGCCGGATTTTTTGTGCCGTTGTTATGGTAAGGGGCCCGAACTCTCCGAAGAGTCCGGATCCCTTTTTAGATAGACTTCCGTAGTCTAATTTTCTTACGTCTTCCGACTCTCAACTTCTGTCTTTTTTTATCTTTGTGTTCTAAATAGAAAAACAATGCACAATTTATTATTCATAAGTGGTGGGGAATTGGTTTTGGTGATGCTGCTGGCATTGTTGTTTTTTGGTTCGAAAGCCATTCCGGATATTGCCCGAACCCTGGGGAAGGGGATGCGTGAATTCAAAAAAGCTACCAACGAGATCAAACGCGAACTGAATGACTATACTTCAGATATCAAAAAAGATATTGACGAAGTTTCATCTTCTGTTACCAGGGAAACTACGGAAATGAAGAATAAAATTCAGGATAACCTGAAAGATTGATATCAGTCCAACACCTAAATTTCCTTGTTTGATGATAATTGTATACACATTGATTTTGCTGCTCAGCTTTGTAATTCTGGCGCGCATTGTCGATTTGTTTTTTATCTCTTCTCTCGACGAAATTTCAAAAGACCTTAAATTATCGAGCGATGCAGCTGGCGCCACTTTAATGGCGGTTGGATCAAGTGCCCCCGAGTTGTTTGTGGCTTTGTTCTCGGTGCTTAAACCCGGCGAACACCAGGCCATCGGGATTGGAAGTATTGTGGGGAGTGCAATTTTCAATTTGTTGGTGATTGTTGGGGCTGCCGCAGTGGTGAAAAAGGCAAAACTTAGCTGGGAGCCACTGGTTCGCGATCTGTTTTTCTATGCCGTTTCGGTTGGATTGCTCGTAAGTTTTATCTGGGATGGAAAATTCACCATGTTGGAAGCGACAGTGTTTTTGGTCGTTTATGTTTTGTACGTGATCGCGGTGGTTTATTGGCGCCGCTGGTTGCCTTACGAAGATACCGGCGACGATTTTATAGACGAGCCTATCAGGAAAAACAAGAAAGCTTCTTCACGGTATTATGCCTTACATTTTATTTCGCTCAAACATTTTACCGGGCTAATTGATGGGACACTAAATTTTCTTTTCCCGAAAAAGGAAAGGTATTACCTCGTATTTCTGACGTCGATTGTGTTGATTGCCGGGCTAAGTTATGTACTGGTAGAAGTGGCGGTTGAATCGGCGCACATTCTACAAATACCGGAGGCAATAATTGCACTCACCGTGCTGGCAGTTGGAACTTCGGTACCCGATTTATTTTCTTCGATTATCGTGGCGCGCCAGGGACGTGGCGACATGGCGGTGAGCAATGCAATTGGGTCAAATATCTTTGATATTTTGGTAGGACTCGGACTTCCGTTTATGATCGTGATGTTACTCGGTGGTTCAGCCATTGAAGCTGGAGGGAATATCATCCGTTCGGTAATCATTCTTTTTGGTTCTTTGTTGTTACTGGTCTTCCTTTTATTGATACGGCGCTGGAAAGTGGGAAAATCAACCGGTATAATACTGATTATAACGTATATTGCATACGTGTTCTACGAGGTCTATAAAGTGTATCAGCATTAAAAACAAACTTTGATTAAAGCTAAAAACATACGGAAATCGTTTGGGCAACTTGAAGTGTTGAAAGGAATTGATCTGGAAATTCCGGGCGGGAAAATTTATTCGATTGTTGGAGCCAGCGGTGCCGGTAAAACTACGCTTTTACAGATTTTAGGAACCCTAAGTAAGCCCGACACGGGTGAAATTTGGTTTGGCGAGAAGAAGGTTTCATCCATGAGCGAAAACCAACTGGCAGCTTTCCGAAACAGCGAAATCGGTTTTGTTTTTCAATTTCATCACTTACTTCCCGAATTTACCGCGCTCGAAAATGTGTGTATTCCGGCATTTATTGCGAAAACTCCACGGGCGAAGGCCGAAACAAAGGCAAAGGGACTATTGGAATATCTGGGTCTGGCAGAACGAATGGAACACAAACCGTCGGAACTTTCGGGGGGAGAAAAACAACGGGTAGCCATGGCACGTGCGCTCATAAATAATCCAACGGTAGTAATGGCCGACGAACCATCGGGTAACCTCGACAGCAATAACCGCGACGAGTTGCACGAGTTGCTTTTTAAACTTCGTGACGAAATGAAACAGACCTTTATAATTGTTACACACGATGATCATTTTGCTGAACGGTCGGATAAAATTCTGCACATTAAAGACGGAATTATTGGGTAACTGTTATCTTCTCAAACTTCTAACGGATTTAGTATCTCTTTAATTCAGCCGGCATGAACATCGAAAATTTAAAGGAATTTCTTGATGAAAAGGTTGAAATTTATAACCGTCCCGATTTTATTGAAAGCGACCCGATTCAGGTGGCAAAACGCTTCTCGGATAAAGAAGATATTGAAATTGCCGCATTTCTTACCGCTACTATTTCGTGGGGGAACCGCCCCGCCATTATCAAAAATGCACTTCGGATGATGGAGTTGCTCGATAACAGTCCGGGTGATTTTATCATAAATGCTGCGGAAGTGGAAACAGAACGCTTGCGCAAGTTTGTACACCGTACTTTTAACGGCGCCGACCTGGTGTATTTTGTTGGTTCGTTGCAAAATATTTACAAACGCCATGGTGGATTACAGAAGGCATTTGAAACCGGATTTCAGAATTCAGGAACAGTTTATGGTGCGCTTGAAAATTTTCACCGGATATTTTTTGAAGTAAGAGGAGAACGCACCCGAAAGCATGTTTCGGATGTAGCGAAAGGCGCTTCGGCTAAACGCCTGAATATGTTCCTGCGGTGGATGTGCCGCCACGACAGGGCTGGCGTTGATTTTGGTTTATGGAGCGAAATTCCGCAGTCGGCACTGATGTTGCCACTCGATCTACATACCGGGAATGTGGGACGAAAACTAGGGCTGCTTCAACGTCGTTCCAACGATTGGAAAGCAGTGGAAGAAATTACCGCTTCACTCCGAAACTTCGATTCCAATGATCCGGTAAAATACGATTTTGCCCTCTTTGGGTTAGGGGTTTTTGAGAAATTTTAATCTTTGCTACTTTGCGTGAAATTATGGGCAAAAACAATTATTTTCAGTTTAAACAATTCCGGATCGAGCAGCAACGTTCGGCAATGAAAGTGGGAGTTGATGGCGTTTTACTTGGTGCCTGGGCCGAGGTTTCACAGGTAAAAACTATTCTTGACGTGGGTACCGGCACCGGACTTATTGCACTGATGATGGCGCAACGCTCTGCAGCCCAAATTACTGCCATTGAAATTGAACAAAACGCGGCACAGGAAGCGACCGAAAATGTAGTCTCATCTCCATGGAAGGGCCGTGTTAAAGTGCTTCACACTTCTTTTCAGGAATTTGCCAAAACCAGTTCACAAAAGTTTGATTTGATAGTTTCGAACCCGCCATTTTTTAGCAAAGCTTCGAAAGCTGCCAACAATGAACGAACACTGGCCCGCCACAACGATTCGCTGCCATTCGATGAGCTGATGAAATTTGCTCCAGCCTTGCTAAACGGACCGGGAAGTCTTACGATGATTATCCCCGCAGAGACATTCGCCGAACTGGATAGTTTGGCTTTGCATAACCAGCTTTACCTCAAGCAGGTCACGGAAGTTCAACCCAAGCCTTCGAAAAAGGCAAACCGGAGACTTGTTCAGTGGTCAAAAACCAAACAGGAAGTCAATTCAGATAAGCTGGTTATCTACGAAAATGATGGCTCCTTCACAAAGGAATATATCGCTTTGACCCGCGATTTCTATCTCAAATTTTAAATAATAAAGAAAAACGGCTGGTAGCGTTTGTTCATTCTTTCTGAAAAATTCCGAATTGCCTTTTGGTCGACATTGAAAGCGCTCTGATCAACTTTAGCCACTTATTTAACAATCATCTTTTCAAAATTAAACTCACCGCCCAGGCAGGCAGTGGCCTTGGCATGTTCACGCAATTTTTTTGGGAAAACATTCCAAAGTTCTGCTTCCGCTTTTTCGCCTTCTTCCATGCAACAGGTAAAAAGACCGAGTTCTTTTTTCAGCAGATTTTCCATGTTTTTCTCGCAGAAATCCTTCACTTTCTTCTGGATCTGCCCGGCATGAATCGATCCGCCAATAATCAAACGACCGAACTCATTTACATCGGTTTGTTTCTTGTTTTTTAAATCAACGATAGTGGTTTCTGTGCCCAATAGTTGTTGAATTTGGGGGCAACTTTTTCTGTGCAGCCATGGGTGCTGCAATACGTAATCATTGTTTTCACCGGCAAAAATTGTTTCTTGGCTTAATAAAGATTGAAAATGTTCTTCAAAAGTATCCATCAAAATAGGGTGAGCTGGTAAACAATCACGTTAACAATCGGTTAATTGTCTTAAATAACCGGCATAAATAAAACACCAAAAAGTATTTTAATAAAAAAGTTGTATTTTTGCCAAACTTTTAAAAATATACACCATGACAATTGATATGAAACCAGATGTAAAAATTGATGCTAATTATTACAAAGTGTTACAGATTAGGAAACTGACCGAACACACTTTTATTCTTTCGTTGCCCGGGAGCCGGTTTAAATTTGTGGCCGGGCAACACATTTCACTCTCAATTCAGGGTGATTATCAAAGTCGCGAATATTCGATTTACAGCGCCGAGGAAGGTCAGAATCTAGAAATTTTGGTGAAAGAAGTTGACGGTGGATACTTTTCGCCTAAACTAAAACACCTGAAAGTTGGCGATATGGTAGAAGTGCATGGTCCGTTTGGAAAGTTCGGGCTCGATGAAAAACATGCCGACACCCATAAACATGTTTTTATTGCCAGCGGAACCGGAATCGCACCTTTTCACAGCATTGTAAAAAGCCGTCCGGGACTGGATTATCACCTTATTCATGGCGTTAAACTGGGTGAAGAAGCATACGAACGGAACGAGTACGATGCTGAAAGGTACACGCTGTGTACATCGCGTGACGGCAGTGGCGATTTCGAAGGTCGCTTAACCGCTTATCTGAAAACACAGGAATTCGGCAAAAACACCAGTTTTTACCTGTGTGGCAACAGCGATATGATTTTTGACTCGATGGAAATACTGAGGGAGAAAGGATTCAATAGGGAAAATATAAATGTTGAGGTTTATTTCTAAACATTCTACCCTTAACACAAAACTTTAGTATTTTTCAAATTATACAGTGTGTGATTGGTGCATTCGGCAGGATTCTATATTTTCACGTTCGTAACAATACAATGGGAAATGACAATCTTTGCTCGGAGGACAGATCGGTACATGTGGATATTAGTGCCCTTTTTTTTATTTTACATCTTGCTTTCCTTTTGGGCATCAGGCAATTTCTTTTTTTGGGATACAATTCAACTGGGAGCCAAACATGCTTTATTTTTTTACGATACCAATTTTACCCAGCTCTTTCTTCCCGACGAGTTTGATAGCGGACATATTCCAGCTTTTGGAATGTACTTGGCACTTTGTTGGAAGATTTTTGGGAAAAGCTTGTTTGTAAGTCATCTGGCTATGCTTCCTTTTCTGTTGGGAATTGTTTATCAATCCATGCACCTTTTGAAAAAGTATGTCCACAAAAAATACCTTCACATTGCATTAATAATCTTCCTTGCGGATGCGACTTTGTTGAGCCAAAGTATATTGGTGACACCGGATATCCCACTCGTGTTTTTCTTTTTACTGGGACTGAATGCGGTTCTTGTCAATCGGAGAAACCTGATCATGCTGGCAGGCATCGGATTGGTTCTGACGAGTATGCGTGGTATGATGGTGACCTTCGCTCTGGGACTGATCGATCTAAGTATGAGCTTTCGATTTTTTAATTTTAATTTTAAGAAAACAACACTTATACTTATAAAAAAGATACCTGCTTATCTTTCTGCATTGGTTATTATCGTTGTATTCAATTATTTGCATTTGAAATACAAAGGCTGGTTTGGCTATCACCAGGATTCTCCATGGGCCAATTCGTTCCATATGGTTGATATCCGTGGTGTGATTTACAATATTGGAATACTAATTTGGAGATTGATCGATTTTGGTCGGGTATTCATGTTTCTGGCAGCATTATTTATTCTGGCAGCCAATCTGAAAAGTTTGAAAAAGGATGAAAAGGTAACAAGACTAATTTCTTTTTTCATAATTATATTAGTCTGCCTGTCCATAAGTTTCGTTTTGTACAAGCACCTTAGCGGACATCGCTACTTGTTGCCCGTTTTTCTAAGTTTTTCTTTGTTGGTAATTTATCTGATTTTTGAAAAACTCAAAAACGAAAAACTCAAGTACAGCGTGTCGGTTATACTCATTCTTGGCCTTTTAAGCGGGAATTTATGGGTTTACCCCACTAACATAGCACAGGGCTGGGATGCTTCATTGGCGCATGTGCCGTATTACAGTTTAAGAATAGATATGCTGGAATATCTTAAGCAAGAGAATATTCCGGTTGAGGATGTCGCCTGCACTTTTCCAAATGATTCAGAGTTCAGATACATGGATCTCAACAACAGCAAACTAAAGCATCAAAAGCTTAATTTGGACGAAAATCAGTTTGTGTTGTTTTCAAACGTATATAATGATTTTTCAGATGAGGAAGTAAGCCGACTGGAGTCGGGATCAGAGTTTATTTTGTTGAAAGAGTTTACCCATTGTAATGTTTTTCTTCGGTTGTATCAACGAAAGTAAAACTTTTACGAATTCAATTTATTATTAAGTTACTTCGAATCGATTTTTTCTCCGTAGGCCAAATCGCCTGCATCGCCCAGTCCCGGGACAATATACGAATGTGGGGTCATTTCCGGATCGACTGCTCCCAGCCACAGGGTCACATTTTCAGCCTTGATTTTTTCTTTTACGTAATTCACGCCTTCGTCGCTGGCAATGATGGCCACCAAATGAATGTGAGCCGGATTCCCTTTGGTAAACAATGCTTCGTAACCGATTTCCATCGATTTTCCCGAAGCCAACATAGGGTCGGAAAGAATCACCACTTTATCGTCGAGACAAGGAGAAGCCATATATTCAAATTCAATTTCAAAACCACCATCGTCGCGGTATTTTCTGAATGCGGATATAAAACAGTTTTCGGCGCGGTCGAAAATACGGAGCAGCCCGTTGTGCATGGCCAGCCCCGCACGAAGGATAGTCGCCAAAACAGGTTGTTTTTTTATTTTCGGGACTTTTGCAATCCCCAGCGGAGTTTGAACATCCGTTACCTCGAACTCAATTTCCTTGCTGATTTCGTAGGCGAATATCTCGCCAATGCGGTTCATGTTGTCGCGGAAACGCATCGGGTCGGTTTGGATGTTGATATCTCTTATTTCGGATAAATATTGATCGAGGATGGAGTGGTTGTGCCCTAATATTTTAATTTCCATGTTAGTTTGATTTAGGTAAAAAATACATCACCATCGCCATCCTGGAATACATGGTTTTTTGCTGCAGGTAGCGTGAAGGTGCTGTAGATTTTCTGACCGTATTTTTTCGTCCGTAAAAATGGGAAATTTCTTTTTAACATTTCGGCTGCCAACTCTTTTTTATAAAGGGTGAGTACTTCAATTTTATGTTTCCTGGAATAGCTTTTCATGAAATCGGCCAATTCCGGGATTACTTCGTTTGGGCAGGAAAAATACAGACTCTTAAGGTGTTTGTCGCGCACCGAGAAAATACAGAAACCCTGGAAAATCTCTCCGGCATAAATTTTTATAGTTTGATAGCGAAAATCGTTGGAGTAACACGAGAATGGATATTTTTTGTTTTGTTCATTTTCTGAATTCGATAGCCAGGGATACTTGAAAATCCATTTTATTTCTTGTTCATTGCGCTGAAAAAAGCTATCAGCAAAGTGTTTTGAAAGAAAAGCATAACACTCTTCATCGGGTTTCTCAATCAACTTGAAACAAAAATTACCTGCTGAGTTTGGATGGTAAAACAGTAAACGAAACGAGCTGATCAGTTTAATATCAAAATCGAGTATCGAATAAAAGATGCGTTTGAAATGATTCTTATTGCTGTCAGCCACAAGTTTTCGTGTTTTTGGGAAGAGGTAGGCGCGCACTCCTTCGAACTGGTGAATGGGACTGAACCAGCCAGTTTTTAAGTAAAGCTGCTCAGAGTTGGGAGCATAGTTTGTGAACATGAGTTTCTGGTCCCAGTCGGAATAAGCGTCTGTGAGAAGCTGCTCCGAAAAACCACGTCTTCGATAGTTGGGGTGAACCCAGTTTCCGCTGCACCAGCCAAAGCGAATACGCTGGTCCCCATCAAAAACACTTCCGGCAAATAAAGTACGAAATGCCACCAGCTTGTTATCAACAAAACCAAGGTACAAAACTACATCTTCAGGAAGTGCGTGTGGATTGTGAAGGTAGGATTCTGCACGGAGCGCCGAAATTGGGATATATTCAAACTGGTTAAAGGTTTCGCTTTCGACAAATGCCTTTAATTGGTTCAACCGTATTTTTTCGATGATCAGTTTCAATGTTTTACACTTGCTTCTCCGAATAATTTCCGAAGATGAAAATACATAAATTCTTCCTTCAGGAAGCTTTTCCCCTGTCTGTTTTGTTCCATCGGAACACGCTGGAAATGAGTCTCAAATACATCGTATTTCAAGCCAGCGGTACCAAAAGTTAGGTCGCAGATGTTTTCTTCCCTGATTTTTTTGAGCAGTTTCTTTTTCACACCGTCATCGGTAAACGGAAACGAAAATACCTTAATTTTTTGATCGATATGTTTACTCACCCAAGTCATGCTTTTTTCCACCTGATTCAGTTGCTCCTTGGTTTTAAATTGCCAAAATTCAATATGATTGTGGCTGTGTCCGCCAATGGTAAATCCTTTATTATGAAGATCTTTAACCTGACCTGTACTCATGTAAGGCCGTACGCTTTTTAAAAAAGTGGTAAAATCGAGTTCGAGTAAAGTCGCTGCTTCATCCAAAATATCGTTTTGCAAATAGCTGGCACGAAGTAAATTTTTTCGGTTCAGTCCGTTTTCTTCCAATAAAAGTTCGGCTTGTGCATCCGGAAATTCAGTCAACCGGCCGAGGATTAAACTTGCTTTGTAGCGGTGGAACAGATTTTTGTTGTCGATAAAACCCGAATTAATAAAAAAAGTAGCCGGAATTCCTTTTCGGAAAAGCAAGGGTGCAATTACTTCGGCGCTTTCACGCAAACCATCGTCAAAACTAAAGTGGACTATCTTTTCATGTTTTGGCCTTCTTTTGGTGATTTGGTCCAATCCTACAGGTTTAAAATATTTTAAAATGTAGTCGAGTTCGGCCTCAAAATCTTTTTCGTTTCGGTAAGGGTAATTCAGGATGTGCGGAAGTTCGGTGTTGCTGACGGCATGGTAAAACGGCAGAAAAACCGGGGTTGCCGATTTGTACAGTTGATTGGCAGAAACCAATCGCGCCAGCTGTTTGCTCACCAAACGGGGAATTTGTGCCATTTTATTTCTTAAACCACTTAAAAGGTGAAGGTAGCCGATTAATTTTTAGCTGAAAATATGTTTCGGGAGTAGCCCCAAAACCTGCATAAAAGCGTGCCACCCCGGGGATCATCGAACCTTCAAAGTCGAGGCTCAGGTTTTTACCGGCGTTCTGTTTGATGAAGTGATTCAACAGGAAATACATTCCGCCAAGGTTTTTACCTTCTTCATTCGATGCCGCATTAAAGTAAATCACACGATCTTTCCAGCGGCAAAAATATACCGCAGCACAGAGCTGGTTCCCCGGCGAATAAACACCATAAATTTCGCCAAAGCCTTTGTACTGGCTGTAAGCGATGATGTTTTTTAAGGTTTTAATATCGGCCCTACTCACGCCCGGGGCAAGGTTGCCTGCTTTAAATCCGAGATAAGTTTCGAGCCGGATTCCTTCCACAATGTTCAGTCCATTCTTTTGGGCCTTCGCAATATTTCGTTTGGTATTGTTCGAGTAAAACGAAGCAATGCTTTTATAATCGTTGCCCAGTGGTAACAAGTAGTTTTTTCTTGGAAGAAAAGTGAGGTTTTCAATGTTTTTTCCCGGAAGGTTCCCAGAGTTTAACTGTATCTCCGCAAAACGAAAATGATCAGCGAGATAACGATAAAACAGATTGGATATTTCGGGTTTTGGAGCCGGATAAATTCCCAGCTGTTGTGAAAAACGTGGTTGAAACAGGTATTTTATCCCCAGCTTTTTACCGATCGGCAGCGGCATAACATACCCGTAATCGCCTAATACCAGTGCATCCCAGGAGTGAACTACACGATCGAGTTGCCAACTGTAGGCATAAATACGACTGTTCAAAGATTCGTCGATACACCGGTTCCATTTTTCAGTGTCGATTGCCGAATGTGCAATATATTTTAAACTTGTACTTTGTTCCATTTGTAAGTTCGCATTCAGCGCGAAGTGTTTTCAGAAGCCCATTCAAAACCCAACTGGTTCATTTTTTCAAAAACCTTTCTAAATCCTTTCCAGATTCCCTGATCGTTAACCGTTTCGTTGTGCCAGATCCCCACAAAAGTACCACCTGTTTTTTTTACTTCTTCCATTAGTAACCGAATTTCCTCCCAGGCTTTTTCGGGCGATAATTGAAGGTAGTGAGTAAATGTTCCGTCCATCACCTGAAACGGGGTAATCAGCAGGTTTGTTGTTGTTTCTCGCTCGAGGTCGTAAAAATAATAGGGTGTACAAATTCCGGCCCTGAATCCGGGAAGGCACGAATAGCCCATTGTATAATCTTGGGTAAGTCCACTTTTAATCAGGCGGCGATAAGTTTTTGGAAAATCGAGACACAGGAAATGTTGCCGGCTTTTTTCAATCTTTCTATCCAGTATTTGTTCGAGACGCGCCAACTCAACCCCGGTTTTTTTGCGTTGCCCTTTCCTGCCTGATGCGAACGAAGGGTGGATCCCAGTATCGTATTTTGTCGCGGTTTCGCTGATTAGTTTACGAAAATGTTTATTGGTGTGCGGAATGTTTTTATCGAAATGCCCGTAATCGCCCAGCAGGAAGAAGAAAAGCACATTCTTTTCGTTTCCTTTAAAAACTGTATCGAGATAAGCGTAAGTATCGTACGGATCGTGGGCCTTATTTTGCAAAACCTGCATCCGCTCTGAAAATTCGTTTCTGTTTTTAAAGAAGGAACGCAATAGTGCAGCGCTTGTACGCCAAAAACCCTTGTGTTGAAAAGCCCAGGCATTATCTACATCAATGGTGGAAAGAAAGCGAAATTTAGGATCCGGGAATTCGAGTGCCGGATATTTGATTTTTAGTTTATCTGCCAAGAGCCGCGCCCAAATGTTTACGACAGGTTTTTTTAGCAGGTCGTACTTAAAAAGAATGCTTTGCTGAACCGGGTAGCGATCAAGCTTATCGCGTTTTTGCCCGGTGTATTCTTCGTGCCGCGAAACCACATAAAAAGCAGCAGCCAGCGGATCGAAGGGAAGATCGGAATCTTTAGAGCTTTCGCAAAAAAACTTACTCCCTTCGTACCAAACCGGCTCAATATTTGGAGTGATTATCGCCCGCGAAAACATCAGCCGATGGGGTTTAATATAGAATTCGTCTCCAAATTTTTCGGTGGAATAATTGAATTTAGCTCCGTCTGATTTTTTAAATTCAGAAGAATTCGTGGAAAAGGCAAACTCAATATTCAGTATTTGGGAAAAAAGCAGTTTGGTAATGTATTCGATACGCGGATTAACTTTCTGTACGTAGATCAGTATCATTATCGGTTCGATTTTATAGGTTCAGCATTCCTTCGTCGGCAAAGCTAAGGTACTGGTTTTGTCCGATAATGAGATGGTCGAGAACGGTAATGTCCAACATTTCGGCAGCATTTTTTATTTTTTTTGTGATTTTCAGATCGGCATCTGAAGCCTGCATCGTTCCCGAAGGATGATTATGACAAAGAATGATTGAGCTGGCCAACTTATCGATAGCGGGTTTTAAGATGATCCGAACGTCGATCACGGTCCCCGAAATTCCACCCTGGCTGATCATGAACGAGTCGATGATTTTGTTCCCACGGTTGAGCAACATCACCCAGAATTCTTCATGATTCAGGTCGCCAAGAATCGGGAAAAAGTAGTCGGCTGCATCTTTGCTCCCTGTTATCTTGTTTTTATTGAATACATCGGCTTCCTTTCGACGCTTTCCCAACTCGAGTGCCGCGGTAATGCTAACTGCCTTGGCTTCACCAATTCCGTTAAAACTTTGCAGAAAATCGGTGCTTTTACGTCCCAATTCGTTCAGGTTGTTATCAACAGCAGCCAAAATTCGGCGTGAAAGTTCCACCGCGGTTTCTTCCAGGTTTCCCGAGCCAATAAGGATGGCGATGAGTTCGGCATCGCTAAGCGAACGTGCTCCTTTCGTGAGCAATTTCTCCCGTGGACGGTCTTCGGCAGCCCAATCTTTAATGTTGAGTTTTTTGTATTCGGCCATGCATTAGTAATTGTTTTTTCAATATAAACAAATTTGATGGTTTTCAAAAGAGCTGTCCGAAGTTTCTGTATCGAAAGCAGGGATACAGGCAAAAAAAACCTCCCCGGAATCCGGAGAGGTTACTATTTCGAAAGGTTCTACTCTTACAATTGATTAACAGTCAAAGCCAGCTTCGATTTCAGGTTCGAAGCTTTGTTTTTGTGAATGATGTTGCGTTTTGCAAGTTTATCGATCATTGCAACAACTTCAGGATACATTTTTTCTGCTTCCGCTTTGTCAGTAGCGTTACGCAGCGCTTTAATGGCATTCCGCGTAGTTTTAGCGTAGTACTTGTTGTGTACACGTTTTTTCTCGTCCTGACGAATTCTTTTTAATGTCGACTTATGATGTGCCATTTTAAATTCTTTCTTTTAAAAAATTAGTAGCCCGTAGGGGAATCGAACCCCTGCTACCAGGATGAAAACCTGGCGTCCTAACCCCTAGACGAACGGGCCGTCCTTATTTACTCCCATAATTTTGGGACTGCAAAAATACTTCATTTTTGGTATTCCCCAAATTTTTAGGAAATATTTCAACTAAAACCATAGCTTTTTTCGACTAAAAAACCATTTTTGATTTTAGCGCTGCAAAGAAAAGCAAGATTTTTGAATCTGCAAAATAAAAAAATGCAAAATCATATTTTTTAGCGCAGTTCGAAGTTCTGCCCAAGGTAAACTCGCCTAACCACTTCATCTGCTGCTAGTTCGTGTGCTGTTCCTGCCTTCAGGATGTTCCCTTCGAAAAGGAGATACGACCGGTCGGTGATGCTAAGGGTTTCGTGTACGTTATGGTCGGTTATCAGTACGCCAATGTTTTTGTCCCTTAGTTTCATTACAATTTGCTGGATATCTTCCACCGCAATTGGGTCGACACCGGCAAAGGGTTCGTCGAGCAAAATAAACTTAGGGTCGATGGCCAGCGCCCGCGCGATTTCGGTCCTGCGGCGCTCTCCACCCGAAAGCTGGATGCCTTTGCTCTTGCGGATATGCTGCAAGCCAAACTCCTCGATCAGGC
Organism: Draconibacterium sp.; assembly: GCA_011620585.1. Classification (GTDB taxonomy): domain Bacteria; phylum Bacteroidota; class Bacteroidia; order Bacteroidales; family Prolixibacteraceae; genus Draconibacterium. Next base: position 155,226 of record WOYV01000111.1, read on the forward strand.
TTTCAAGTTTTTCTTTTTGGTATTCTTTGGTGTAGTCGGTCATTTCGAGTACCGCCCGAAGATTGTCTTCGATACTGAGTTTTCGGAAAACCGATGCTTCCTGTGCCAGGTATCCAATTCCGCGCTGTGCACGCTTGTAAACCGGGAGGCGCGTAATATCTTCGTTATCAAGGAAAATTTTCCCGGAAAATGGTTGTACCAGGCCAACGATCATATAAAACGAGGTTGTTTTCCCGGCGCCATTCGGGCCAAGCAGGCCAACAATTTCGCCTTGTTTTACTTCAAAACTCACTCCTTTAACAACGGTGCGTTTCCGGTATTTCTTAACAATATTTTCGGCACGAAGAATCATAACAGTTCAAATAACGTGATTTTTCGGGTGATTTACATGGCATCCATGTCGTATTCACGTTTTTTAACGACCCGGCGCGAAATAACGATTCCTACCTCGTATAATACTATTAATGGTAAACAAACCATTATCTGGCTAAAAATATCGGGAGGTGTGATGACGGCAGATAGCAATAACATGGCTACATAAGCATGTTTACGATAAGTCTTCATAAATTGCGGGGTTAAAATACCCACTTTGCTTAAAAAATAGACAAAAATAGGTAACAGGAAAACCACCCCCGAAGCCAGTGAAATAGAGGTTACCGTGCCAATGTATGATCGTGTGTTAATCTGATTGACGACATCAGCAGAAACACTGTAACTCCCCAGGAACTCGATGGATAAGGGAACAATAAGGTAATAACCAAACAAAACACCAATCATGAATAATACGGAAGTATAAAAAACGGCTCCTGTCGCATGTTGCTTTTCTTTTTCGTAAAGTGCAGGTTTAATAAAACGCCAGAATTCATGGATAATAAATGGAAAGGCGATGATCAAACCAGCAATAATCGAAATCATAATGTGCATCATAAACTGGTCCGACATTTTTATGGCGATCAGATTCAGAGGTTTCTGGTTAATATTTAATGATTCGGCACCCACTATCTCGCCAAGTTTGGCTAACATCCGGTTGGTCCAGAACTCTGGCAATCGCGGCCTTAAGATCACCGCATCGAAAATGAAATTTTTCATTACAAAGGCTACAATCGCAAATACCAGTACAGCAATTGACGATCGGATAATATGCCATCTCAGTTCTTCAAGATGATCCAGAAAAGACATCTCGGCCTCAACTTTTTTATTCCCTTTTTTCTTGGTACTTTGTTCTTCGCTCATCTTCTGTTTTAGCTTTCAAAAAAGATTTCACAAATGTAGTCGATTTTTTGGCAAATTAAATTTCGGCCCTTTGAAAAGGGTAGGTGCAGAATAATAAATAAAGTATAATATTGTTCTCTGGTTCGCATCAAAGAAACATTCGGCATAAAAATCCTTAAAATGCATTGATGTTTATTATTCTTTTAATAAATTAGAATTCGCTATTGAAAGAATAGCATATTGTGTGAGAGAAAGTTATGAATAAGGAAATAGATTTACTGGAACGGTTGCAGTATTTTTTTGGTTTCGACCGCTTCAAAGGACAGCAGGAAGCTGCAATTAAAAGTGTGATGGAGGGGCGCAATACATTTGTATTGATGCCAACGGGAGGAGGAAAGTCGCTGATCTATCAACTGCCGGCCATGATTCTGGAAGGTACAGCCATTGTAATATCTCCATTGATCGCCTTGATGAAAAACCAGGTTGATTCGATCAGAGGTATGAATGCTGACGACGATGTGGCGCATTTTCTAAACTCTTCGCTATCGAAAGCCGCTATTACACAGGTTAAAGAGGACGTGATGGCCGGGAAAACGAAATTACTGTATGTAGCGCCCGAATCGCTTACCAAAGAGGAGAACATCGAATTTCTGAAACAGATCAAGATATCGTTTTACGCCATCGACGAGGCGCACTGTATTTCGGAGTGGGGCCACGATTTCAGGCCTGAATACAGACGTATCAAGCCCATCGTGGAAGAAATCGGCGCATCACCTATTGTTGCGTTAACAGCAACGGCAACCGCCAAGGTGCAACACGACATACAGAAAAACCTGGGTATTTTGGACGCCCGTGTTTTTATGGCCTCATTTAACCGCGAAAATCTTTACTATGAGGTACGGCCCAAAGTAAAATCCACTACCCAGATTATTAAATTTATTAAGCAGAACGAGGGCAAGTCGGGGATTATATATTGTCTGAGCCGGAAAAAGGTGGAAGAGTTGGCCGAGAACCTACAGGTGAATGGAATCAAAGCTCTGCCATATCATGCCGGGATGGATGCTGCCACACGCTCGGGCAACCAGGATAAGTTTCTAATGGAGGAAGTGGATGTAATTGTGGCAACTATTGCATTTGGAATGGGGATCGACAAACCTGATGTACGGTTTGTAATTCACTACGATATCCCGAAAAGTCTCGAAGGGTATTACCAGGAAACCGGACGTGCCGGGCGCGACGGGGGCGAAGGGAAATGTATTACCTTCTACAGTTACAAGGACATTCAGAAACTCGAAAAATTTATGCACGGTAAACCGGTCGCCGAACAGGAAATCGGAAAACAACTGCTACTTGATACCGTTTCATACGCCGAAACTGCAATTTGCCGGCGTGTTATATTGTTACACTATTTTGGCGAGAAATACGAAAGCGATAATTGTGGAAACTGCGACAATTGCCTGAATCCGAAAGAACAGATCGAAGCAAAGGAAGAAATTATAACGGCGCTCACCGCCATTTTGGAGGTGAATGAAAAATACAAGGCCGACCATATTGCCAACATTTTGATCGGGAACAAAACTGCAGCCATCAAATCGTTCAATCATTATCATCTTGAATCATTTGGAATGGGAAAGGACCACGACGAACGTTTCTGGAATGCAGTTTTTCGCCAGGCGATGGTTGCCGGACTGATTAACAAGGACATCGAAAATTATGGTTTACTGAAAGTAACCGGGAAAGGACACGAATATCTGGCCAATCCGAAGAGTTTTTTGCTGGTGAAAAACCACGATTACGAAGGAGAAGAAACTGACTCTTCGGGAGGGGCACCTTCGGGGGGGGCAAGTGGCGATCCTCAGCTGTTCTCGATGCTCAAGGATTTGCGGAAAAAGCTGGCGAAAAAACTGAATCTTCCACCATTTGTGATCTTCCAGGATCCCTCGCTCGCCGATATGTCGATCCAGTATCCGATAACCTTGGAAGAGCTGCAAAATATCCAGGGAGTTGGCCAGGGAAAAGCACGGCGTTACGGAAAGGAATTCATAGATCTGATCAAAAAATACGTAGAAGAGAACGACATTGAACGACCGGAAGATATGGTAGTTCGCACGGTAGCCAACAAATCGAAGACAAAGGTTTTTATTATCCAAAGCATCGACCGAAGACTTTCGTTCGAAGACATTGCCGATTCACAGGGGATTGAAGTAAAGGATGTAATCAGCGAAGTGGAAGCTATTGTAAATTCGGGTACGCGACTCAACATCGACTACTACATCGATGATGTTTTGGATGAAGATCACCAGGAAGAAATTTTTGAATATTTCAGGGAAGCTAAAACCGATTCGATCGAAGAGGCGCTGGCAGAACTTGGAGAAGATGAATATTCGGAGGACGATATTCGATTGATGCGTGTCAAATTTTTCTCCGATCTCGGGAACTAAATCCGATAATATTTAGGTTATTAATAGTTGTTTGCAAAAAGTATTACTTTTGCAGCGATTTATAATGTAAAAAAATTACAGTTAGATGACAGTTGCAGTAAACGAAAAACTAGCTTATAAAGTAGCCAATATCTCGCTGGCCGACTTTGGAAGAAAAGAAATTGAAATAGCAGAGAAGGAAATGCCCGGATTGATGTCGGTTCGCAGGAAATTTGGTCCCGATAAACCACTCAAAGGTGCACGTATCATGGGAAGCCTGCACATGACCATTCAAACGGCTGTGTTGATCGAAACACTGGTAGAACTAGGAGCCGATGTACGCTGGGCCAGTTGTAACATTTTCTCGACGCAGGACCATGCAGCTGCCGCGATTGCCAAAGCCGGAATCCCGGTATTTGCATGGAAAGGCGAAACGCTCGAAGAATATTGGTGGTGTACCGAACAGGCGCTAAATTTTGGCGACGGACAAGGCCCTAATCTGATCGTAGATGACGGTGGCGATGCTACTTTGATGATTCATCGCGGATTCGACGCTGAGAACGATGCTTCTGTTTTGGACCAACCTGCCGAAGGTATCGATGAAAAAGAACTCAACAAAATCCTTAAAAACATACTGGCAGAAAATCCGACTCGCTGGCACAAGGTGGCTAAAGAAATAAAAGGTGTTTCGGAAGAAACCACCACCGGTGTTCACCGTTTGTACCAGATGAGAGACGATGGAAAATTGTTGTTCCCGGCTATCAATGTAAACGACTCGGTAACCAAATCGAAATTCGATAATTTATACGGTTGTCGCGAATCGCTGGCCGACGGAATAAAACGCGCTACCGATGTAATGATTGCCGGCAAAGTGGTGGTGGTTGCCGGTTATGGCGATGTAGGTAAAGGTTGCGCTCACTCTATGCGGAGTTATGGCGCTCGCGTAATTATCACCGAAATCGACCCGATTTGTGCACTCCAGGCAGCCATGGAAGGTTTCGAAGTGAAAACCATGGAAGACGCCATCGGCGAAGGAAACATTTATGTTACCACTACCGGGAATAAAGATGTAATTACCGCAGAACACATGGCCGGGATGAAAGATCAGTCGATTGTTTGCAACATTGGACATTTCGATAACGAGATACAGGTAGCTAAACTTGAAAAATGGGACGGGATCCGGAAGGTGAACATTAAACCACAGGTAGATAAATATACTTACCAGGACGGGCACAGTATCTTTTTACTGGCTGAAGGGCGTTTGGTTAACCTGGGTTGTGCCACTGGTCACCCTTCGTTTGTAATGAGTAACTCGTTTACCAATCAAACCCTGGCTCAAATCGAATTGTGGAAGAATAACTACGAACTCGGTGTGTACACTTTACCAAAACATCTGGACGAAGAAGTAGCACGTTTGCACCTCGGGCAAATTGGAGTAAAACTTACGACACTTACCGATGCACAGGCTGCTTACCTGGGGGTTCCGAAAGAAGGCCCCTATAAACCTGAACATTACAGGTACTAAAAACCAATTGATACATATTTGAACGGGGCTCAGTTTTGAGTCCCGTTTTTAATTGTATACCTGCAGAATATTGCCAAACAAACTGGTTTTGTAAGGTTTTAGCGAAGCGGCTGCCGGACCCTTCGAAGGATAACCGCCAATAAAGATGAATTGCGATTCGCAACAGGTACAGGTCCCGGTCAGTCCGTTTGGTACTACTGTGCAACTTTGTTTAATTTCGTTGGTACAGGTAGCATCGTAGGCATAGTACGAACCCTCGATTTCGCAATACACGATTACTCCGCCAAACCCTGGACCAGGGAAGTACAAGGAATTGCCCGGGACTGTCAATTCATTAGAAAAATCGAGGTTAATCTGAAAAGAGACCGGTACATCAGGAATCTGGGAGTCAATTTTTTCGCACGACAGGTTGGGCAGCATCAATACCATAAAAATCAGTAAATACTTCTCACTTTTAGAAACCAACTCCTTCATTTTTACTATTTTTACTGAAACATCAAAAGTAGCATTTTATTGTTTGCTGCGAAACGCTTATGGATGATATAGTAGTAATAATAATAATGGTTCTGGTTGCAGTGGTGGGCGCCTTTGGGCAACGCAAAAAGCAGAAAAACCGGCAGGCTGTTGGCAAAACGCAATCCAAACAGCCGATGGATTTCTGGGAAATGCTACGCGAACAAAGTCGCGAAAATGTTCCTTCTGCTGAACCTGAACAGGTATTCGAGGCGGAAGACGAGTCCATCGATGTGGTGCCAAAGCAAGAGCCGGTTTACCGTTTTCGGCCTCAAAACGAAGGGGCTTCTAACATTGTGCCCACCCGGGTTGAAGAGCCCAAAAAGAAAGAGCGAAAAGTACTAATTGATGGTGAAAAATTCTCGTTGCGAAAGGCCGTAATTTACAGCGAGATCATGAATAGAAAATATACTTAAATAGCTGAAAACCATTTGTTCCAAAGAATTCTTCTGCGCAAGTGGCTCAGTTTTAAAGAAATTGTATACATTTGCAAAAGGAAGAGTCCCGGATAACCGGGATTCTTTCTATTTTTTTGTAACATATTAAAAGTAAAGAACATAAAGGAGGATACAAAAATGTCCGATGTAACATACTTGACACAAGCAGGACTCAACAAGCTAAAAAAAGAACTTGAACGATTGATGACAGTCGAACGTCCGAAAATCTCGAAGCAAATTGGGGAAGCCATCGAAAAAGGAGATATTTCAGAGAATGCTGAATACGATGCTGCCAAAGATGCGCAGGGAATGCTCGAAGCCAAAATTGCTCAATTGCAATCAAAAGTTGCGAATGCCCGTATTCTCGACGAGTCGAAAATCGATACTTCAAAAGTTCAGATATTGAACAAGGTAACCATTCGGAACCAGAAGAATAATGCTACTATGATATACACTTTGGTTCCTGAAAGCGAAGCTAATCTGAAAGAAGGAAAAATCTCGGTCGAAACACCTATCGCCAAAGGCCTGATCGGTAAAAAGGTCGGCGACGTGGTTGAAATTACCGTTCCGTCGGGTGTTATTCCTTTTGAGATTATTGATATTTCATTATAAGATCATGGCAAGCATTTTCACACGAATCGTAAACGGCGAAATTCCGGCCTACAAAGTAGCCGAGGACGAAAATTACCTGGCTTTTCTGGATGTTTTTCCAACTGCCAAAGGTCACACGTTGGTTATCCCTAAAAAGGAAGTGGACTATTTGTTTGATCTTGATGATGAAACCTATGCCGGTTTGCAAATGTTTGCAAAAAAAGTTGCAGTGGGACTCAAAAAAGCGGTTCCTTGTATAAAAGTTGGAGTGATGGTTTTGGGGCTCGAAGTGCGCCATGCACACATCCACCTGGTGCCGATGCAGAGTGAAAAAGATCTGCTCCAGTTTTCTGACAAAACAAAATTCCCCCCCGAAGAGATGGAGGCGCTGGCAAAGCTGATATCAGAAAATATTAAATAAAAGCAGCCCTGGCAGTTCAGTCAGCGTTTTTTATTGTCATTTCTATCTTTCAAATTTTATTAACACCTCCTTTTGGCGCGGTTAATTTGAGTACCTTTATGGAACTTTTAAACACCTTGGTTATGGTTCCGTTTACACATCTTCACGTACATTCACAATATTCCATCCTTGATGGGGCGGCGAGCGTCCCTGCCCTGGTAGACAAAGCAAAAAAAGACGGTATGAGTGCCCTGGCGCTCACCGATCACGGTTCTATGTTCGGCATCAAAGAGTTCCATGCTACTTGTACTAAAAGTGAAATAAAACCTATCTTAGGCTGCGAAACGTATGTGGCTTCACGTTCGATCAGGGATAAAAATGACAAGATCGACCGCTCGGGCCATCACCTGATTTTGCTTGCCAAAAATAAGATAGGATATCGAAATTTGGTAAAACTGATCTCGATCGCCAACACCGAAGGGTTTTACTACAAGCCGCGGATCGATAAGGAACTGCTTGAAAAACACCATGATGGGTTGATTGTTTCGTCGGCTTGTTTGGGAGGCGAAATTGCACAGCTTATAATGAGCAACCACATGCAGGACGCAGAAGATACGATATTGTGGTACAAAAAATTATTTGGTGACGATTATTATCTCGAATTGATGCGACATCCTGCAGAATCGCAGGAGCAACGCGAAGATGTATATGACAAGCAGGTGATGGTGAACAAACACCTGGTTGCGCTGGCAAGAAAATTAGGGGTTAAACTGATCGCAACCAACGACGTGCATTTCACCAACGAAGAAGATGCTGATGCACACGATCTTTTGATTTGTTTGAATACCGGAAAAGATTTCGACGATCCGAACCGGATGCGTTACACCAAGCAAGAGTGGTTTAAAACGCAGGCCGAAATGAACGAGTTGTTTGGCGATATTCCTGAAGCATTGGCAAACACAGCCGAAGTGGTGGAAAAGGTCGAAAACTTTGAACTGAACTCTGCCCCGATCATGCCGGTTTTCCCAATACCTGAAGAAATTGGTACTGAAGAAGAATTTAAATCAAAATATCCCGAAGAACAACTGCTTGCCGAATTTGGAGAAGATGTTTTTAATCGACTGGGTGGATATGAAAAAGTTGTGCGGGTAAAACGCGAAGCTGCTTTTCTTGAATTCCTGGCTTTTAAAGGTGCGAAGGAACGTTACGGTGACCCACTGCCCGGGCACGTAAAAGAACGGCTCGATTTTGAGCTGAATACAATCAAGGAAATGGGTTACCCGGGCTACTTCCTGATTACCCAGGATTTTATCAACTGGGCAAAGGAACATGGCGTGCTGGTTGGCCCGGGGCGTGGTTCGGCAGCCGGGGCAGCGGTGTCGTATTGTTGCGGTATCACCAACATCGACCCGATTAAATACGACCTGCTTTTCGAACGTTTCCTGAATCCCGATCGGGTTTCATTGCCCGATGTGGATATTGATTTTGATGACGACGGACGACAGCTGGTTCTCGAATATGTTACCAAAAAATACGGGCGCGATAAAGTGGCGCACATTTGCACCTTCGGGACCATGGCTACCAAGTCGGCCATCCGTGATGTGGCCAGGGTACTGAAACTACCGTTATCCGAAGCCGATCGTTTGGCAAAGCTGGTTCCGGATGCACCAAAAATGACTTTTCCAAAAGCATTTAAAGACAGCCCTGAACTAAAAAAGGAAAGAGATTCGAATGTGAACCTCGTCTCACAAACCATCAAATTTGCCGAAACGCTTGAGGGTTCAGTCCGTCAAACCGGCGTGCACGCCTGCGGGATTCTGATCAGTCGCGATCCGCTATCGGATCATATTCCGCTGATGCCAACCAAGGATGAGGAAAACCTGCTGACTACCCAGTACGACGGACGTTTTGTGGAAGATATTGGGTTACTGAAGATGGATTTTCTCGGGCTCAAAACACTTTCAATTATAAAGGAAACACTCGACAATATCCGTCTTTCGAAAGGAATTGAAATCGACATTGATAAAATTCCGTTCGACGATGAAAAAACTTTTGAACTTTTTAGCCATGGCGAAACCACCGCGATTTTTCAGTTTGAATCGGATGGGATGAAAAAGCACCTGCGCGATCTGAAACCCAACCGCTTTGAAGACCTTGTGGCAATGAACGCCTTGTACCGGCCGGGACCGATGGAATACATCCCTGATTATATTGCCCGAAAACACGGACGGCAAAAAGTTGATTACGATGTCCCGATGATGGAAAAGTACCTGAGCGACACCTACGGAATTACGGTTTTTCAGGAACAGGTGATGTTGCTTTCAAGATTGCTGGCTGGTTTTACCCGCGGCGATTCCGACTCGCTGCGTAAGGCAATGGGGAAAAAGACAATGGAGGTGATGAACAAACTAAAGGAAAAATTTGTAAATGGCTGCAAGGCCAATTTCCAGTTTGTGGATGAGTGTAAAAACTCGGGGAAAAAACCAGAAGATGTAATCGAAAAAATATGGAAAGACTGGGAAGCATTTGCGTCCTATGCTTTTAATAAATCGCATTCGGTTTGTTATGCGTACATTGCTTATCAAACCGGATATCTGAAAGCGCACTTTCCGGCCGAATTTATGGCTGCCAACCTTAGCCGGAACCTCAGCAACATTACCGACATCACCAAATTAATGACCGAGTGTAAGCGCATGAAACTGAATGTGCTGGGGCCCGATGTAAACGAGAGCTTTATCAAGTTTACCGCCAATAAAAACGGGAACATCCGTTTTGGAATGGGCGCAATTAAAGGCGTGGGTGCCGGCGCGGTTCAAAACCTGATCGATGTAAGGAAAGAAACAGGCGGTTTTAACAACATTTACGATGTGGTAGAACATGTGAACCTGCAAACCGTGAACAAGAAAAACCTGGAGGCGCTGGCTATGGCAGGTGCATTCGATAATCTTGAGGGAATAAAACGCAGCGCTTTCTTTGCCGGCGAAAACGAAAACGACGACACCAACTTTATTGAAAAGCTGATTAAATACGGACACCGGTTCCAGGAAGACAAGAATAGCGCCCAGCAAAGTCTGTTTGGCGATATGGGTGGGGCTACGGCAGTGAGAAGGCCCGATATCCCGAATGTGGAAGAGTGGGCCAAACTCATTATGCTGGAAAAGGAAAAAAACCTGATCGGGATCTATCTTACGGCACATCCGCTCGACGATTACAAGCTCGAGATCAATAATTTCTGTTCACGCGAAGTGTCGATGAAAGACCTGAACAACGACATTGAGAAATACAAAGACAAGGACTTGATTTTCGGAGGAATGGTAACTGCCGCCCGCGAAGGACAATCGAAAAACGGGAAAATGTTCGCTACATTAACCCTTACCGATTACACCGATTCGAAAGAACTTTTCTTTTTCGGGAACGACTATGTTAATTTCAGCAAATTTTGCAAGGTCGGTTTGTTTATCATGGTAAAAGGAACGGTTAGGACACGTTTTGGGAGCAACGACTATTACGAGTACAAAGTAAACAGCATCGAGCTGCTTTCGGATGTACGTTCAAACTATGTGAAAAGCATTACCATAAATATGCCCCTCACCGCTTTAAACGAAAAACTGGTGAAGGACATCGAAAACCTGGCCAGCGAGCACAAAGGGAAAGCGTTGTTGAAGTTCCTTGTTTACGACCCCGAGAACAATATGCAGCTTGAAATGTTTTCAAGATCAACAAAGGTTTTTCCTTCGGATGCTTTCCTGGGGTTTTTCGAAGATCTTTCAGACATGAGTTATAGAATTAATTAATTATTTTTGCGCATTAATTCAGAGAAACTATTAAAACAATTAATTATGGCTTTAGAAATTACAGACGCCAATTTCGAAGAATTGGTATTAAAATCGGACAAACCGGTTATGTTGGACTTTTGGGCAGTTTGGTGCGGCCCTTGTCGTATGATTGCTCCCATTGTTGAAGAAATGCACACCGAATACGAAGGTAGGGCAGTGATTGGCAAAGTAGATGTTGACAACAATCCTGAAGTGGCTGTAAAATACGGCATTCGTAACATTCCAACAGTTCTTTTTGTGAAAAACGGAGAAGTAGCCGACAAACAAGTGGGTGCCGCACCTAAACATGTGTTCACCGCTAAAATGGACGCACTTCTGTAGATATTTTTTATTTAAGCTGTTATTTCGATGGAGGGACAAAGGAGAAATCGTTACAGAAAAGCGGGTTTCTCTTCACCGTTAACCGGCGGTTCATCGGGATGACAGTTTTCTTTTATACAGCCATTGAACAACATTTTCGACATAGAACAGTTTCATCAGTTCGATAACCTTGGGTTGGTCGCTCACGAAGTGGTGGAAGGGTTTATTACCGGATTGCACCGGAGTCCTTTTCATGGTTTTTCGGTGGAATTTGCCGAGCACCGGCTTTACAACCAGGGCGAATCGACCAAACATATCGACTGGCGTTTGTTTGCGCGTACCGATAAACTGTTTGTGAAACAATACGAAGAGGAAACCAACCTGCGTTGCCAACTCGTGATCGATACTTCTTCATCCATGTTATTCCCGTATTCGAAAGGAGATAAACACCTGCATAACAAACTGGCTTTTTCGGTTTATACAGCCGCAGCATTGATCTACCTCATGCGCAAACAGCGCGATGCAGTGGGTTTGACCCTTTTTTCTGACGAAATTGAATTTCATTCCAGCCCGCGTATTTCTTCGGTGAACGCCGAAATCATGTTTGGCAAATTGTCGGAACTGATCCAGCCCGGAAATGCGCACTTGCGAAAAAACACCAACACCACGCAGGTACTTCACCAGATAGCTGAAAACATTCATAAACGTTCGCTGGTGATCATTTTCAGCGACATGCTCGACGGGAACAACACTGATGAACTGTTTTCGGCTTTGCAACATTTGCGCTACAACAAACACGAAGTCATTCTTTTTCATGTCACCGATCATTCGCTTGAGCGTGAATTCGAATTCCCGAACCGGCCGCATAAATTTGTCGACCTCGAAAGTGGACAAGTGGTCAAGTTTAATCCCTGGGAGGTAAAGAAGCATTACGTTTCAACAGTAAGTGATTACTTCGAGGACCTGAAAGTTAAATGCGGACAGTACAAAATTGATTTGGCCGAGGCCGATATCAACAAGGATTTTAAAGAGGCGCTGTTTTCGTATTTGGTGAAGCGGAAGAAGCTTTACTAGTTCTTACTTTTCTATTCCTAATTCTGACTTAGTATTTTCTCCGCTCCCGCGCGATTTCATCGCGTAGTAATTACTAACCATACGAAAAAATTCGTTCGGCAGCGGAGGGATGGAGACATTCTCTGCATGGTTTTTTCCCGTCCTGCAAGCCCGTGACCCTTCCTGTAACCTCCCGGCCTTCCCTGCGGCCTTATCACCCATCCTGTAACAAAACGAAGCCTCCCTGTTATACAGGACGCCCATAAACTGCCGCAGGACGCCTAAAATACCCGCAGGGAAGCAAAAATTTGCCGCAGGACGCCTAAAATACCCACAGGAAAGCAAAAAACTGCCGCAGGACGACTTTAGAACCCGCAGGACGACAAGAATAGGTACAGGGTTCGGGTTTAAGCAAGCGGTAGCTATAAAAAAACTACATGGTTTTATCCACTATTCTACACTCAACCGGTTGTTTTATCACAGAAACGGTGTAGCTTTTGCCCGGGAAACATAAACTTCTAAAAGCAAGAGTAAAAGACAATAATCCAAGTTTGAAAAAATAACCGCAACTTGACCAATATACCAATAATTGGTATATTTGAGAAAAATTAAAACAAATGACGAAGAATACATCAATATCACTCGGGGACTATTTTGACACATTTGTTCAAGAGAGCATTTCTAAAGGACGATATAAAAATGTTAGTGAGGTTATTCGAGCTGGATTAAGACTTTTAGAAGAAGAAGAAAGCAAAGTGATTGCATTAAAGAATGCAATTCAAGAAGGAATTGATAGTGGAATTGCATATGGTTTTGACCCGAAAAAACACCTGGAATCGTTAAAAGCAAAAAAACGATTAAATGGCTAACTATTATCTTACGAACAAAGCTGTTGATGATTTAACTCAAATTTGGGATTACACCTTTGATGAATGGTCAGAAAGACAGGCCGACAGATATTACAATGAATTATTAAATGCGTGTAAAAAAATCGCAGAAAATTCTGACTTAGGCAGAAAATACTTTAAAGTAATTCCCGACCTGTTAGGACTGCATATAAACCGGCACCTTATTTTTTTCAGGAGAATAAATCCTGATTTCGTTGAAATTACACGAATATTACACGAGAAAATGGATTTAAAAAACCGAATATTAGAATAAAAACCAAAATAAACTTAACATCATGGAAAGAAGATCATTTCTAAAAAAATCGGCGCTGGCAACCGGCGCGGCAATCACTGCATCAAGTGTCAAAGCAAATACACCGGCTGATCCTGAAAAGGATTTTTACGAATTAAAAGTAGTTCATTTAAAAGGTGGCGGAGGGAGAAATGTGCTTAAAAAATATTATACAGGGGCTGTAATTCCTTTTTTAAATAAGCGGGGGGCCAAAGTTCTGGCATTTAACGAATACAGCCAGGAAGAACCTCCGGTGATGTACATTTTGCAAGCACATAAAAGTCTGACTGATTATTATGAAGCTACAGCAGCCATGAGAACGGATCCCGGATTTTTGGAAGCAGCCAAAGAATACACACAGATTCCATCAGGCAATCCTGTTTACGAACGAATTGAAACTTTTCTGCTGGAAGCTTTCGATGGCTTCCCTCGTTTAGGAGAACCAGGTAAAAAAAGCGGCATAATTGAAATGCGTATCTACGAAAGTTACAGCGAAGATGCGGGTACCAGGAAAGTTAAAATGTTTAACAACGGCGAAATAGGGATTTTTAAAAATTTAGGATTTCATCCGCTTATGTTTAGTCAGCATCTGGCCGGGCAATACATGCCGGCCTTAACCTACATGCTGTGGTTTAACGACATGGAAGAACGTGAGGCGCTCTGGGCTAAATTTGGCCCCAGCCCTCAGTGGAAAGAGATGAGCAGCAAAGAAGAATACGCCAATACGGTAAGTAAAATTCATAAGAAGTTTTTGCTTCCGGCCGATTTTGGGAACTTATAAAAGTGAAATTGCGAATGGCTGATCACACTTATAAGCACATTTTATTCTGAATCAAAGGTGGTTTTTGGCTCATTTTTTTTAGTCTGCTAAATTCCCTAAATTTAGGTTTTACCATAAAATCCCCGTTTATGTTAGTGAAAATCTTCGGAAGCGCAGTTTTTGGGATCGATGCCACCACTATTACCATCGAGGTTGATGTTACCACCGGTATCAAGTTTTTATTGGTTGGTTTGCCCGACAGTGCGGTTAAAGAAAGTCAGCAGCGCATCGAGTCGGCTCTTCGCCTAAATGGCTACAAGTGGCCAAAACGTAAAATTATCATCAACATGGCGCCAGCCGACATCCGGAAGGAAGGTTCGGCCTACGACTTGCCCCTGGCAGCCGGAGTGCTCGCCGCTTCGAAACAAATCGATGACTCGCGCCTTGCTAAATATATCTTGATGGGAGAGCTTTCGCTCGACGGCACTTTGCAGCCTATAAAAGGTGTGTTGCCGATTGCCATTAATGCGCGAAAAGAAGGTTTCGAAGGATTTATTCTACCCAGGCAAAATGCCCGCGAAGCTGCGGTTGTGGATACTTTAAAAGTATATGGCGCCGAAAACATAACCGAGGTAATCGACTTTTTGAATGGCGCTGATAATCTCGAACCGACTGTTATCGATACCCGGGCCGAATTTTATGCGCAGGTAAACAATAATCCGCTCGATTTCTCGGATGTAAAAGGACAGGAAAACGTGAAACGTGCGCTGGAGATCGCCGCGGCAGGAAGTCATAATATAATTTTGGTCGGGCCGCCCGGATCGGGGAAAACGATGCTGGCCAAACGTATTCCCACCATTCTTCCGCCTTTTTCGTTAAAAGAAGCGTTGGAAACTACCAAAATTCATTCGGTTGTTGGAAAAATTGAAAAGGAAACTTCGCTGATGACACGCCGGCCATTTCGAAGCCCGCACCACACCATCAGCGACGTTGCTTTGGTTGGCGGCGGAAACTATCCGCAACCGGGTGAAATATCGTTGGCCCACAATGGCGTTTTGTTTTTAGATGAACTCCCTGAATTTAAGCGGACCGTTTTGGAAGTAATGCGCCAGCCTTTGGAAGACCGCAATATCACGATTTCAAGGGCAAAATTCTCGGTGGAATACCCGGCCAGTTTTATGCTGGTGGCTTCGATGAATCCCTGCCCGTGCGGATATTATAACCACCCAACTAAAGAGTGTGTTTGCGCACCGGGTGTTGTCCAGAAATACCTCAATAAAATTTCGGGGCCGCTGCTCGACCGCATCGATATTCATCTGGAAGTTGTTCCTGTTCCGTTTAAAAAATTATCCGAAATGGAGTCGTCGGAAAACAGCGAGGCTGTTCGTACACGGGTTATACAGGCGCGTAAAATCCAGGAAGAGCGTTTTAAAGACCACAAGGGAGTGTATGCCAATGCGCAAATGAATTCGAAACAAATCCGCGAATTTGTACAACTCGATGAGGAAGGGAACGAACTGATTAAAAACGCGATGGACCGGCTGGGGCTTTCGGCCCGTGCCTACGACCGTATTCTGAAAGTTTCGCGCACCATTGCCGACCTCGAAGCTTCCGAAAAAGTGGAAATCCATCATTTATCTGAAGCTATCCATTACCGTAGTTTGGACCGTGAAAACTGGGGCGGATAAGGAAAGTTGGCCGTATTGAGTTGCAAGATTGTTTCTGCCCCGTTGTAAAGGGGGAGAAGAGCCTGTAATTCGGTATCTTTGTCGCAGAATTGTATATTTCAGCTAAAAATTTGATTTATGGACCAGCCCAATAATCCACTGCATGGCAAAACCCTTGAATTCATTGTGGTTTATTTGGTAAGTTATTATGGGTGGGAAAAACTGGCTGATAGGATTCCGGTCAATTGTTTCCGAAAAAACCCCAGTATAAAATCGAGTTTAAAGTTTTTAAGAAAAACGCAGTGGGCCCGCGATAAGGTTGAGCAGCTATATCTTGAAACTATTAGGAAATAATTTCAGGTCACTTTTTATCGTTCATCCCCGAAAATTACCTGTCTGATTATTTCCACTGTTAAAAACGATACAGAGTAATCAAAAAGCAAATTCAAAAAAGTGTTTCTTAATTTATTATTGCTTTTCCCAAAAAGTAGCGATAACTTAACGCATAGAAACCAAAATAACTAAATCATGAAAACGAAAAAATAT
Source organism: Draconibacterium sp. (assembly GCA_011620585.1). Lineage (GTDB taxonomy): Bacteria > Bacteroidota > Bacteroidia > Bacteroidales > Prolixibacteraceae > Draconibacterium. The sequence goes on from WOYV01000111.1 coordinate 171,665, forward strand.
CCGTTAACAAGAAGGGATTTTATAAAAGTGTCGGCAGCTACAACCGCTGCAGTTTCCGCCATGAGTTTGGGTGGATGTAATGTTGAGAAGGTTCCGGCACCCATGAAACGTCCATTCGGGAAGTTAGGCTTTAACGTAACTACTTTGGGTTTGGGCGGTCAGGCTTCTATCCAGTGGACACCCGACGATGTTGATCCGGTTCCAATTATCTTAAAAGCATTTGAATTAGGCGTGAATTATTTCGACACCTCAAATTTATATGCCAAAAGCCAGTTGCATTATCATTCAGCTTTTGAAAAACTGAACCTGATTCCGGGGAAGGAAAACTATAACAAAGAATTGCGCGAATCGATATGGTTGACCAGTAAAACAGCCATGCGCTGGGGAAAACCGGGGTGGCCCGAGCGCGAAAATGTAAACAACAGGTCGAACGGAGAAAATGTGAAATGTGCGGTTGATGATGTAAAACGATCACTTACTCAGATTTTTGGTGATGGAGAAGGGGATTACCCCGAAGGCGCATACTTAGACATGGTGCTTTGCCATACCTTAAACCATCCCGATGAGGTGGATGTGTTATACGAAGGGCTGGAAACGCCACTCGATCCTGAGGGAAATTTTGGCGCACTGGTTGCTCTGCGCGATTTGCGCGATGGGACTAACTTAACCGGGATGAACCCAAAAAATGAAAAACTGATCAAACACATCGGTTTCTCGGGCCATGCTCATCCACCTGCAATGATGGATATGATCCAGCGGGATGAATATGGAATATTGGATGGAATGCTGGTTGCGATCAACGCCAACGACAAAACAAAAATGAATATGCAGCACAATGTTATTCCAATTGCCGAAGCAAAAGGAATGGGCGTAATTGGCATGAAAGTTTTTGCCGACGCCGCCATGTACCACAAGGCAGCAACCTGGTCGCAAACACCGGCTGATGTCTACCGGAAAGTGGGTTCTCCCGAATTGCCCAGCAAAACATTAATCGAATACACGTTAACCACTCCGGGTGTGCATACTTTGATTATTGGAATCGGACAGATCGATGATGATCCGATGAAATGCCAGTTGGTACAGAATTTTTATGCCGCTCAGATTGCACCTGACGGGATGAATGCCAAAGAACGAAAACGAATTGAAGATCAGGCAAAATTGCTTAAGCCGGAAAGTAACTATTTCCAGGTAGTCGATAAAACCGGATTATCCGGGCCGCGTGACATTAAACTGGAAGAAAATAAACTTACCTGGCAATCGGCACTGGCCGATGATGAAGCCATCGAACATTACGAAATTATCCTGGATGGCAGTTTGGCCGGAACGGTACTTCACAAACCGCAACTTTATAAGAGTAAGCCCTTTGAATTTCAAATGAAAGGATCGGAAAATGAAATTATAATCGCAGCGGTTGATAAAGGGGGAAACCGTGCTGAAATAAGACTGGGATAGAAAAATTAACAACAAAAGAGCGCTGTTTTATGAACTTTCGCTGCATTTGATGGTTTGAACTAAAAACTAAAATTAAGTATATGGCCGACAAAATTTCAGATCCAATTGGAAGGTTAATGGGACTACGGTATAAATCACATCCCTGGCACGGTGTACAAATAGGCGATAATGCCCCCGATGAATTAACTGCTTTTATCGAAGTGGTTTCCACCGACACCGTAAAATACGAGATTGATAAAGACAGTGGTTACCTGCGTATCGACCGTCCTCAAAAGTTTTCGAACGTGGTCCCGGCTTTATACGGTTTTATTCCGCAAACGTATTGTGGCGATGAAGTGGGGGAGTACTGCAATCAAAAAACCGGACGAAAAGATATCAAAGGAGATGGCGATCCAATTGATATTTGCGTACTTACCGAAAAATCAATTGCTCATGGCGACCTGCTCGTAAATGCGCGTCCAATAGGCGGATTTCGTATGATTGATGGCAACCAGGCCGACGATAAAATTATAGCCGTTTTGCGTAACGACACTGTTTACGGGCATTTCAGGGATGTTTCGGAAGTCCCCAAAATAGTGATTCAACGGTTGGAACATTATTTCCTGACGTATAAAGATATGCCGGGTGTCGACAGCAATACCGAGATTACTGCTACCTACGGTGCTGAAGAAGCAAAAGAAGTGATTCGTAAATCGGTAGAGGACTACAACAATAAGTTCGCCAACCTGGGCAAGCTGCTTTCGTAAAGAGAAAATAGATGACGGAATAATGAGTGCCTCGTTCATTATGAGCGGGGTATTTTTATTTGTTGTCGGATAGTTTGGATAAAGAAGCCGAAATACGTTGGATTGATTTTTTTATCGATTTTTCAATTACAGGGTAATCCATCAATTCTTTCCCTACAAAAATAAAAAAAACAGCCACCTGCCGGGTTCCTATTTTTATATACAACTCGTTTTTGTTTAAACGATAAGCTTCGCGCATCAGTCGTTTCATCCGGTTACGGTGGACGGCCCGTTTAAATACTTTTTTACTTACGCTAAATCCTGCCTGAACCGGGAAATCAACCGGCAAATGAATTTCGTGATAAACTACTTTCACAGGAAATACCAGGAAACTCTTCCCGTTCAGAAAAAGCTGATCGATCACCTTCTTGCTGCAAAGCCGTTCCTCTTTTTTAAAGGTATTTGATACGGGTCGTATTTCTTTTTGGTTTTCCATGAAAAAAATAAAAGGCCATCCGTCAATTGCCGAACAGCCTTTCAAAAGTATAGTTTTTTCTTGTTATATCTTATTTGCTTTCTTGATATACTGTTCAAGCGCCATTGTCATCGAAGGAGCTTGTGATGTGGGCGCTTCAATGTCGAGACGTAAACCGGCTTCGCGCACAGCTTTGGCAGTTGACGGCCCGAAACACGCAATCCGGGTGCTGTTTTGCACAAAATCGGGGAAATTCTGAAACAAGGATTTAATTCCCGAAGGGCTAAAGAAAACCAGCACATCGTATTTGATATCGGCAAGATCTGAAAGATCGGCACTAACAGTACGATACAGAATTGCTTTGGTGTAATTAAAACCTCCCTGATCGAGCAGTTGCGGAATTTCCTGTTTGTGGATATCCGACAGTGGAACGAGGAACTTCTCGCCCATATGCTTTTTCATCACGTTGGTCAGGTCCGAAAATTTTCCGTCGGCATAAAAAATCTTACGCTTTCGGTAAACAATGTATTTCTGAAGGTAAAAAGCGGTAGCCTCTGAAATGCAGAAATATTTCATGGTATCGGGGATAGTTAAGCGCAATTCCTGCGCAATCCGGAAGTAATGATCGATGGCTGTCCGGCTGGTAAATATGACCGCCGAATGCTCAAGGATCTGTATACGTGTTTGCCGAAACTCTTTTGTCGGTACTCCTTCAACCTGGATAAAAGGTCTGAAATCGATTTTCAGGCCATTTTTTTCTGCCAGTTCGAAATAAGGAGATTTAGCCGTTTGGGGCTCCGGTTGTGAAACTAAAATGCTCTTGACTTTCAAAATCTTATGCCTTTAATGAAACATTCCCCTTCTTATTCAATCACTACAACTTTATAAATTAAAAGCAAGGGTAAAAATTCAAGGGTACAAAGGTATAAAAAGAGATATAATATAGAAAATTGTTTCCTTAATAAAATTATTACCCCCCTTTGCATCAAAACCAGTTGGAAAGCGATAACGACTACAATGCCTGCAAACACAATGATTTTTGGGTTTTCGAAAGGTGAAAATGAACCCAACGCAATCAACGGAATTAAGACAATTCCGAGCGTACGTTGAAAATTACTCATGTTAAAAAGGAATTCTCCGGTTTCATTCCGGGTTTCGAAAAGCGTGCCCACCAATTGATAAAGAAGCCTTTTCCCATAAAAATAGAGAAAAACACCCGCAGCAATCAGTAGATAAAAAAGGATGGAGTTTGTAGAACCCGCAATTCCTAAAACACCAAATGTTTGAAAAACGAAGACCGAAAAACTGAGATAGAAAATGACATCTAAGCGGTAAGCAGCGTGTGAGGCCGGGTAATTGCTTTCCTGCCACAAACGTACCGAAGTTGGATAATTTAGGAGTGAAGTAAAAAGGTGCTTGATATAATTGATGTACGAGTAACGAATGGTGGCAAAAATAGCGATGGTAACAAAAAGTAACACCGCCAGCCAGTCGGTATTCACCGGGGTTTTTTCGTAAGCCGGCAAAACAGGCCGGGGTTTGCTTGTGGTAAGTTTTGTATTGAACCCCGAATCTGCAAAGTCTTTGGAATACACCGATGGTTCCGAACGTACAACTTCCTTACGTTCCCAGATGGGTAAACGCTCCCGGAGGTTTGCCCCGGCGGTACTATCGGCAGCCTGCGTATCTTGTTGATATGTGATCCAAAAGTCCATTGTATTTGCGCGCAAAGATACCAATTTTGTTGGCTTTCTATTTGAACCAAACGAAAGTGTACCCGGATTATCTGCTGAATTTTGTATTTTCGAATCCAATTTCAACAAAGCCTCATCTATGATTTATCTGGCTCCTTTACAGGGTTTTACCGATTTTGTATATCGAAATGCCTATGCAGCGGTATTCCAGGGGATCGATGCCTTTTATATTCCTTATATCACCACCAAAAGTTCGCAGGTACCTCGAAAATACGAAAGGGAAATTCTGCCCGAAAATAATTTGAACAGGAAATCGGTACCACAGGTTTTGGCGAAAGATGAGGAGGAGATTTTGGAGCTTTGTTCGTTGTTGCGAGATTACGGGTACCGCGAGATTAACCTGAACCTGGGTTGCCCGTATCCGATGGTCACCAACCGTGGAAAGGGGTCGAAACTGCTTACAGGGCCTGATAAGCTTGAACGGATGCTGGAATTTTATTTCAAAAACTTTCAGATCGCTTTGTCGGTGAAAATGCGCGCCGGTTTTGAATCTGCTTCCGATATTGAACAGATTATTCCGGTCTTGAACCGCTTTCCGTTGAAAAAGGTGATTCTTCATCCAAGGATTGCAAAACAATTATACGAAGGAACCATTCATACTTCTGCATTTCAATTTGCGGTCGATCATCTGGACCAGGTACCGGTTTATAATGGCGATGTTTTTACTTTGGCTGATTATCAAAATCGAAAGGGTTCGTTTCCCACTGTTACCGATTGGATGCTCGGACGTGGCGTGCTGATGAACGTTTTTTTGCCCGACGAAATCAAGGGCATTAAATACACCGAAACTGAAAAACGCTTGAAGTTGCATGATTTCCACACCCAAATAATGGAAAGTTATTTTCAAATGACGGATAATCCCGGGAATGCCCTGAATAAAATGCAACAATTCTGGCTCTATTTCAGCCATCATTTCAGCCATCAGGGAAAGATTTTAAAAGTCATCAAAAAAATAAGAAATCCGGGAAATATTAAACCCGAGACCGAGTACATTCTTAGGCGGGCAGAATTAAAGATTACGGATTAGTTGTACGGGCAGTTTGTCCGCTCGTATTTTTCCATGAGTTGCATTAACAGAAACATTTCCTGTAATTCGCCATCGTTTTTGGGCGCCTCACAAATATGAAGAAAGCGTTTCAGTGCGCCTCTGTAATCGTCTTCTGTTTCAATATCGTAATTCATGTTCTAGTGTGCGTCGAGCCAGTTATCGGCTGCATTCATTTCAACAATCAACTGCACGCCAATGTTTACGGCGCTTTCCATTTCTTTTTTTACCAGTTGTTTCATTGTTTCGAGCTCGGGTTTGTACACATCGAAGTTGAGTTCGTCGTGCACTTGCAGGATCATTTTCGAACGGAGTTTTTGTTTCTCCATTTCGCGGTAAATATTGATCATCGCAATTTTAATAATGTCGGCAGCAGATCCCTGTATCGGTGCGTTGATGGCATTTCGCTCGGCCATTCCACGCACCACAGCGTTGGCCGAGTTGATGTCGCTGAGGTAGCGGCGCCGGCCTTTAATTGTTTCTACAAAACCCTGGTCCTGTGCCCGTTTTATCTGTGCGTCCATAAACTCCTTGATTTTCGGGAAATTCTCGAAATATCCGTCGATCAGTTCTTTCGCCTCACTACGCGGAATGTTCAACCGTTGTGATAGCCCGAATGCCGAAATGCCGTAAATAATACCGAAGTTGGCGGTTTTTGCTTTTCGCCGCATATCCGAATCCACCTCGCTTTCAGGAATCCGGTAAATTTTAGCTGCGGTAATCGAGTGGATGTCTTTATTTTCGTTAAAAGCCTTTTTCATTTCCTCATCGCCGCTTAGGGCTGCCATAATCCGAAGTTCAATTTGCGAGTAGTCGGCCGACAAAAAAGTATGCTCATCGTCGGAAGGAATAAACGCCTTACGGATTTCGCGTCCGGCCTCATCGCGGATCGGTATGTTTTGAAGGTTGGGATTAACAGAGCTCAAACGCCCGGTGGCCGCAATCGCCTGGTTGTACGATGTATGGATCTTCCCTGTTTTTCGGTTCACCATCAGTGGCAGCGCTTCCACGTAGGTCGAAAGCAGCTTTTTAAGCCCGCGGTAATCCAGCACTTTCTGAACGATCGGATGACGGTCGACCATGCGGGCCAGTACATCTTCTGATGTGGAATATTGTTTCGTTTTGGTCTTTTTCGCGTTGCTGTCGATATTCAACTTTTCGAAAAGGATTGGTCCGAGTTGTTTGGGCGACGAAACATTAAAATCTTCTCCGGCAAGTTCAATAATCTCCCGCTCAAGTTTTATTATCTGTTCGCGCAAAACCACGGCATATTTGTTCAGTTCCTCCGAATTCAGTTTAACTCCCGCATTTTCCATGCTCGTGAGTACCGGAACCAGCGGCATTTCAATGGATTCAAAAAGTTCGCGGACTCCAACTTTATCCAATTCGGGGTCGAGTGCATTTTTTAGCTGAAGCGTAAGATCTGCATCTTCGCAGGCATAATCGCGGAGTTTTTCAGCAGATACCGAACGCATGGTAACCTGGTCCTTTCCTTTTTTACCGATCAGTTCTTCAGTCGGTACCTTTTCGTAATTCAGGTATTGAAGGCACAACTGGTCGAGGTTGTGTTTCATGTCGGGTTGAAGGAGGTAGTGAGCCAGCATGGTATCGTATAATTTACCTTTTACTTCGATCCCGTAATTACTTACGATCAACATGTCGTATTTAATGTTCTGCCCAATCTTCATCACTTTTTCATCGGCAAAAATATCGCGGAATTCATCCATCACCTTTTGGGCTTCGTCGCGTTTTCTGGGAACGGTAACACAAAATGCTTCGTGTGGGCGAAACGAGAACGACATACACACAATTTCGGCGGTGTGGGTATCCAGCCCGGTGGTTTCGGTATCGAAACAAAATTCTTTTTGCACCGAAAGTTCGGCACGCAAACTGGCACGTTGCAGTTCGGTTTCAACCAGGTAGTACTGGTGTGGCGCCGTGGAAATATTTTCACTGGTTTTGCCTGGCCCGGTCGTGCTTTCCTGCGTACCAAACAAGGTCCCCTGCATGGCTGTTTCGGTAACAACAGGCGTGTTGGTTAGGTTGAGACGTGTGATGAGCGAACGGAATTCGAGTTCTTCAAAAAGCTTTTTCAGGTCCTCTTTATGCAACTCTTCTCGAATTAGTTTTTCTTTCTCAAACTCTATCGGAACATCGGTAATAATCGTGGCCAGCACTCTCGAAAGCCGTACTTTTTCTTCGTTCTCAATCAGATTTTCTTTTTGCTTACCTTTTAATTTATCGGTGTTTTTGTACAATTCATCGATGCTTCCAAATTCAGCGATTAGCTTCTCAGCAGTTTTGGGTCCAATTCCCGGACAGCCCGGAATATTGTCGGCAGAATCGCCCATTAACCCCAGGATATCAATCATCTGTGCAGGGTTTTCAATCCCGAAATTCTCCTGCACTTCTTTTACTCCCCACACTTCGGCATCGCCACCGGCTTTACCGGGTTTATACATCACTACGTTCTCCGAAACCAACTGAGCATAGTCTTTATCGGGGGTCATCATGTATGTCATAAATCCTTCCTTTTCGGCTTTTTTGGCCAGGGTCCCGATCACATCGTCGGCTTCAAATCCTTCTTTTTCGATGATCGGAATATTAAAGGCTTCGATAATTTTTCGGATATACGGGATCGATTTGCGAAGATCTTCGGGCATTTCTTCGCGGTTAGCTTTGTATTCGGTATACATATTGTGTCGGAAAGTGGGCGCCGAAACATCGAAAACCACACCGATAAAATCGGGTTTTTCTTTTTCGAGAACTTGAATTATGGTGTTAGTTACCCCGAGCATAGCCGAGGTATTTACTCCTTTCGAATTAAAACGCGGGTTGCGGATAAACGCAAAATAACTACGGTAAATCAATGCATAGGCATCGAGAAGAAAAAGTTTTTTCTGACCAGTTTCGGACATGGTAAATTGTTTATTGGTTATCGGGTGCAAACCACTCGGCAAACGAATTGCTTGTTTCGTACAAACGCATGCTTAAAAGTGAAACGTTTGAAGGCAGTTCTTGTTGAAGAATTTTTACAAAATGGATGACCAGGTTTTCGGTGGTAGGTTGAAAATCGACAACGATGAGGCGTTCGGTGGCTTTCTGAAAAGCTTCAATGCTATCTTTCGGGAAGAGCGAGTTTACCAGCAACGCATGATCGAAAATGTCGACGATGTTGCTTTTTACAATCCCTTTTAGTTTGCCAAAGTCGATCACCATCCCGTCTTTCGGATGACCTGCTTCGTATTTTACCTCGCCAAGCAGGCACACTTCAAGGTGGTAGGTGTGTCCGTGAATGTTTCGGCACAGTCCGTCGTACCCGAAAAGTGCATGCGCCATTTCAAAACTAAACTTACGGGTGACTCTTATTTTCGGCATGATTAAATCGATTTTTATCGCATGAAAGTACGTTTTTTCGGGGAGATTGCGTGGTGATATTTGTAAAAAGCAAAGTTAACCTGGTTTGTTAACAGGATTGCAGAAGTGGATGTTCGGTGATTAAAACCAAAGATGTTCGACCAGTACTTTAGCCCCGATTAGTATTAGAATTATACCTCCTAAAATAAGTGACTGGTGGCTGCGGCGTGCCGGAATATATTTGCCAAAAAGCAAGCCGAGCATCGATGCTACAAAAGTTACCCCACCAATCACAGCCATTGGAAAATAAATTGGCAGATCGAGAAATCCAAAAGTAATTCCGATAACAAAAGCATCGATACTGGTAGCCACTGAAAGGCTAATGAGAACGCCTGGCTTGAAAGGATCGAGGTTTTTAAGGGTACTCTCATCGTTCCGGCCTTCCATAATCATCCGGGCCCCGATAAAAAGTAAGAGCCCAAAAGCAAGCCAGTGATCAAGGGAAGAGATCACCTCTTCGATAGCGCTCCCAATGTACCATCCCAGAAAAGGAAATACCGCCTGGAAAAAGGCGAGTGAAAAGGCCACTTTGCAGGCTTTCAAAAAACGGATTTCGGGCTTTAGAAGCCCTACCGAAACCGACACGGCAAATGAATCGAAACTCAGCCCGATGCCAATCAGTAAAAAGGTTATGAAATACGTAATGGTCATTTTTTCAGAAGCCAAAAATAAACAAACATTTTGCAATACATTGTATAAACTGATTATCCGTTTCCTTATCACAATTATCGTTATTTCGTGTCAAGGTGTTGTGGATAAGTTATTTGTTAAAATTATCTTGAAAACTTACCCTGACTATATCTTCGATACAATCGTCCCTCTCTTTGCAAAGAGAGGGAGTGAGGGAGAGTTTTTGAATTGATTTTTCTTTTGTGGTAACATTGGATATGCATATTGAATAATCTGTAATCCATTGCGAATTCAAAAAAAGTAATGTTTTTGTTATAAATTCAAAAGCAATTCGTCAGATGTAACAGATGACCACAGAAGAATTCAAAAATAAGGTAATTCCGTTCTCGCGAAAACTCTATCCGATGTTGTTCAGGATTTTGGGCAACGAGGAAGAAACGCGCGATGCCTTGCAGGATCTGATGGTGAAACTGTGGAACAAACGCAGTGATTTGGCGAAGTGCGACAATCCGGCGGCTTATATCATTACCACGGCCCGTAATCACAGCTTCGACCTTTTAAAGAAGAAGCGACCGATGAGAATGAGTGGGAGCGACGATCAGAAACTTTTGTTGCTAAAAGTACACGATGGCAGCGAGGCGAGCGAGAAACTGGAACACGTAAAAAAGATTATCGAAGAGTTGCCCGAAAAATACCAAACCGTGATCAGGCTGCGCGACATCGATGGTTTTGAATTCGACGAAATTAGGGAAATGACCGGTTACGAGGTGCCTCACATCCGGGTTTTATTATCGAGGGCACGACAGAAAGTAAAAGAGGAAATTGAAAAAACGTACGAATATGGATTATCAGAAAAAGTTGCAGGAAAAATACTTTAAGGGCGAGACATCACTTGCGGAAGAAAAGGAGTTGCGGGAACTGATGGCCAAAAATACCTTGCCGGAGGCTGAGCAGGAAATGTTCCGTTTTTTCGAAAACGAAGCAACCGTGCCGGAAGACCTGGAACAAAGCTTGTTTGCCGGTCTTGAAAAACATCAACATTCTGCGGGGCGCACCCGTCGTTTACCTTGGTATTCGATTGCTTCAACAGCGGCAGTAATCGTAATTCTGTTAACAGTTTACCTCGATTTCCGTCATGAACGGAAAACAAAAATGGAAAACAACTTTTTTGTAATGGAACATGCACTGTTCCAGGTTTCGCAGAGTTTACAACCCGAGGAACAAAAGGAAATGATGGTGCTATGGGTAGACGATGATGTGGAAATAATTATAAACTAGCGTAAAAGAAAGGGAGGCTACAGGCTCCATTCAGTATAAAAACGAAGTAAAATTTTAAAGGATAAAACGATGAGAAATTTATTGATACTGGGGTTGTTGATCGGATTTTCGATGACAGCACAAACGCAGGATTCGAAGGTTTTTTTCGAACAGCTTACCGAGAAATATTCTGAAAAAGACGGGTTTAGCGCGAGCATGCTCACCAGCGACATGTTCGATCTGTACCTGAAAAAGAAAAAACTCGAAGACAATCCTGATGTTTCGTCCGCCCTGAAAAATCTCGATAACATATTGGTTGTCTCACAGAGTGGTTACGCAGGACCAGCGTTTGTAAGTCAGAAATTCGACCAGAATGAATACGACAAACAAAAGGAGGCCAACAAAAAAGAACGCGATGTGATGTACAACGAAATTCTGGACCATTACAAAACAGGGGGGTTCACTTTGCTGAAAACAGAAAAGCGAATGGGCGAAGATGTAAAAGTGTACCTCAAAAAGAGTAATGATAAAGTAAACTCGCTTGCACTCGTCACCAACTCATCAGCGGCCACCAATCTGGTTGAGTTGAATGGCGACATCGATCTGGCAAACGTAGCCTCACTCAGCTCGGCCTTAAACCTGAGGGGTTTGGAAAACCTGTATAAAATCGATAATAAAAGTCCGTACCAATATATTGGAAGCGATGTTGGAAGATATTTCAGCGAGGACAGGGCACGCGAATTTGAAGAAGCCGCGAAGGTGATGGCCGAACGCAGTGCGCAGTTCTCTGATCAACAGATGAAACAGTTCCGGGAACAGGCCGAAAAACAGGCTCAAAAACAAATGGAAATGGCAGAAAGAGCGCGTGAAATGGCCGAGCGTTATCGTGTTCAACCAATTTTCCTGAATTATCCGGGCGACAGCGCCGATTACTTTCTGAATGGTGAAAAGGCAACAATAGAAGAAATAAAGAACTTGGAAAACGGCGACATTCAGAGTATTGAGGTGAACAAAGCAAAAAAGGATCGCGAAAGGACCGTAGTGAAAATTAAAACGAAATAGCAGAACGACTCAAAAAGGAAAGGGCAGCTTAACGGGCTGCCCTTTCCTTTTTGTATCATTTGTTTACTGTAAGTACTCTGAGTACGTTACAATAAATTTAATTCCGCTGTTTCGTTTTGTGCCTTCAAGTATTACCCGTTTGGCATCGTCGGCACGTTGCCCTGTTGTAAGATAAAACCCATGGTTCCCCACATAATCTGCATTTTCCTGATCGGTAACATTAATTACCCGCTGAATGTGCTGGGTGATATTGAAATGATAAGTGTAATCGTCGGTGTTCAGATAGCCATTGTAGAAGTAAGGGCTGAAATAGTAATCGATCGGCAATCGTTCTTCGCCATCGTTATCTACAAAAGTGAGCGTAAGTTGTGACGGTGGTGGATAATTTTCAATGTTGCTGGCTACGGTATCGATTTGGAAAACCAGTTCAGCTTTATTGATCGAAACATTTACTGAATCCCTCCATCCCGATAATCCTCCAATCCAAACCCTTGATTTCAATCCTCCGGTGGGTTGAATATAAATCTGGTTATCCTGCTTCACCTGCTGGTCCAAATCGTTCACAAATGGAGTACCTGTGTAATCGTGTGTAATATTGGTAACCCTGGCACTGTTCTCTGTTATAATGAAAGCCCGTGATAAAGTATCCGGTTCGTCTTGTGCCAGATTTTCATCGTTGTTGTAATAAATTACCAACGCCGAACCTTGAAAAGTACTGGTAGCCGAAGCATTTAGGGTTATCAGCGATCCGACACCAGAGTTGCCCTGTTCGCTCTCGATGTACAATCCTTTAAAAAATTGCAGAAAAGCGTCGTTTGAAACTTTGTCTAATGAATCGGCCGAAACCAGTTTTTCCCCCAATGAAGGATCAATAGGGATTTGTAAAAGCTGCAGCAGTGTATCTCCATATGTTGAATCGAGTTTAACTTTAGGGGTAAATGAAAGTTCGCCCAATAACTGGTTCGAAGCCATTGTTTTCAGATCGATATCCTGTTTGTATTCTTCATCGGGATCGAGCGACGATTCCAATTCATACACTTTCAAATGCTGTTCTGTAATTGTGTCGCCATAAACGCCCGTGTAGTAGAGAAACATAAAAACCGAATCAGCCACGGGGTTAGTGCCAAAGTCGGGAAAGGAAGTGATTCTGAGTTGTGCTGCAAAACTGGCATTTGTAGCGCCAAAAACCGGATCGTTAAAACTTCCCAAAAGGTTATAACCCGATTTACTGGTAACAATTCCTGTTTCGCTGTTGGCATAAGCCGTGATGCTGTCTTTTACCACCACATTTTTAACGTTGATGAGGTCGGTTCCCGGTAATATTTCGAGACCAAGATCGCTGTATTCGTTACACGACGAAAAGCCCAGCATAAAAAGCAAGGCCCCGGCTGCGATTATTCCAAACTGACGAATATATTTCTTCACTGATTTTCTGATTTAAATTCTTGTTGTTATGGCTACCCACCGTTTTTACAGGTAAGCTAAAAATTACACAAACGTATTAAAAAACAACGAGAGCAGGGGAGCTATCCTTGTAAAATTGAACTTTTTAAAAATTATTTTGATCTTTTAACACTCGCCACTTTAGTCAACTTTATCGTAGAATTCGTTGTATGCATCGATGTAGGTTTCTTTTGGCTGATAATCGAGGAACAATTTCCCGGTGTTTTTTATGTACTCTTTCACCTTTGGGTTGATCTTTTCAGTTCCCTGTATCACTCCATCGGAATAATCGATGGCGAGTTTACTTACGTTTTCGTAAGTAGGATCTTTAATCACCGCAACGTCGTCGGTTGTTACACCTTCCAACAACAATTTCTGATTAAAATCTTTACTTAATGTTTTTTTAAAGTCATCATTATATGCCGAGTAAACAACTTTTGAGTTGCGGAAAAGCGGGTCGTTGTAGTAATATTTTTTTATGTACAGCGGTACAAGTGATGTCAGCCATCCGTGACAGTGGATCAGATCGGGTGCCCAGCGCAGTTTGATCACGGTTTCGAGCACTCCGCGTGCAAAAAAGATAGCGCGTTCGTCGTTATCCTCGAATTCGTTTCCCTTGTCGTCGGCAAGTACCGCCTTTCGATGAAAATAATCCTCGTTATCAATAAAATACACCTGCATTCGGGCTGCCTGGATCGAGGCAACTTTAATGATCAGCGGGTGATCGGTATCGTTGATCACAAGGTTCATCCCCGACAGTCGGATAACTTCGTGTAACTGGTTGCGCCGTTCGTTTACATTTCCGTAACGTGGCATAAATGTTCTAATCTCCCGGCCGCGTTCCTGTATGCCTTGCGGCAGGTAGCGGGCAATTTCCGACATCTCACTTTCCGGTAAATAAGGTGTAATTTCTTGAGAAATGTATAGGATTCTTTTCTTTTCCATTAACCAATAAGTGCAGTTAAAAACAGGGGGCAAAAGTAATAAAAATAAACGGAATATTCAATTTAAGTGGGTTAGCTTCAGTTACTACAACCATTTAATGTTCCGTTTTCACAATAATATTTGTTTACTTTGCAGACGCAAAAAGAGGGGAATGAAACTCGTTGGAACAGTAAAAGACCTGCAAAAGGAATTGATGCAAGCCAGTGACACAGCAGGTGTTGGCTTTGTACCTACCATGGGCGCTTTGCACGAAGGGCACCTTGCGTTGGTGCGACGGGCAGTGGCTGAAAACCAGCTTGTGGTCGTCAGTATTTTTGTTAATCCTACGCAGTTTAACGATCCTAAAGATCTGGAACGTTATCCGCGCACACTCGAAAACGATCTTAAATTACTCGAATCTACCGCTTGCCACATTGTTTTTGCGCCTTCGGTTCAGGAAGTTTATCCCAAACCCGACACGCGAAAATTTAATTTTGGGATGCTCGAAACCGTGATGGAAGGCAAATTCAGGCTAGGGCATTTTAATGGGGTGGCACAGGTGGTCAGTCGCCTGTTCGACATGGTACAACCACAAATAGCCTATTTTGGCTTGAAGGATTTTCAACAACTGGTTATCATTAAAAATATGGTAAAGCAGCTCGGTCTGCCCATCGAAATTGTAGCTTGCGACATTGTTCGTGAAAAAAGCGGGTTGGCCATGAGTTCGCGGAATGAATTACTAAGCGCCGAACAACGCGAAAATGCGGCCTTGATTTCGCAAACTCTTTTTGCAGCGAAACAACTTAGCACGCAAAAAAACGTACAAGAACTCGCGAATTGGGTGGTGGATACAATCAACAAAAACCCATTCCTGGATGTTGAATATTTTGAAATTGTAGATGATGAACAACTGCAGGCGGTAAACAACTGGAACGAGGAAAATACCAAGGTTGGCTGCATCGCAGTATTTTGTGGAAAGATCAGACTGATCGACAACATTGTTTTTAATTAGAGAAAGCAAAGTCATGTTTATTGAAGTTTGTAAATCGAAAATTCATAAGGTAACCGTTACCGAAGCCAACCTGCAATATGTAGGGAGCATTACCATTGACGAGGATTTGATGGATGCCGCCAACCTGATCGAATACGAAAAGGTGCAGGTGGTAAATATTAATAACGGCGAACGCCTCGAAACCTATATAATTAAAGGCGAGCGTGGCTCGGGCACCATTTGCCTGAACGGGCCTGCCGCACGAAAAGTGGCCGTTGGCGATGTGGTGATTATTATATCCTATGCGCAAATGGATTTCGAAGAAGCCAAAACCTTTAAACCCAGTTTGGTTTTCCCCGATACGGAGACAAATAGCATTGTTTAAAAGTTTTCTCAAAATAGATTCCGACCTCGGGGCTAAATAGCCCCGAGGTTTTTTATTTGGAACCACCAACTATAATTTATAACAGGCAAGAAAGGAAGAAAACTGCTTTTGTAAAGTTCGGTGGTGTAGTTACCTGCTATGTTTTTTAATAAATAAATAAGAGTATCATTTGCCGGTTAAACCCGGCAAAAATTCCTGTTGCGTTATTTAAATTTGACTGCACCATAACTGGCTCGGAATACGGATTTATGCGCTGGCTTACCTGTAAAATATAGGAACGATAATAGTCGATATAATCTTTACTTCCCTGCACGGCTTCTAACCAAAATTCCCAACCCATCGGGCTGTTTTTATCCATATTATATTTTAGGTTCATTTCTGAATAAAGCAAATCTGCCTGATTAATATTCTGTCCCTCGCCAATTACGGTAATCACATCGTAAGAAACATTATTCAGCCAAAAGTCATTTCCAAAACATACCGATCTCCCAAAAGCTTCGTACTCACGTGCTGAGACGGTCTTTTGTTTTAATTCTTGATGTAATAGATGCGATAGTCTATTTTTTAAATCAAAATCCACAACAAAGTCGTAGAGAATATGATCAAAGGCCCACTGATTTACGAGCCATTGGTCAACCAGCGTTACTGATTCGGTGTATGCGTTTTCCGGTAAACCTGCCTTTTTAAGTTTATCCAAAGACTCCATTGTAAGCATGTACCGTTTATATCCTTCGCTCGGATCAAAATAGTAGGAACGGAACAGGAACCGTGCATCTTGTACAGTTTCTCCAAAGTTTACCTGCAGAGGAAAAACATCGTAATCCATAAGATTATTGGGATAAAGGTATTTTACCCATTTTATTTCAAAATCGGGAACAGTGGCTTTAACAAAATTGGGAACCGTACTTTCTGCTGAAATTTCTTTATGCCCCTGAATATTAACTTTTAGGGTATAGGTTTTGCCCATCTCGGGGTAGTCATCGCTTTTATATACCCCTTTTTGCCCCGTATAATCAAGTACAATAATTTCACCTGTTTCAGAGGTGATCTCCACGTTTGCATCTTCAATATAAATGTCGTCGCTTTCTTGAATATTTTTGGTTTCTGAAAGTGTAAGCTCCCATTTGTCCTGAGGATTAAATAAACAAGTAACAACAACTTCTTTGGTGGTTTCAGGCACATCAATTTCCATGTCTTTAACACAAGCCGGAAATGTAAAAAACACCGAGAATGATACGAGTAAATATTTAAAAATAAACTTCTTCATAATTCGTCCAGCCTTAAAATTTTATATGGTAACTAATTGATGGAAGTATTGGAAAAATACACACTTGTTTATACTTCGTTTCGCCAGTGGGCGATGTTTGCGGATAGTACATGTATGCATTCTGACGTGCATAGGCATTATAAACGCCCAGTTTCCATTCGCGGAAAAGACTTCCGATTTGTTTTTTAAACGTAACACTAAGGTCTAAATGATGAAATGCAGGTAGCCGATAGCTGTTGTACTCATCGAAGTATTGAATACGGTGGGTGTCTTCAATATCAATATTGGTAATAAAATCGGTAATCGTATAGTCGATTGGTCCTGCTGCCTGAAAATCCTGCACAGGAATAGTAGCAGCAATTCCGGTTTGATAAGTCCACACTGCTGAACACTCAATATTATCGGTTAAATTATACACAAAGCCTAAATTAATGTCGTGGCGGCGGTCGAATTTAAACGGGAAAGCATTGCCGCTATTGATGCTTTCAAATTTGCGCTCGTTCCACGAAAGCGTATAATTTACCCATGCATTTAATCGCGACGTTTTGTAATTCCATGAGTTTTCGAAACCCCAGGCTTCGCCGCTGCCGGTTTCAACCAGATTTTCCCAATTGTCGTAAATATCCATGAAGCTGTTTCCTGCTTTGTAATTTATTACGCCATCCATGGTTTTGTAGTATGAGTCGAATTTATAAGAGAACTTGTCGTTAACTTTTAAATAGCTGCCAAAGGTGATTTGTTGCGACGTTTCGGGTTTAACATTTTCGGTGGCAGGTACCCAAATATCAGACGGTAAGCCAACACTACTATTAGTTAATAAATGCAGCGGTTGTACCATTTGGTCGTACGAAAGGAATAGGCTTAGATTATTATGTACTGCCAATTTAGCATTTGCCCGAGGCGTAATATAACTGTGCCATTTCCCTCCCAAATCATATAAGTCAAACCGAAGTCCACCCTGCAGGGTAAATTTATTGCCAATATTAAGCTGATCGTCTATAAAAAATGCCAGAGCCTTATTGTTTACCTCGCCGTTGCCCCTTTGAGTATTTTGGCCGTCGTGCCGATCAATTTCTTGTTCACCGGGCAGATAGCTATTTAATTCTGCGCTTGTACCAGACTGAATTTTATTTTTAGGCAAATACCAATCGAATAGAAATTGTAGTTTGTTATTGTTTACCCGGGTTTTGTAAACAATATCAGACCAAATCTCTTCTTCCCCGTCCTGATTTTTAACGGATTGAGTGTACTTATTGTGAATGTTATAGCGAAATGAACCGCTGGAAAGGCTTGTATTTAAATAGAGCCTGTTTCCCAACTGGCTCGTCCATCGTAGCGCGCCAATTTGGTTTCCCCATTTCAGTTTTACTTTGGTGCTTTGTTTGGTTTCGCTCTCTTCATACGAATAGTTGTCTTTAAAGCTAGAAGACAAACGGTCGCCGCCGCCGTAAAAGCTTACATACAAACGGTTTTTAGGATTAAGCTCGAAATTAAATTTTGCATTCAGATCGTACAAATTTAATCCGGGCACAACAACCTCGTTGTTTGAAGCCTGGCTTATTTTTGCAATACCGGTAACAAATAAGTCGAGCAGAGTACGGCGGGCAGAAACTAAATACGACGAATTACCTTTTTTTATGGGGCCCTGATGGGTATATTTTGAAGTTATCGGGCCAATGGTGAGATCGGTTTCAGGATGGTTTTTATTTCCTTCTTTCATGCGCACATCAATAACCGACGACAAGCGGGCACCGTAACGAGCCGGAAAACCACCTTTGTAAAAATCCACACTTTGCAGGGCTTCGGGCGTAAATACCGAAACAAAACCAAATAAGTGGGTAGCATTATAAACGGGGACTCCATCGAGCAGGATCAGGTTCTGGTCGGGACTGCCACCCCGCACAAATACCCCGGCGCTTCCTTCATAGCCTTGTTGGACACCCGGCAAAATTGTGAGGCTTTTCAAAACATCCTGTTCCCCGGCAAAGGCTGGCAGGGCTTTAACCGTTTGCATATCGATTTGTTCGTGCCCGGCAAAAGTTGGTTTTTGTTTTAACGATTGTGCTGTTACAACTACTTCCTGTAAATCATTCTTTGTACTTAACTGAAAATTGATAGTAGTGTCGGTTTGGGCATCAAAAGAAAGTACTTGTTCTTTATAACCAACAAATGAAACATGCAATTGCACCTTGCCTGAAGGAATGCTTAACGAATAAAAGCCATAGGCGTTACTTATGGTACCTTGTTTATTGTTTGCTTCGTAAATAGTGGCGTGGTACAGGTTTTCGGCAGAAACAGAGTCACGAATAAAACCCGAGATCGTTATGTTCTTTTGCGCTGAAACCTGAACAACTGTGCTTATGAATAATAGTAAAAAGGTTAATTTCTGTTTCGTCATTTTTTTAGAGGTTGAAGGCGTGTTTTCTATTAAACTATAAATAGCAATGGTACTTTATTCGCTTTTTTTTAATAGGGTTTTTACATGTGAACCATATGCAAGAAATAAAACCTAAATATATCTCACAATGCAACGTTTGTTAATAGCCACAAATTTATGTTAAAGGTGATGCATAAATTGGAACTCCTTGCTCAAACTACAAGGTAGTTTTAGAGCTGTATACTCATGAATCAAAACTTTAATTGGCCGATTGGATAGGAAAGCTGGAGCTGAAGCATGTTGTTTCTGTTGATTGAGCCTTTATAGTGTCCGTCAGCTTCAATCGTTTTATCACCAAATCCCTGTTCCTTAAACCCTCTGATGTAATTAAGCGACCACTTTAGTTTATATTTTTGACTTCCCAGTCCAATTACCCAGTTAAACTCGGGCTTTTCATTTACTACTTCGTAATTCGTTAGCCAGGTGGATTCGATACCACCTCTAATAAAAAAGGACTTACTCAATAACATCTTAAGGTGAATGGGAACAACTACATAGTGCATCGGAAGTTTGTCCCAACCTTGCACACTAACAGAATATCCTGTAACAGGGTCATCAGAACCTGTATATACTGAATAATGTTGCTGCATTTGTTTGTATCGGTATGCAAGACCGATATCGGCAGAAACCCTCCGAAATAAATTGTGCGAAGCATAAACACCAATTCCGGTTCCAAACCCGTTTTTGGTTGCCCAATCGTGATTGTTGGAGCCTGGGTATTCTTTGCGATGTGGCATAAACCGTGATCCTTCGGCCGTTATTCCGAATTCTGTTTTTTCTTGAGAGAAGGAGTAATAGCCTGCAAATAACAAGCATAAAATAATTGTAATCTGTTTCATGTTTTCTGTTTAAAATGGAAGCTCAATATCATATTGAGCTTCCATAGAAGTTTTTAATTGATGGTCAAATTTATAATCAAATCATGAGATATAAGTTTACCATTGCAAGAAAAATTATTTATGATCGGGGCAGTACCAGGATAGGATGAAGGAATAGGGTCTAACGGCCACTCAAAATTCCACTGTCTTACATCAAGATATACATTTGAAAGTTCTGAATAATTTACTTGTGTGTAACCTGAAGCTGGGGTCATATTGACATAGCGGAGAAAGTAAGCTCCTTCATGCACATCATAATTACCGCCCAAATCATAACTTAGATGTTGAACACTAAAATAGCCTTTGGAATCGCGCCACCCAAATGTCGCTTTCTTCTCTTTATGAAAATACAGATAATACTTAAGGCCATTCTGTATTGTATGTAAACCTCCATTGGGATTTGGTATTTCCATAGTGGCTTGACCATATTTGAAGTAGAATGTCCACCTTACCCCTCCTCCTTCTGAATATTTCCTTACGCTTTCCACAGTTCCATAATTAGTCGGTAATGTAGATTTTAACTTTTCAAAAGAATATATCTTAACGATACTGGTATCACAGTCTGAGGGATTATTCAAATATTGATTTAATGTTTCCACTTTGCCATCAATAATTGAAATCTGGGCGTCATTTTGAAAGCAATATAAAACATCATCAATTTTTATAACACCATTTTTATTTAAAATACAATCCCAAGTAAAATCCATGAAAGGATAACATAACGACGAATCCGCCATATTAAAATAACCTTCTTTGACTAATTCCTCAGCGTATTTTTTAGCTTCGGTCAAATTCTCAAATCCAGCCAATTCATCAGATGCCTGGGCTCTGAAAGTTTTTGCAGATTTTAATCCCATTTGATTTTCCCAAATGGATTGTTCCTCAAGAGATTTGTTTTGCAACATCAATCTTAAACTATCAGCGGTTTCAAAACTTTTTACGACCAGATATCCATTTTCAGAATAAACATCAGGTTTAGTTACATCAAGCAACTGTTCATCGATACTTTGATCGATCAGTTCATCACTTTTTTGGCAAGCATTAAAAATGCTTAAACTCATTGCTGCCATAGCAAACAAAACTAATTTTTTCAGTTCTTTGTTAAGTTTTGTGGAACGGGGAGTGGCTGCTCCCCGTTCCGATTAATAAAACATCAGTTGCAACCCGGTCCGAAGACCTATTGGTTAAAATGGCTGGGTTGCTTTTTTAGCCCTTGGGTTTATGTTGTTTTTATTGTTCAACTTTTGTTATTTATAATGAAATACCTTATTTCCACTTTACAAATTGAATTACTAAAATCACTCATCCCATCATCAAAAACACCTCAGTGTTCCTAATTCACCCAATATAAATTACTGTCCTTTAAAAATCTGTGTTACCGACCAGGGGTTCTCCTGTGTTCAGTTAAAACAAAAATAGAATTTATTTTCGATCGGAAATGTTAAAAATTCATAGGATGTAATTTTCTATTCAAAATAATAATCATAAATTTTCTGTTTTTCATAAATCAACTTTTTAAGGAGCTAACTGTCTTTGTTACCACCTGTACGTAAATCCAACCGACGGGAAGAAGGGAAATAATGATACTTGTTTTATTTTATCATTTTTGTCTTTTTGATAATACCACGGATTCATTCGGTTGTAAACATTATAAACCGAGAATGTCCATGTAATACTTTTCCGGTCTGTTTTCTGCTTTACGATGTTGTAACCAATATCGAGGTGATGGAATGCAGGCATTCTAAAATTATTTGGATGGTCATAGGTTTGTCGGACGGTTTCCCATGAATCATGATAATAATTAAACTCTCTCCCTGGTGTTAATAGTCCGGCATATTCAAAATCGGGAAGGCTTATATTGTTCCCTGATTGCAATGTAAACCCAATTGACAGCGAACGTATTTTTTCATAGTATTTTTTGAATTTGTAAGTAGCCAGTAAGGAGACGTCATGGCGTCGGTCGAACTTAAAAGGGAACCATCTCCCATGGTTTAATCCATCAAATCTTCGTTCTGACCATGACAGTGTATAAGACAACATTCCTGTTAAGTTGCCACTGTTTTTTTGTACCATCCATTCCACCCCATAAGCTTTGCCATCACCTACTAATACATTTTTATCCCAACTTGATTCTTTTGTGTCTAAAAAGGCTGCTCCCTCATCGAACCGGACCACATCTTTCATCCATTTATAATAAGCTTCCACACTTATTGTATAATCCTTTTGTATTTGACGCGACAAACCAAAGGTTGCTTGGCTTGCCTCTTGTGGCCCTACTCTATCGGTTGAAGCAACCCATAAATCAGTAGGCATGCCTAAAGATGAGTTAGTTAATAAATGAATATTCTGTGCCATTTTCGTGTATGATGCCGACATATTCAGCTTTGAGGATAGTTCCAGATTGGCTGACAGGCGCGGTTGAAAATTCAAATATTTCGTTTTTCCGGTAGAATATCCTGACAAACGTGCCCCTATATTTAGTTTTAATTTTTGAAGATCAAAAGCATTTTCAAAGTAGATCTCGGATTGCGTTGCACGGGTTTTGTTTTCATCGTTGAACGAAATATCTGACTCAGCATCCTTTACCTGTATGATATTGGGATTGAAAACCAATTGCGAAAGTTTGCCGCCAAAACGGATTGTATATTGGGGCGAAACATAGAAATCGAAATCGGATTTTAGTGCAATGTCCTGAAGGTCAGAACTTGTTTTAAACAAGGTTAGCTTATTATTTTCTTCAATTTTAATTAGTTCGTTATGGTTATATAGGCTGTAATATATTGAAGTATTTGAAAACAGCTTGGATGTAAAAACCTTGTTCCACCGGAATACCGATGTAAAATTGCCCCAACGGTAATTATATATGGTTTTTGAATCTTTCTCTTTTGTAGTGGCAAACTGTTTATCTTTTCCGGTATAAAAGCTAAAATACAATCTGTTTTTTGGATTCAAAATCCAGTTAGTTTTTATATTAATGTCGTAAAAGTTGTAGCCAAAGCTTCCATTTTCGCCATTGATTTTTTCAAAAGCTACCATAGGGATATCAAAAAATGTCCTGCGAAGCGATACAATAAATGCAGCGGTATCTTGTTTAATAGGCGCTTCGTAGGTAAACCTTGCGGCCATTGGGCTGATTGAGAAAATACCACTGCTTTCTTTCAGGTTTCCCTCTTTCATCGAAATATCAAGTATTGAGGATAACTTTCCACCATACCTTGCCGGAATGCCACCCTTTATAAAGTTGACATTTTTAATGGCATCGGTATTAAATACCGAAAAGAAACCCATCATGTGGTTTACGTTATATACGGGTACCCCGTCTAGTAGAATCAGGTTTTGGTCGGCGCTACCGCCCCGAACATTAAATCCAGCAGTGTTTTCGGCGCCCTGCTTTATCCCCGGTAAAAACTGCAGGGTTTTTAGAACATCGTGTTCTCCCAAAATAACAGGAGCCGTTTCAATAGTTTGCATTGTAATCTTTGGCTGATTCAGAGTTGATAATTCAGGATTATTTTGTTTTATATGAAAGCCTTTCACTTCAACTTCTTCAATTTCAATCCCCCTTTCAAGGCGAATATTCAACAAAGTATCTTTTGTTAAGTTTAATTCTACCCGTTTCTTTTTATATCCAACAAATTGAAACACTAAAGTGCTATTCCCTTCCTTATCACTTAAACTAAAAAAACCATAATTATTACACACGGCGCCTTTGCCTGTAGCAGAGTTATAAACCGTTGCCCCGATCAGTCGTTCACCTGAAGTATAATCGCTTACATATCCTGAAACTGTAAATTTGTTTTGGGCGCTAATTAAAAATGGCAAGAAAAACGCCGGGGTAAGAAAAATATATTTTTTCATTAATTGGAAATTATAATTTAACGGCGGTTATAGCACATGAACCAAAAATACCATAACCGTTTTCTATATTCGAATAGATTTGTATCGGTTCGTAAAAGGGCAGTTCCGAGGTTTCTTTCATCCGGTTCATTATTGTTGTTTTTATGTATTTATCGTAATGTTCGTCAGCATTTAAAAAATACTGGTACCCCAATTCATTATTCACTTCCGCTGAATATTTTACAAAATCAGGTATTGTAAATGCAAGAGTTTCTCCATCGTATCCTTCGTCGAAAATACGGATTTGCAGGAAATGCCTAAAACCATATTTCTCTTCAGAGTCAATTATCCGGTTAAAAGTATCTACAAAAGGTGCATTTATTGGATGGCAACCACCTCCATACCTTCTGTCATTAACTATCCACGAAGAATATAACCAATAATTGTCGGCACCTGGTTTATCGAATAATTGTACATTTAAATCAAATACGATATAACTATAAGTACTATGTATACCTTGAGGATTTAGTTCTTCGGCAGTGGTATCCCTGGTAGTAGCCACCTCGGGAAATCTTGGAACTATGGTAGTTGCTGTTACTGAGGTATACCCCGGAGCCTGTGCCACAATTTTATAATTTTTACTGACAGATGGTTTTTTGTTTAACCGGTAGTTGCCGTTTCCTGTTCTTTGCAGTTCTCCAAATAAACTGCCATCTTCATACAACAGCACCGAAGCATTATTTACCGATTCAAAATCACCGGAGGCATTTAAGGCTTTTGATATCGAAAGGCTTGCGCTTATCATCGAATCGGGGTTAAGGATACAATTCAGACAAAGTGTCGGTTCATGCGATAAATTAAGGGTTACCTCTTTTTCGCACGAAAAAAGTGTAAAAAAAATAAACGCTGGTAAAAGTAATTTACAATATCTCATTCGTTTATACTTTAAAATTTAATATGGTAACTGATGGAACCTGCATAATCATTGACTTGTGTATTAAAAGTCTTTTCTCGTATGCCAGTTTCATACTAAGTTATACTGTAAGCCGGAGATAATACTCCGGCTTACATTGCATTAATAACCCCATCCTGGAGGGGTTGCATATGTGCTTAAAGTAAAACCCTCTGGGTTATCAATTCTGTTATACATATTATTATCAAACCCCCAACCCCTGAATGTTACATCAGCGGAAAATTTTACTGTAGGAATTGGTTGATACGTATCAGTTTGACTATAAACATAGTTCGTGTATAATATAAAGTTGATACTGGAAGTTTCCGGACTCATATATGAATGCCAATCATAATATTCTACATTTGAGTAACTAGAATTAATTTTACAGCTAATTTCGCGTGTGCCAAAAACTGTATTATAGTTCCTCCATTTTCCCCACGACTTTTTTTGCCCCCTTTGATTAAGGTAAACTGTCAGATAACTGTCGTAATGCCAAAACGGAGCATCATAGATATGTACGGTTTCTCTTTCACACCAAATTTCATTTAAAAATCGTCTATCTGAGATTCCGTCTCGCATATGCCAGGCACTATTATTCCCTGCTGGATCATCTTCCGGAAAAGTGTATTGACTTTGCCTGTCGAGTGATTTAAGCATATTGCTGACTTTAACCATTGGGTCACTTAAATACTCCTGCCAGTTATCTACTTTATTCATATCGCCGTCAAAAACAGTAACTTGTTTATCTTTCATATATTTAATTACAGTACTCCCAATTTTTAACAAACCTTTGTTATTTAACACGGGCCTAAAAAAATTGGTATTGTATGGATAATCTATAGAGCAATCATCTTCATCTGTTTCATTAAACATCAACTCATCCTGATGTTTTTGTTTAAAAGATAAAAAGGCTTCATAAGATTCCAATTTATCATACTCATCATATAAGCGATCATATTCAACCCTAGCGGATTTAAACCCCATTTGAGCTTCCCACGCTTCTTTTTCTGGTCTGGTCATTTTGCCAAGCATTGAGATAACGCTATCAACAACATTCATATTCTTAAATACCAGATATCCATTCTCAACAAAAACATCTGGTTTAGTCGCTTCAAGCGACTGTACATCCACCGGCTGGTGGATTAGTTCATCACTTTTTTGGCAAGCATTAAAAATGCTTAATCCCATTGCTCCCATAGCAAACAAAACTAATTTTTTCATACGTTTGTACAGTTTTGTGGAAAGGGGAGCCACTTACTTCCCTCTCCGGGTTTATAATTAAAACGCTGCAACCCGGTCCGAAGACCTATTGGTTATAAGGGCTGGGTTGCTTTTTTTAGCCCTTGTTTTTATATTGTTTTAATTCGTTGTCTTGCTCATCAGTTATTACTGCATGTAGAAATTGTTTTTCTATATTTCTAAAGTCAAATCAAACCAAAACCATCATCAAAAACACCACAGTGTTTCTAATTCACCCAATATAAATTACTGTCCTTTTAAAATCTGTGTTACCGACCAGGGGTTCTCCTGTGTTCAGTTAAAACAAAAATAGAATTTATTTCCGATCGGAAATGTTAAAAATTCATGGGGGGGGAATTTTTATTTATTCTAAATAATAGCTACATATTTTTGGATGTGATTGGAAAGCGATAAATTTCGGGATAAATTCAGTCAGCTATGAACTTAATGACCCGTTCAAAAATATTTAAAAGCTTCGAAGCCTTTTCGCCCATGCTTTCGATCTGGAAAGGGAGCAATCATACCATTGTTTTTACCAACGGCTGTTTCGACCTTATTCATCACGGACATGTGGATTCGCTACAAAGTGCAGCGGCTTACGGAACAAAAATGGTTGTAGGCCTTAATTCGGATGATTCGGTGCGTAAATTAAAAGGCGAAAACCGGCCAATACTTGGTGTGATGGAGCGTGCAGCAGTGCTGGCTGCTTTCGAGGCAGTAGATGCTATTGTTATTTTCGAAGAAGAAACACCGGCTGAACTCATCAAAAAAATAACTCCAAATGTGTTAATAAAAGGAGCCGAATACGAAATAGAAGAAATTGCGGGCCACGATAC